>JAFIFU010000119.1 GCA_020831885.1 Ectothiorhodospiraceae bacterium
CCCGAACACGCTGCAAAGCCAGAGCACCATGGGAATAGATCAGTGTTTCCCTAGCTGCCGTCCGTCAGTGCCTGATCGATGTCCCAGAGGATGTCGTCCAGCGTCTCCAGGCCGATGGAGAGGCGGATCATGTCCGGGCTCACACCGGCGGCGGCCAGTTGCTCCTCGTTCAACTGGCGGTGGGTGGTGGATGCCGGGTGGATGACCAGGGTTTTCGCGTCACCCACATTGGCCAGGTGGCTGAGGAACTGGCAACGCTCGATGAAGCGCACGCCGGCCTCGTGTCCGCCCCGCACGCCGAAGGTGAGGATGGCGCCGGCCCCCTTGGGCAGGTATTGCCGGGCCAGTCCGTAGTAGGGGCTGCTTTCCAGCCCCGCGTACTTCACCCAGCCCACTTGCGGATGCGCTTCCAGGAAACGGGCCACTCCCAGCGTGTTCTCGCAGTGCCGATCCATACGCACCGGCAGGGTTTCCACGCCCTGAAGGAGCAGGAAGGCGTTCATCGGTGATAGCGTCGCCCCCAGGGTGCGCAGGGTCTCCAGCCGGGCCTTGGTGACAAAGGCGAAGTCGCCGAAGGTCTCGTAGAAGCGCACCCCGTGGTAGCCGCTGGAAGGCTCCACCATCTGCGGGAACCGGCCGTTGTCCCAGGGGAACCTGCCGGACTCCACGATGACGCCGCCCATGGTGGTGCCGTGGCCGCCCAGGAACTTGGTGGCGGAGTGCACGATGATATCCGCCCCGTGCTCGATGGGCCGGCACAGGTAGGGGCTGGCCAGGGTGTTGTCCACCACCAGCGGCAGCCCGGCCTCGTGGGCGATGTCCGCCACTGCCCGGATGTCCAGCACGTTGCCCAGGGGGTTGCCGATGGTCTCCCCGTACAGACAGCGGGTCCTGTCCGTGATGGCCCGGCGGAAGTTCTCCGGATCCTCCGGGTCCACGAACACGACGTTGATGCCCAGCTTGCGGAAAGTGACGTCCAACTGGCTGACCGTGCCGCCGTAGAGCGTGCGCGCGGCCACGATCTCGTCGCCCTGTTCGCACAGCGTGAGCAGGGCGGTCATCTGCGCCGCCATGCCCGAGGACACGGCGAGCCCGGCCCGGCCGCCCTCCAGCGCCGCCACCCGCTCCTCCAGCACCGCTGTGGTGGGGTTGGTCATGCGGCTGTAGATGTTGCCGAAGGTCTGCAGGTTGAACAGGCTGGCGGCGTGATCGGTGCTGTCGAACACATAGGACGTGGTCTGGTAGATGGGCACCGCCCGGCTGCCGGTGGCGGCGTCCGGGATCTGGCCGGCGTGCAGGCACAGGGTTTCAAATCCGAAGTCGTGGTCAGCCATGGGGAATCCTGTCAGCGGGCAACGGGGCGCTTGGCGGAGATCACCCGGGTGTTCACGCCCATCCAGTTCAGGCCGCCGAACAGGCGGCCGTGTTCGATCTTCACGCAGCGGTCCTGGACCACGTCCAGCCCGGCGGCGCGGGCCCGGGCGGCGGCCTCCTCGTGCACCACCCCGATCTGCAGCCAGAGGCAGCGGGCGCCGATGGCGATGGCGTCCTCCACCAGCGGCGGCACTTCCTCGGGGCGGCGGAAGACGTCCACCATGTCCACCTGTTCGGGAATGCGCTTCAGGTCCGGATAGCAGCGTTCGCCCAGCACTTCCTCATAGGCAGGGTTGACCGGGATGATCCGGTAGCCGTGATCCTGCATGTACTTGGCGGCGAAGAAGCTGGGGCGGAACCATTTGTTGGACAAGCCCACCACGGCGATGGTGCGGCACTGGTCCAGAATGCGGCGCAAGCTTGCGATGTCTTCCATCGGCGGTGACCCGTGTTGGACGAAAACCCAATTCTGGGGCCATGGGCAAGGACTGGCAAGCCTTGCGCGGCTGAGCGGCGCCGGGGCCGCCTGTCAGCGAACGATCACATCGCGGTTCACCGTGGTCAGGAACTGGCAGCCCTCCGCCGTCACCACGATGGTGTCGGAGAGAAACGCGTCGCCCAGTTCCGAACGCAGCAGCCAGCTCATCAGGTGGAACACCATGCCCTCCTTCAGCTCCATGTCGGAGTTGCGCCGCAGGCCCACCGGCACGCCGCTGCCGGACCAGCTCGGTGGATAGCCGATGCCCACGGAGTAGCCGCAGTGATGCCGTGTGTACCGTTCCAGCCCGTGTGTGTTGAGCACGGACTGCCACTGCTCGTACACGTCGCCGGCCCGGGCTTCCGGGCGGATGGCGGCGGCCGCCTCCTCCATGGCTTCCTGGCAGATGGCATTGATGCGGTACGCCTCCCGGGGTGCCTTCTCGATGAAGACGAAGCGCCCCATGGGGGCGTGGTAGCGGCGGATGCAGCCCGCCATCTCCAGGAACAACAGGTCGCCGGCCTCAAGCCACCGGTCCTCCCAGGTGCCGTGCTCGTGGTCCAGGTTGGAGGTGGAGCGCACCAGCGGGACAAAGCCCGGATAGGTGCCGCCGCGGCGGAACATGGCGTCGTAGATGGCCGCCATCACGTCGCAACTGTTGATACCCTCGCCGGCGGCGGCAATGGCGGACAGCAGCATGGAATCGGAAATACGTGCCGCCTGACGGGTGAGTTCCAGCTCCGCCGGCGACTGCAGGATCCGCACGTTGTCCACCAGGTTGCCCAGATCCTGCCAGTCCGCATCGGGCGTGCCGTCCATGATGCCTTCCGCGATGCTGTAGGGCAGGAACGTGCTGTTCTGGTCCAGGGCCAGTACGCTTCCGGCCAGACCGGCATCGGTGAGCGCCCGTACGGTTTCCGCCACCGCCGCCGAAGGTGCCCGGGGCGGCCGGCGGCGCAGATCCCGGGTCGGGATGCCCGCGGTGTTGGCCCAGGGTTCCTGTACCGCCAGGTTCTGCTGTAACCCCGCGGGGGGTTCGGTGCCGTCCGCATAGCCAACGTGGACAACGTCCGGCACCTGGTCACGGACCGTGGCCCGCTCCATGGCGCGGGTGAGCAGGATGGGCTGGCCCTTGGCCGGGAGAATCAGCAGTTGGTAAGCGAAATACCCCATGTGGTCCAGCCCGGTGAGGTAATAGATGTTCTCCGGGCTGGCGATCAGGCAGGCGTCCAGGCCGCGCTGCCGCATGCGTTCCCGGACCCGCTCCCGGCGAAGCGCGTACTCCTGATCCGAGAAATGGCGTGGGGTGTCATGGTCCATGGGCGCGGCCTCCCTGTCGTTCCCTGTCTGCTCTCCGTGTGGGGAAACACCATTCCCCAGTGAAGACCAGGAGACGCCCGGGTTCAAGCGGCGCCGTGGAGGCCCGCCGGCGCCGGACCGGGCCGCCGGGCCGGCAGCCGGGAACGCCCCCGGGCTCAGGCCGGGCGGCCGAAATCCGGCTTGCGCTTCTCGAAGAAGGCGGTCACCGCTTCCTGGTGCTCGGTGGAGGCCAGTCCCCGGGCGAAGGCCTCCCGTTCCGCATCCACGGCCTGGCTCAGTTGCTGCCGGTACGCCGCACTCTGCAACAGCCGCTTGGTGGCGCGCAGCGCCTGGGGAGGGAGCTCCGCCAGTTCATCCGCCCGCTGCCGGGCCAGGCTGTCCAGCTCCTTATCGCTGACCGGCTGGGAGACGATGCCCAGCCGCACGGCCTGCTCCGTGTCGAAGGTCTCGCCGGTAAGCAGCACGTGACTGGCCTGCACCCGGCCCGCCAGGTGCGGCAGCAGGAAACTGGAGCCGAATTCCGGAACCAGGCCCAGCCGGGTGAAGGGCAGGGCGAAGCGCGCCGTCTCGCTGGCCAGCACCAGATCGCAGTGCAGCAGGAGTGTGGTGCCGATGCCCACGGCGGAACCCCGGACCGCGGCGATCAGTGGCTTGTCGAAGCCCAGCATGAACTGGATGAACCGCATGGCCGGACTGGTCCCTTGGGCGGCGGCCTTCGCCCCCTTGCTGCCGAAATCCTGCAAATCATTCCCGGCGCAGAAATGCTCCCCCTCCGCGAGGATCAGCACCGCGCGGACCTCTTCGTCGGCCATGGCGTCCCGCATGGCCTGTTCCATGGTGGTGTACATCCCGCCGGCGAGGGCGTTGCGCTTTTCGGGACGGTTCAGGGTGACGGTGAGCACGCCCTGTGCCTTGTTGACCAGCACCGAGTCGGTCATGGGGATTCTCCAAATTGTGTTCCGGGGGGCGGGCGGCCTCCGGGGCCGCCC
>JAFIFU010000050.1 GCA_020831885.1 Ectothiorhodospiraceae bacterium
TGGCCGGCAAGGTGGAGGAGTTCGCGCCCCTGGCCGAGCATGTGGCGCATATCGATATCGATGCGGCGGAAATCGGCAAGGTCAAGCTGGTGGACTGGGCCCATGTGGGAGAGGCCGGGCGCAGCCTGCGTCAACTGCTGACCCACGGCCGCAAGCAGGGATTCGACAAGGATTTCAGCCCCTGGGCGAAGCACGTGCAGCAGTTGCGCCGCAATCACCCGATGAACTACGACCGGGATTCGGTGCTGATTCAGCCGCACTACGTGATCGAGGAGCTGAACAAGCTCACCGACGGCCGCGCCATCGTCAGTACGGGAGTGGGGCAGCATCAGATGTGGGCGGCGCAGTACTTCGATTTCCGCGAGCCGCGGCTGTGGCTCACGTCGGGCAGCATGGGCACCATGGGCTTCGGTCTCCCGGCGGCCATCGGCGCCCAGTTCGCCTGTCCCGACAGGATCGTCCTGGATATCGACGGGGACGGCAGCATCCGCATGAACCTGGGGGAGTTGGAAACCGTCACCAATTACAACCTGCCGGTGAAGGTGCTGTTGTTGAACAACCAGGGCGACGGCATGGTGCGGCAGTGGCAGAAGCTGTTCTTCAACGAGAACTATTCGGCTTCCGACAAGACCCTGCACCGCAAGGATTTCATCAAGGCGGCGGAATCGGACGGTTTCGAGTTTGCCCGCCGGGTGACGGAGAAGGAGGACCTGCCGGCGGTGTTGAAGGCCTTCGTGGACTTCAAGGGGCCGGCGTTCCTGGAGGTGATGATCGATCCGGACGCCGGCGTCTACCCCATGGTGGGCCCCGGCATGAGCTACAAGCAGATGGTCACCGGGGAATGGATCACCGCCCGGGAGTTCAAGGGCGGCCGCCAGGCCAAGGTGGACCCGCTGGAAACGCCGGATCTGTTCTGACGGCCGCGCGTTTTGATTGACGTCGGAGATCCGCGCTTGGCGCGCGGCTTCCGACCTACGCTGCAGTCCGGTTCGTCGCAACACCGGACCATACCGCCATCATCGTAGGTCGGAAGCCCCGCGTAGCGGGGATCTCCGACGTCAAGCCACGCCCACCCCTTGAAAAAAACCCCCACCGCTCCCACTAAGAACGCGTTACCGTTCAACCGCGTCTTCGAGGGAGTACCGAACCATGAGCGTTGCTGCGCGCAAGGAAACCCGGGAGTTCCAGACCGAGGTCCGGCAGTTGCTGGATCTGATGATCCACTCCCTGTACAGCAACCGTGAGATCTTTCTGCGCGAACTGATTTCCAATGCCTCGGATGCGGCGGACAAGCTCCGCTTTCAGGCGCTGCAGGACGAGAGCCTGCTGGAGGGCGATGGTGAGCTGGCGATTCACGTCGGCTACGACAAGGACGCCCGCACCATCACCGTCCGGGACAACGGCGTGGGCATGACCCGGGACGAGGTCCAGGAGAACCTCGGTACCATCGCCCGTTCCGGCACCCGGGAGTTTCTGAAACAGCTTTCCGGGGATCAGGCCAAGGACTCCCGTCTCATCGGCCAGTTCGGGGTCGGCTTCTATTCGGCGTTCATCGTCGCCGACCGGGTCACGGTGTTCACCCGCAAGGCCGGCACCCCGGCCGCCGAAGGCGTGCGCTGGGAGTCGTCCGGGGACGGGCAGTATGTCATCGAAACCGTGGAGCGCCCGCAGCGGGGCACCGAGGTCGTTCTGCACCTCAAGGAGGACGCCGACGAGTTTCTGGACGGCTACCGGCTGCGGCAGATCATCCGCACCTATTCCGATCACATCGACCTTCCCATCCGCATGCCGGAAGAACGCCACGGGGATGATGACAAGGACAAGGAGCCCGGCGAGGAAACGGTCAACAAGGCCAGTGCCCTGTGGATGCGGCCCAAGACCGAGATCAGCGACGAGCAGTACATCGAGTTCTACAAGCACGTGGCGCACGATTTCGAGGAGCCGCTGTGCTGGATGCACAACAAGGTGGAGGGCAACCAGAGCTACACATCCCTGCTCTACATCCCCAAGCGCGCGCCGTTCGATCTATGGGACCGGGAAGGCCGCCACGGCGTGAAGCTGTATGTGAAGCGGGTGTTCATCATGGATGATGCGGACCAGCTGATGCCCCGCTACCTGCGGTTCGTGCGCGGTGTGATCGACTCCGACGATCTGCCGCTGAACGTCTCCCGGGAGATTCTGCAGCACAACCGGCAGATCGACCGCATCCGCGCCGCCAGCGTCAAGCGTGTGCTGGATCAGTTGGAGAAGATGGCCGAGAACGAGCCGGAGAGCTATGGGGAGTTCTGGAAAACCTTCGGCCGTGTGCTCAAGGAGGGCCCGGCGGAGGACTTCGGCAACCGGGAACGTATCGCCGGCCTGCTCCGTTTCGCCTCCACGCATACCGACCAGCCGGACGAGGTGGTTTCCCTGAAGGATTACATCGGGCGCATGAAGGATGGACAGGAGGCCATTTACTACGTCACCGCCGACAGCTTCAACGCGGCCCGCAACAGCCCGCATCTGGAAGTGTTCCGCAAGCATGGCGTGGAGGTGCTCCTGCTGGGCGATCCGGTGGACGAATGGGCAGTGAGCCACCTGCAGGAATTTGACGGCAAGAAACTGGTGTCCGCGGCCAAGGGTGAACTGGACCTGGACAAGCTGGGGGCCACCGAGGAGGACAAGGCCGGCCGTGAGCAGGCGGAGGAAGCGCTGAAACCGCTGGTGGAGCGGCTGGAGAAGGCGCTGGGGGACAAGGTGGACGGCGTACGCGTCAGCCGCCGCCTGACCGATTCCCCCGCCTGCCTGGTGGTGGGGGAACATGAATTCGCGCTCAGCATGCAGCGCATGCTCAAGGCCGCCGGTCACCCGTTCCCTACGGGCAAGCCCAGCCTGGAAATCAACCCGGATCATGTGCTGGTGGAGCGTCTGCAGGCGCAGGAAGACGATGAGCGCATCCAGGAGTGGGCTCACCTGCTTTACGAGCAGGCCCTGTTGATGGAAGGCGGCCAGTTGGAGGATCCTGCCGCCTTCGTGCAGCGCATGAACCGCCTGCTTGCGGACGGGTGAAGGGGGCAATGCGGACGGTCGCTGTGTGGCGACGCCTTGAACCCCCCGTCGTCGCCACGCTATAAAGGAAGCCCTGATCGATTCCCATGGTGCTCTGGCTTTGCAGCGTGTTCGGGGGCAAGGCGCGGCTCGCAGGCAATGGCGGGCCCTTGGCAAGCGCCGCAAAACCGCCTTGTCAGCGCGCTCGAAGGGCTCCGTAGAGCACCATGGGAATCGATCAGGGCTTCCTAAAGCGCATCCGCGCCCGTCGGCCGATGCCGGCGGGCGGCGCCTGTTTTCACCCGGGCCGATGCCATCGGCCACCACACCAAGGGCAGGGATGAGTCAGCGTACCGAAAGCAAGCCCGCGCTGGAGCTCAAGGGTCGCATGATGACCCTGACGGTGCTCCGGCTGTTGAATCCTTCCGTTGAAATCCTGGCAGAGGCCGTCGACCGCAAGGTGGAAGAGGCGCCGGATTTTTTTCGTCACCTGCCCGTCATCCTGGATGTGGAGGCGGTGGCCGATACCGATCTGCATCTGGA
Organism: Ectothiorhodospiraceae bacterium; assembly: GCA_020831885.1. Lineage (GTDB taxonomy): Bacteria > Pseudomonadota > Gammaproteobacteria > Nitrococcales > Aquisalimonadaceae > LSCE01. The sequence goes on from JAFIFU010000050.1 coordinate 3,571, forward strand.
TCTGGCCGGCCTCGTGGGCTTGCTGCGGGCGCGGGAATTCGTACCCGTGGGTATCCGCGGGGGAGACGGCCCCTGGCTGCAGGCCGCGGAAGCTGCCGGCCTGGGGGTGTTCGGGGGCGGTGGTGAGCCGCCGGCGCCGGCGCGGAAGGCGGAGGCCGAGGCGCCGGACCGTTCTCCCAGCCTGGTGATCACGCAGCCGGTCCGTTCCGGTCAGCAGCTCTATGCACGGGGTGGGGATCTCATCATACTGTCGTCGGTAAGTCCGGGCGCGGAGCTGCTGGCCGATGGCCATATTCATGTTTATGGCACGCTCAACGGCCGGGCGCTGGCCGGCGTGCGGGGCGACGCCGGCGCGCGCATTTTCTGCCAGGGCTTCCGCGCCGAATTGGTGTCGGTGGCCGGAACCTACAGCGTCAACGAGCAATTCGATCCGAGTCTGCTGGGCCGACCGGTACAGGTGAGCCTGGCAGGGGAAAGCCTGGACATCCGCAGGCTGTAACAGACATCCGAAGCGGCCCCGGGGGGCCGCTGCACGCATTGGAGGACGGGACAGTGGCAAGAATTGTTGTGGTCACCTCCGGCAAGGGGGGCGTGGGCAAGACCACGACCAGCGCGGCCCTGGGCACGGGGCTGGCCAGGGCGGGGCACCGCACCGTGGTGGTGGATTTCGACGTGGGCCTGCGGAATCTGGATCTGATCATGGGTTGCGAACGTCGTGTGGTCTACGATTTCGTCAACGTGATCAACCAGGAAGCCACCCTGAATCAGGCCATGATCAAGGACAAGCGGGTGGACGGCCTGTACATCCTGGCGGCTTCCCAGACCCGGGACAAGGACGCCCTCACCGACGAGGGGGTGGCGCGGGTCATGGAGGAGCTCGCCCGGGATTTCGACTACATCGTCTGCGATTCCCCTGCGGGCATTGAGCGAGGTGCCATGATGGCCATGTACCATGCGGACGAGGCCATCGTGGTGACCAATCCCGAAGTCTCCTCGGTGCGCGACTCCGATCGCGTCCTGGGCATACTCTCCAGTAAATCCCGACGGGCCGAGGAGGGCCGCGAGCCGGTCCGGGAGCATCTGCTGCTCACGCGCTACTCGCCGGAGCGGGTGAAGCAGGGGGACATGCTGAGTGTGGAGGATGTCAGGGAAATCCTCGGCATCGACCTGCTGGGGGTGATCCCGGAGTCCAAGGCCGTGCTCAACGCCTCCAATGCCGGCGTTCCGGTGATTCTGGAGGAGGACACCGATGCGGGTCAGGCGTACCAGGATGCCGTAGCCCGTTTTCTGGGCGAGGATCGCCCACACCGTTTCCTGGAAGCACAGAAAAAAGGCCTGTTCGGCCGCCTGTTCGGGAGCTGAGTCATGAATCTGCTTGGATATTTCCGCTCCCAGCGAAAGCGGAGCGCGAAGGTGGCCAAGGAGCGGCTGCAGATCCTGGTGGCCCGGGAACGGGCCGGAGCCCACACCGGCGGGCCGGATTATCTCCCCGCGCTTCAAGAGGAGTTGCTGGACGTGATCCGCAAGTATGTGGAGGTGGACCGGGACGCGGTGCAGATCCAGCTCGAGAAGGAGGGGGACTACGACATCCTCGAGCTGAACATCACCCTGCCGGACAGCCACCGGTAGGGGGCGTCGGCGGCTGTGGCTGGTTGTCGGAGATCCCCGCTCCGCGGGGCTTCCGACCTACGGATAGCCACCGTGTCCGGAGATCCCGGAAAGCACCGCAGGTCGGCAGCCGCCCGCAGGGCGGATCGCCGACGTTAATCAATCCGGCCTAGATGCTTCCGCTTTGGGCGCGCACGTCCACGTGCAGGGTCAGCCGCTGGCCGGGCTGCAGGTAGCGGCCCTCCGGCAGATTGTTCCAGCCCCGCAGGTCGTTCACGGAGACGTTGAACCGCTGCGCGATGCGGTAGAGGGAATCCCCCTGGCGCACGGTATAGGTCACGCGCTGGATGATGGGTTGCCCCTGGGGAGGTCCGCTGGCGGCAACCTGCTGGTGGCCGCCCTGGCGGGTCCAGATCACCAGTGTCTGGCCCGGCCGTAGCGTGTCCCCGGGTGCCATGCTGTTCCACTGGGCCAGCTCCCGCACGCCCACGCCGTAGCGCCGCGAGAGCCCCCAGAAGGTGTCGCCGCGTTGCACCGTATGCTGGACGCGCTGTCCGTTACGCTCCCGGTTCTGCTGGCGCAGTTGCCGCTGTTCCGCCGACAATGCGTACTGGTTCGCCGGCTGGCTGGCAGTGGGGACCAGCAGATAGGAACCGGCGCGGATGATGTGGCCGTTCAGGTTGTTGGTTTCCTGTAGCGTGGCCACCGTTGTCCGGTAGCGGCGGGCGATCTGCCCCAGCGTCTCGCCACGCTGGACCTGGTGCCGTTGCCAGCGCACACGCTGATCCTCCGGCAGCTCGGCCAGCCGGGCCTGGAAACCGTCGATGCGGTCCAGCGGCAGGGCCAGCCGGTGTGGCCCCTCCGGATCCGTGGCCCAGCGGTTGTAACCGGGGTTCAGGCGGTAGAGTTCATCCAGTTCCAGCTCCGCGAGATCAGCGGCCAGCGCCAGATCGATCTGGGAACCCACGTCCACCACGCCCAGGTACGGCTCGTCCGGAATGCTGACCAGCTCCAGGCCATGGGCATGGGGATCCTCCACCAGGGCCCGGATGGCCAGCAGCCGCGGCACATACTGGCGGGTTTCCGCGGGCAGGGGCAGATTCCAGTAGTCCGTGGGCTTGCCCTGCTGTGCGTTGCGGCGTATGGCGCGCATCACCGTTCCTTCACCGGCATTGTAGGCGGCCAGGGCCAGGTGCCAGTCCCCATCAAACATGTCGTTCAGCCGCTCCAGGTAGGTGAGCGCGGCCTCGGTGGATGCGATCACGTCCCGGCGGCCGTCGTACCACCAACTCTGACGCAGCCCGTAGTGGCGTCCGGTGCCGGGAATGAACTGCCAGATGCCGGCGGCGCGTCCGTGGGAATAGGCGAAGGGCTGGAAGGCGCTTTCCACCACCGGCAGCAGCGCCAGCTCTGTCGGCATCCCGCGGGCCTCCAGCTCGGAGACGATGTGGTACAGGTAGGGCGTCGCCCGCTCCGCCACGCGGTCCATGTAGCGGCCATGGCGGCTGTAGTAGGCGATTTCCCGGGCGACCCGCGGGTCGTCCACGTGTTCCATGGCAAAGCCGTGGCGGATCCGTGCCCAGAGATCATCCGGGTACGGTGAACCCTCCACGATGGCTGCCGGTGGGGCCTCCGCCGCCAGTTGCCCGGGGCGTTCCATGAAATCCGGCCAGAGTTGGTGGTCGACGGCGGTCTCCCCGTCGGACGGCGCGTCATCGCGGCCGGACGGGAGCTGTGCGCAGGCCGCCAGCCAGAGGCTGCACGCCAGCGCCACGAACAGGCGTCTGGATGATGTCACAATCAGGATCTCCTGTTGGCGGGGCGCGAACGCTGACCGTTATCAGCCTGGTCGTTATCGCGTGGGGCCCCGGTTCAGCCGGCGTCCTTCCATGCCCGGACGGCGGCGAACACCTGGACGGGATCAGTCAATCGCTTTCCGGCCCAGTTTTCTGCGTGCTGTTTCACATCGGGATCACCGGAACGCAGGAACGGGTTTGTCCGGCATTCCTCATCGATGGTGGACGGCAGCGTGCAGCGGTCGGCCGCGCGCAGGGCCTCCACCTGCTGCAGGCGTTCCTGCAGGGCGGTGTTGCCCGGATTCACCCGGATGGCGAATCGCAGGTTTGCCAGGGTGTATTCGTGGGCGCAATAGATGCGGGTGTCGGGCGGCAGCCCCGTCAGCTTCTCCAGGGACTGGTACATCTGCTCCGGCGTGCCCTCGAACAGCCGGCCGCAGCCCCCGGCGAACAGGGTGTCGCCGCAGAACAGCATGCCCTGGCCGTAATAAGCGATATGCCCGGCAGTGTGTCCGGGTACCTCCAGCACGCCCAGCTCCAGATCCAGGGCGTCCAGATAGACCGTGTCGCCTTCCCGGAGCGCCTGGGTCCGGCCGGGAATGGTCTCGCCGGCGGGGCCGTACACCGGGACCTGGCGATGTTCCAGCAACTCCCCCACGCCGCCCGTGTGATCCGGGTGGTGATGGGTGATCAGAATGCCCGCCAGCGCCAGATCCTGCTCCGCCAGCACGTTCAGCACCGGCACCGGGTCACCCGGGTCCACCACGACGCAGTCGGGGGCTCCCTCCCGCTGGAGCAGCCAGATATAGTTGTCATTGAACGCAGGAACGGGCTTCACGGTTATCATGTTGGCTAATGCTACCGTCTTCGTGGTTCTGGTCAATCACTGAAGCGGTCCCGTAATTGACCTTTTCAGGAGGGAGGCCAGGGCTTGCCTCCTGAAAGCGTAGTCCATCCGGCGGGTCGTTTGGTCGCCAGGAGGCGCGTCCATGGCAGATGATCCGAAAATCCAGGCGCTGAGTGCGTGGTTCCGCACGCCGCTGGGCCGGCTGTTGGCTGAGGCGGAGCGGGATGCTGTGGGGCAAGTGCTGGGCGGGCGTTGCACCGGACGGTTGGTCCAGTTCGCGGGGCACGGGGAAGCCCTGCCGCCGGGCATCGGACCGGCATGCTGCCTGGCGGCGGAACCCGGGCCCGCGGTGACCGCCGTTGCCCGGGCGGAAGCCTTGCCGTTCCGGGCCGCCAGTGTGGATGTGATGGTGCTGCTGCATGCGCTGGAGTGGGCCCAGGACCCGTGCGAAGTCCTGCGCCAGGCGGCCCAGATCCTGGTGCCGGAGGGGCTCCTGCTGGTGGTGGGCTTCAACCCCGTGAGCCTCTGGGGGCTGGGTCGGGTGGTTTCGGCGCAGCGGTTGTCGGGCCCCCCCGGCGGGCAGTATTTCCCGGCCCGCCGTGTCCGGGACTGGTGTACCCTGTTGGACTTGGAACCCCTGCCCGGACGCACGGCGTTTTTCCGTCCACCGTTGAACCGGCAGGCGCTGCAGCGCCGTCTGCAGCCGCTGGAGCGACTCGGTGGGCGGTTGCTGCCCTGGTCCGGCGGGGTGCATGTACTGGTCAGCCGCAAACGTGTCGCGGGCCTGCGCCCGCCCGGGATGCCGGCACGGGTCCGGCGGCCGATGTTTCCCCGCCCCATTCCCGGCGCCTGCCAGGCGCCCTGCCGGCGGCCCATGGCCGCCTGAGAGGGGCATGCATCGATACAATGGATATGAAGACAGTTGAACTGTTCACCGACGGCGCCTGCCGGGGCAATCCCGGCCCCGGAGGCTGGGGCGTGCTGCTGCGCTGGAACGGGCATGAGAAGGCCCTCCATGGCGGCGAGCCGGAAACCACCAACAACCGGATGGAGCTCATGGCGGCGATCCAGGGGCTGAAGGCATTGCGGCAGCCCTGCGAAGTCCACCTGACCACGGATTCCCAGTACGTGCGCAAGGGAATGACCGAATGGCTGCCGGACTGGAAGCGCCGCGGCTGGAAGACCGCTGCCCGCAAGCCGGTCAAGAATGCCGATCTGTGGCAGGAGCTGGACACCCTGGTGCAGCAGCACCGGGTCCACTGGCACTGGGTTCGCGGGCACAGCGGACATGACGGCAATGAACGCGCCGACGCGTTGGCCAACCGCGGAATCGACGAGATGAACGGGAGTGTGCGATGCGACAGGTAGTGCTGGATACCGAAACCACGGGTCTGGATACCAGCCAGGGACACCGCATTATCGAGATCGGCTGTCTGGAACTGGTGAACCGGCGCAAGACCGGGCGTACCTTCCACCGTTACATCCAGCCCGATCGCCAGGTGGATGCCGGAGCGATGGAGGTACACGGCATCACCAATGAGTTCCTGCAGGACAAACCCCGCTTCTCGGACCTGGTGGAGGAGTTCCTGGAGTTTATCCGGGGGGCGGATCTGGTCATCCACAACGCGCCGTTCGATGTGGGTTTCATCGACTACGAGTTCAGCCTGCTGGAGCGTGATTTGCCCACGGTGGCGGATATCTGCACCGTCACCGACACCCTGGTGCTGGCGCGGAGCATGTACCCGGGGCAGCGCAACAGCCTGGATGCCCTGTGCCGGCGGCACGATATCGACAACAGCCACCGGGAACTCCACGGTGCTTTGCTGGACGCCGAAATTCTGGCGGAGGTCTACCTGGCCATGACCGGCGGGCAGACGGCGCTGTCCCTGGGCGGCGAGGATGAGCAGAGACATGGCGCCGGCGGTTCGGCAGCACGGGCGCCACGGCGCGTGCCGGCGGATCGGCCCCGGTTGCGGGTGGTGGCGCCCACCACTGCCGAGGAAGAGGCGCACCAGGCCTGGCTGGAGCGCCTGGACAAGGCCGCCGGCGGCCCCTGTGTCTGGCGCCGGCTGGAGGAAGGCGCGTGAGCCTGGATCCGGTACGTGCCCTGAGCTTTGACCTGGACGAGACGCTGTGGTCGCTGGAACAGGTGATCGAGCGCGCCGAGGCGGACATGGCGGCGTTTTTCCGGGAGCATTACCCGAAAGTGCTGGAACGCTTCGACCGGGCCGCCATGCTGGAGCTGCGCCGGGAAGTGCTGCGGCGGGATCCGTCCATCACCCACAATCTGGGTGAGCTGCGGCTGCGCACCCTGCGGCTGGCCACGGATGCCTGCGGTTACCCGCCGGAGGCGGCCCGCCGGGCGCTAGCGGTGTTCCTGGAGGGGCGCAACCGGGTGCGCCTGTTCGAGGAAACCCGGCCCACGCTGGAGCGCCTGCGGCCGCGTTATCCCCTGGTGGCCCTGACCAACGGCAATGCCGACGTGCACCGCATCGGCGTGGGCCACTACTTTCACACGACGATCTATGCAGCCCAGGTGGGAGCGGCGAAGCCGGCCGCGGAGATGTTCGAATCCGTGACCCGCCTGCTTGGCCTGCGTCCGGAACAGGCCGCGCACGTGGGCGATGATCCGGAGGCGGACGTGTTGGGCGCCGCCCGATTCGGCATGCGCGCCGTGTGGTTGAACCGGCAGGGGCTGCCCTGGCCGGAGCACCTGCCCCGGGTGGAGTATCTGGAGATCCGCTCCCTGAATGACCTGCACCGCCTGCTGCCGGAGGAGGATGGGGCATGAGCGACCCGCATCCTGCCAGCCATGAGCCCCCGCCGGGCCCCGAGACGGTCCGTCTGGGGGTCAGTTCCTGCCTGCTGGGCGAAACCGTGCGCTATGACCGCGGGCACAAGCGGGACAGTTTCGTGGCGGACCAGCTCGCCCGCTATTTCCAGCTTCAGCCCGTGTGCCCGGAAATGGCCATCGGCCTGGGGGTGCCGCGGGAACCGATCCGCCTCCAGGGCGATCCGGAAAGGCCGCGGGTGGTGGGCGTGAAAACCCGCGAGCTGGATGTCACCGAACCGCTGGAGGCCTACGGGCGCCGCATGGCGCGGGAGCTCGGCCCCATCAGCGGTTATGTGTTCAAGAGCAGGAGTCCCAGTTGCGGTCTGTTCCGGGTGAAGGTCTACGATGCCGGCGGCGCCAGCGCCGGGCAGAGCCGCGGCGCCTACGCCCGCACCCTGACCGAAGCCCTGCCGCTGCTGCCGGTGGAGGAGGAGGGGCGGCTCAATGATCCGGTCCTGCGGGAGAACTTCATCGGCCGGGTGTACGCCTACCGCCGCTGGCAGGCTCTGCTGGCCACCGGTGTCACCGCCCGGCGGCTGGTGGCATTCCACACCGCGCACAAGCTGGCGCTCATGGCGCATCAGCCGCAGAAGACCCGGGAGCTGGGCCGTTACGTGGCCGGACTCAAGGGTCGCCCCTCCGCCGAGGCGGTGGCGGCGTACGGAGCGGCGTTCATGGAGATTCTGCGCCACCGGGCCACCCGTAAAAGGCATACGGATGTGCTGTTCCATCTGATGGGGTATCTGAAACGGGCCCTGGGCGGCGAGGACCGGCAGGAACTGGCGGAGCTGATCCACGACTACCGCCGGGGCATGATTCCGCTGATCGTGCCGGTGACGCTCCTGCGCCATCATTTCCGCCGGCATCCTGACCCGTATATTGACCAGCAGTTGTACCTGAACTGGCAGCCCGCGGGCCTGAGCCTGTGGAACGCCATCTGAGCTTCCGGAGGAACCCGATTTGACCGAGCAGCGATTCCAGCCCGAGGGCTTCGGCGCCGTGATCATTGGCGACGAACTGCTTTCCGGAAAACGCCAGGACCGGCATCTGCCGAAGGTCATCGAGATGCTGACCCGGCGCGGCCTGGAATTGGACTGGGTCCGTTACCTGGGTGACGATCCGGTCCGCCTCACCCGTTCCTTCCGGGAGACCTTCGCCACCGGCGATGTGGTGTTCAGCTTCGGCGGTATCGGCGGCACGCCGGACGACCGTACCCGCCAGTGCGCCGCCGAGGCGCTGGGGGTTCCGGTGGAGCCGCATCCGGAGGGTCTGCGCGAGCTGGAAGCCCAGTTCGGTCCGGGTGGCACGCCGCAGCGTTTGCGCATGGTGGAGTTCCCCCGGGGCGCCAGGATCATCCCCAATCCGGTGAACCGCGTTCCCGGCTTTTCCTGCCATCACCACCATTTCGTACCCGGTTTCCCCAACATGGCCTGGCCCATGATCGAATGGGTGCTGGATGAGTGCTATGGTCATCTTCATGCGGTGGGGAGCCGCACGGAGGAGAACCTGGTGGTGCACGGGGTGCGCGAGAGCGAGATGACGCCCACGCTGGAGGCGTTCACGGCGCGCTATCCCGGGTTGAAGATCTCCTGCCTGCCCCGCTGGTGCCCGCCCGACTTCGAGCTGGAGCTGGGCCTGCGCGGGCCGGTGGCGGACGTGCAGGAGGCCCTGGGCGCCCTGCAGGAGACGTTGTCCGCCAAGGGCTGGCGCTGGCAGCAGGGCCGCTCCCGGGGGTGAGTGCCGCCGGGAGGAAAAGTCTTACGCGTAAGGCGCAAACCCGTGCTATGGTGCTCTCCGGTCGGAAAAACCCATTTCTGGAGGAGCCTTGATGAGTACCGTAGTCAGCCTGGAGAAGCGTGGTTCCGTAGCTGTGGTCTGCATCGACAAGCCGCCGGTGAACGCCCTGGGCCGGGCGGTGCGGGACGGGCTGCAGCAGGCGTTCGAGCAGGTCCGGGACGATGACGCCATCAAGGCGGCGGTGCTCTGTACCGCGGGCCGAACTTTCGTCGCCGGTGCCGATATCGCCGAGTTCGAAGCACCGGATTTCGATGCCAGTCTGTTCCACCAGACCCTGGATATGATCGAGGGGCTGGACAAGCCCGTGGTGGCCGCGCTCCACGGCACCGCCCTGGGCGGCGGCCTGGAGCTGGCGCTGGCCTGCCATTACCGCGTGGCCAGCCCCGGCACCCGGGTGGGGCTTCCGGAGGTCACCCTGGGGCTGCTGCCCGGCGCCGCCGGCACCCAGCGTCTGCCCCGCATTGCCGGTGCCAGTCTGGCGCTGGACATGATCATCACCGGCAAGCCTATTGATGCCGGCCGCGCCCTGGAGGCCGGCCTCATCGACCAGATCGTCAAGACCGATCTCCTGGAAGGGGCCATCGCCGTGGCCGAGGAGCGGGCCGAGCAGGATGCCCCGGTACGCCGTATCAGCGAGATGCAGGTGGACCCGGCCACCGTGCCGGAATCCCTGTTCCAGGACGCCCGGGAATCGCTGCGGCGGCGGCCCACCGGCAACCCCGCACCGGAACGCATCATCCAGTGCGTGGAGGCGGCGGTGAACCGCCCCTTTCCCGAGGGTGTCCAGGTGGAAGCGCGGCTGTTCCAGGAGTGCCGGGAATCCCGGGAATCCGCCGCGCTCCGTTACCGCTTCTTCGCCGAGCGGGAGGCTGCCAAGATCCCCGGTCTTCCCAAGGATCTGTCCCTGCGGGAGATCCGCACCGTGGGCGTGGTGGGGGCCGGCACCATGGGTGGCGGCATCGCCATGAACTTCGCCAACGTGGGCATTCCGGTGAAGCTGCTGGAAGTGAAGCAGGAGGCGCTGGACAAGGGCCTGGCCGTGATCCGGCGCAACTACGAGAACACGGCGAAAAAGGGCCGCATTTCCATGGACGACGTGGAAAAGCGTATGTCCCTCATCCAGGGCACCCTGTCCTACGATGATCTCGCCGGGGCGGACCTGGTGATCGAGGCCGTGTTCGAGAACATGGATATCAAACGCCAGGTGCTGGGCCGCCTGGGCCAGGTCTGCCGGGAAGGCGCCATTATCGCCAGCAACACCTCCACCCTGGACGTGGACGAACTGGCCCGCGCCACCGGCCGGCCGACGGACGTGCTGGGCATGCATTTCTTCAGCCCGGCCAACGTCATGCGCCTGCTGGAAGTGGTGCGCGGCGAACAGACCGCGCCGGACGTGCTGGCCACCGTCATGAAACTGGCCAAGGCCATCGGCAAGGTGCCGGTGGTCTCCGGCGTCTGCTATGGCTTCATCGGCAACCGCATGCTGGAGCCCTATCTGCGGGAGACCGAATTCCTGCTCATGGAGGGCGCCAGCCCGGCCCAGGTGGACCGGGCCATACAGTCCCTGGGTCTGGCCATGGGCCCCTGCCGCATGATCGACCTGGCCGGCGTGGACGTGGCCGCCAAGGTGGTGCAGGAGCACGCCAAGGCCGGGGGCCTGCCGGACGATCCCGCCTACCGGGCGGTGGTCCAGAAACTGATGGCTGAGGGCCGGCACGGACAGAAGACCGAGGCCGGCTATTACCGTTATGAAGACCGCAAGCCGGTGGATGACCCGGAGGTGGCCCGTATCTGCGCCGAACTGGCGGAGGAGCATGGCATCCAGCAGCGTTCGGACATCACTGATCAGGAGATCATCGAGCGCTGCCTGTATCCGCTGATCAACGAGGGCGCGCGTATCCTGGAGGAGGGCATCAGCTACCGCCCCGGGGATATCGATACCGTCTGGATCAACGGCTACGGTTTCCCGGACTGGCTGGGCGGCCCCATGTTCTGGGCGGACACCATCGGTGTACCGGAGATCGCCCGGCGGCTGGCCCACTACGGGGAAGCCCGGGGCAACGCCCACGGCTACTGGGATCAGGCGGCGTTGCTGGAGCGCATGGTCGCCGACGGCCTGCGCTTCGCCGACTGGCCGTTTGACGGGTAACGAAGCGGGGATTTTGTGACGTCGGTGATCCGCCCTGCGGGCGGCTACCGACCTACGGTTCGGGCCGTGGGGATCGGGTGCCGGGTAGGTCGGAAGCGGCGCGCAGCGCCGATCTCCGACGGTGACGCTGCGGGATTTTGTGACGTCGGTGATCCGCCCTGCGGGCGGCTACCGACCTACGGCTCGGGCCGTGTGGGTCGGGTGCCGCGTAGGTCGGAAGCGGCGCGAAGCGCCGATCTCCGACGTCAACAACCAACACTGACCAGCACGCGCCCTGTGGGCGCAGGAGGAGAACACCATGGGTGACGCCGTTATCGTTTCCACCGCCCGCACGCCTATCGGACGTGCCTTCAGGGGTTCCCTGAACAACATCAAATCGCCCACGCTCATGGCCCATGCCATGCGCCACGCCGTGGAGCGCGCCGGGGTCGATGGCGAGGAGATCGACGACGTGATCATCGGTACGGTGCTCACCGCCGGTACCGCCGGGATGAACCTGGCCCGCAACGCCACCCTGGCGGCCGGCCTGCCGGCCACCGTTTCCGGCCAGACCATGGACCGCCAGTGCTCCTCCGGCCTGATGGCCGTGGCCACCGCTGCGAAGCAGATCACCGGCGACGGCATGCGCATCGTGCTGGCCGGGGGACAGGACAACATCTCCGCCGTGCAGAACCGGTACATGGAATGGGTGGCCGCGGAAACCGACCCCAATGTCATCGCCCAGGCCGAGCATGCCTACATGCCCATGCTGCAGACGGCGGAATTCGTCTCCAAGAAGTACGACATCAGCCGGGAAGTGCAGGATGCCTACGCGCTGGAATCCCAGCGCCGTACCGCGGCGGCACAGGAGCAGGGCCTGCTGGATCAGGAAGTCGTGCCCATCACCGCCACCCAGGCCGTGGTGGACCGGGAAACCAAGGAAGTCAGCTACCGGGAGGTCACCCTCTCCAAGGATGAGGGCAACCGTCCCCAGACCACGCTAGCGGACCTGGAAGGGCTCAAGCCGGTGCTCGACGGCGGCGTGATCACCGCCGGTAACGCCAGCCAGCTCTCCGACGGCGCCTCCGCCTGCATGCTCATGGACAGCCGCCTGGCGGAACAGCGCGGTCTGGAGCCGCTGGGCATCTACCGAGGCATGGCCGTGGCCGGCTGCCCGCCGGAGGAGATGGGTATCGGGCCGATCTACGCTATCCCCAAGCTGCTCAAGCAGCACGGATTGAGCGTGGACGACATCGGCCTGTGGGAGCTGAACGAGGCTTTCGCGTGTCAGGTCCTGTACTGCCGGGATCATCTGGGTATCGATCCGTCAATCTACAACGTCAACGGCGGCAGTATCGCCATCGGCCACCCCTACGGCATGACCGGCTCCCGTCTGGTGGGGCATGCCCTGATCGAGGGCAAGCGGCGCGGCGTGAAGTACGTGGTGGTCTCCATGTGTGTTGGCGGCGGCATGGGGGCGGCCGGGCTGTTCGAGGTGGCCTGAGTACTGCAAGCCATCCGGGAGGAGTCAGCATGCACTGGCCGGTCAAGAACCTGGCGCCCATGCGGTACGAAGGCCATTACGGCGACCGCCTGGTGCGTTGCTTCCTGGATCGCCCCGCGTCGCTGGACCAGGTCTTCCGGGAAGCGGTGGCTGCGGCGGCGGATGCCGACGCCCTGGTCTGGGACGGCGGCCGCTGCAGCTACGCGGAGCTGGACGCCCGCGTGGATTGCATTGCCGCCAACCTGGCCCGCCGGGGCATCCGGCCCGGCGACCGGGTGGCGCTGCTGCTGGGCAACTGTCCCGAGTTCGTCCAGGGGCTGCTGGCTGCAAGCCGGCTGGGCGCCATCGCCGTTCCCGTGACCATCCGCGAGCGGGGCGAGGGTTTGCGCTACATCCTGGACAACTGCGGTGCCCGGGCCCTGCTGTTGGAGGCGGACCTGGCTGAACGGCTGCCGCCGGCCGACGCGCTGCCCGAACTGGAATTCCGGTTCGTGGTCGGTGGTTGGGCCGCCGGCGCCGAGCCGTTTGATGCGCTGCTGGAACCGGCGGAACCCCTGCCCGCCGCCGATGTGGCGGAAGAGGACACGGCGGTGATCCTCTACACGTCCGGCACCACCGGGCACCCCAAAGGGGCCATGCTCACGCACCTGAGCATCATCCACTCCCTTATCCACTTCGAGCAGTGCCTGGGGTTGCGGCAGGGAGAGCGCTCCATCCTGGCGGTGCCCGCCAGTCATGTGACCGGGCTGGTGGCCATCATTCTGGCCATGGTGCGGGTGGCCGGTTGTACCATCCTCATGCGGCAGTTCGATGCCCGCGCCTTCAACCGTCTGGCCGAAACGGAGCGGATGACCTACGGCCTGCTGGTTCCGGCCATGTACAACTTGTGCCTGATGCGCGCGGATTTCCGGGAGCACGACCTCAGCCACTGGCGGATCGGCGCCTTTGGCGGCGCCCCCATGCCCGAGGCCACCATCCGGCGCCTGGGCGAGGTGCTGCCGAACCTGGTTCTGGTGAACGCCTACGGCGCCACCGAAACCACCTCGCCCACCACGGTGATGCCCGCCGGGGCGATCGCCGGGTATGGGGATACCGTGGGCCGGGTGGTTCCCTGCGGCGACGTCCGGATCATGGATGCGGACGGGCGTGAGGTGGCCCCCGGCGAGCCCGGCGAGATCTGGATCAGCGGTCCGATGGTGGTGAAAGGCTACTGGAACCGGCCGGACGCCACCCGCGAGAACTTTATTGGCGGCTACTGGCGCTCCGGGGATATCGGCAGCATCGACAAGGAAGGCTACGTGCGCGTATTCGACCGCTTGAAGGACATGATCAACCGCGGCGGCTACAAGGTGTTCAGCGCCGAGGTGGAAAACGTGCTGTCCTACCATCCGGCGGTGGCGGAATGCGCCGTGGTGGCACGGCCCGATCCGGTGCTGGGGGAGAAGGTGCAGGCCTTTGTCACGCTGAAGGAGGGGAGCGCGGCCACGGAGCAGGAGATCCGCGATTACTGCGCCCAGCGGCTGGCGGATTACCAGGTGCCGGATTTCGTCGCGTTCCTGGAGGAGAGTCTGCCGCGGAACCCCAACGGCAAAGTCGTGAAGCGGGATCTGCGCGAGCTGGCCACGCGCCTGGCGGAGGAATCGCCGCCGCGCTGACGGGAATGTGCCCGGTCGGGCTGATGTCGGAGATCGGCGCTCCGCGCCGCTTCCGACCTACGCAGCCCGGAGCATGGCGAACCCGCGTAGGTCGCAAGCCACGGGTCCGGTTCTGACCACTTCGCGTAGGTCGGAAGCCCTGCGAAGCAGGGATCTCCGACGGTAACGCTGCGGGGTTTTCACGACATCGGTGATCCGCCCTTCAGGCGGCTACCGACCTACCCGCGGCCGGTGTTCGTAGGTCGGAAGCCCTGCGAAGCAGGGATCTCCGACGTCAACGTCACACCTTCCGCATGGTCCGATGGCGGGGGCGGCCTCACCGCCCCCGCCCGGTGGTCAGCCGGGGAAGAACATCAATCCCAGGCCGATGATCACGCCGGACACCACCAGGGCGATCAGGCAGAAGCCCATGATGTCCTTGGCACGCAGCCCGGCGATAGCCAGTGCGGGCAGGGCCCAGAACGGCTGGATCAGGTTGGTCCAGGCGTCGCCCCAGGCCACGGCCATGGCGGTACGGGACAGGTCCGCCCCCAGTTCCATGGCGGCCGGAATCATCACCGGCGCCTGCACTGCCCACTGCCCGCCGCCGGAAGGCACGAACACGTTCACCAGGCCCGCCGCCAGGAAGGTGAACAGGGGCAGCGTGGTCTCGTTGGCGATGGCCACGAAGCCGCCGGAGAAGGTGGCCGCCAGGCCGGAACCCACCATCATGCCCATGATCCCGGCATAGAACGGGAACTGGATGATGATGCCGCTGGCACCCTTCACGGCCTCCTGCAGCGCGGTCAGGAACTGCATGGGCCGGCCATGCAGGATGATCCCCAGAAACAGGAAGATGAAGTTCACGATGTTCAGGTTCAGGGTGCCGCTGTTCACCAGGAAGTAATAGGCGATGAACACCAGCCCCATGATCCCCACGGCCTGGGAAAGCAGCAGGCTGTTCTCCAGCCGGGTTGCAGGCGTGGGCTCCTTCTCCTGGGGAACCTCGGGGGTGTCCTCCAGTTTTTTCGGGTCCACCGTCACCGTGTCTTCGGGCCTGGGCATCATCAGCCGGTTGAGCAGCGGCAGCACGATGACCAGCACCAGGATCAACAACAGGTTGTATGCGGAGAAGATGGTGGTGCCGGTGCTCACCACGCCCATCTGCTCCTGCATGAAGTGGCCTTCCGTGGCGATGACCAGCGGCACCGATCCGGCCAGCCCTCCGTGCCAGATGATAAAGCCGCTGTAGGCGCTGGCGATGAGCAGGCGATAGTCCACGCCCGCCACCTGCCGTGCCAGTTGGCGGCCGAACATGGCGCCGATCACCAGCCCGAAGCCCCAGTTGATCCAGGCCGCCAGCATGGACACCAGGGTGACCAGGATAATGGCCTGGCCGGGGGTTTTCGCCAGCGTCGCCACGGCCGCCAGGATGCGGCGGAAGAACGGTGTGCTGGCCAGCACCCAGCCGGTGACCAGAATCAACACCATCTGCATGGCGAAGGTCAGCAGGTTCCAGAATCCGTTGCCCCAGTGTTCGATCATCTGCACCGGGCTTTCGCGCTCAATCACCATGCCCAGGGCGAACACGATCAGGGTCAGCAGCAGGACGAGTACGTACGGGTCCGGCAGCCAGCGTTCAACGGCTTTGACCGAAGACATACTTATGCGCTTGATCATGGAGCTTCCTCCTCCGGCGCACCGGGAGTGCGCCTTGTTGTGATTGTTGCGGATGAGGTCGAGGTCCCTGCCCACATCTTACTAAGCTTTCAGACGGCATTGCCATGTCTCCGTGTCCTGGTATGGTTTCGGCCACAGGGTGCTCAGGCGGGGCGGGATCCGGCGGCTTCCAGGGTGCGCCCGGTGGAAGCCCTGAGCGAATCCGCCAAGCGGATTGGGCATTCTGGCAATTGGCGTCCGGCGGCGGGCTTCCTAGACTTGCCCGGGCCAGCGTGCGCCGGGATGGGTGCCGATGGCGCGTGCCAATAATCACGAGAATTCCGGGAGACCCGCATGAGCATCAAGGGAAAGGCCTGCATCGCCGGTGCCTTCGAGCACCCGTTGCGGAAGGCGCCGGAGCATTCCGTCGCCCAGCTTCACGCCGAATGCGCCCGGGGCGCGTTGGCCGACGCGGGGCTGAGCAAATCCGATGTGGACGGCTACTTCTGCGCCGGTGATGCCCCGGGGCTGGGTGCGCTGAGCATGATCGAGTACATGGGCCTGAAGGTGCGCCATGTGGATAGCACCGAGACCGGCGGATCCTCCTACCTGATCCACGTGGCCCATGCCGCCCAGGCCATCGCCGCGGGCAAGTGCAACGTCGCCCTCATCACCCTGGCCGGCCGGCCGCGTTCGGAAGGCTCCAGCGGCACGCAGCCGCGCAACTGGGGTGCCAACCTGCCGGATGTGCCCTACGAGATGCCCTACGGCCCGCTCACCGTGAACCAGTACGCCATGGCCGCCATGCGGCACATGCACGAGTTCGGCACCACCAGCGAGCAACTGGCCTGGATCAAGGTGGCGGCGTCCCGGCACGCCCAGTACAACCCCAACGCCATGCTGCCGAAACCGGTGACGGTGGAAGAGGTGGTGGAATCGCCCATGATCTCCGATCCCCTGCATCGGCTGGACTGCTGCGTGGTGAGCGACGGCGGCGGGGCGCTGATCGTCACCCGGCCGGAAATCGCCAGATCCCTGAATCGACCCGTGGTGAACATTCTGGGCGCCGGTGAATCCCCCAAGGATCTGTCCGGCGGCCGCTTCGACCTGACCACCACCGGTGCCGCCTGGTCCGGCCCAGCCGCCTTCGAGGAGGCGGGTGTGAGGCCGGCGGATATCGACTACGTCTCCATCTACGACAGCTTCACCATCACCGTGCTGCTGCAACTGGAAGACCTGGGTTTCTGCCGCAAGGGTGAAGGGGGCCGCTTCGTGGCCGACGGCAACCTGATCTCCGGGGAGGGCACGCTGCCGTTCAACACCGACGGCGGGGGCCTGTGCAACAACCATCCGGCTAACCGCGGCGGCATGACCAAGATCATCGAGGCCGTGCGCCAGCTCCGCGGCGAGGCCCATCCGGAGGTGCAGGTGCCGGGCTGCCGACTGGCACTGGCCCAGGGCACGGGTGGTTCCATCGGCACCCGGCACGGCAGTGCCACCCTGATTCTGGAACGGGGGGAATGACCATGGCGACACCCTATCAGGACCGTGACATGGCAGCACCGGCACTGAACCCCGGTGACGAGCCGTATTTCGAGGCCGCCAAGGAACGGCGCCTGCTGGTGAAGCGCTGCAAGGACTGCGGCGAGTATCACTTCTATCCGCGCCCCATCTGTCCGCACTGCTTCAGCGATCAGACGGAATGGGTGGAGGCCCAGGGCACCGGCACCATCTACACCTTCAGCGTCACCCGTCGGGCAGGCCCCATTCCCTATGCCATCGCCCACGTGACTCTGGACGAGGGCGTGTCGATGATGAGCAACATCGTGGATTGCGATCTGGACGAGATCCGCGTGGGGCAGCCGGTGAAGGTGGTGTTCAAGCACACCCGGGAGAACTGGATGGTTCCCTGCTTCACCCCGGCATGAGCCGGGCGAGAGCGCCGGCCCGTCGGACGACAGCCGTAGGTCGGTAGCCGCGCGCAAGCGCGGATCTCCGACAACCGGATTGATCATAATCAATGATGCATCCGCAACTGTGAATTCCGTCACCGTTCAGCAACGAAGCCTATGCGGGGCGCTTGCCCGGTCTGATAGCATCCGGCATTGCAAAGTGCATATCGGCACCAGCCGGTCCGGGTCGGTTTGCCAGGGTGCCGCTGCTCCGCCTCGAATTCCAGTCCCTCCGGCGTCGGCAGATACGGCCTGAATAACGATAGGAAAATCGGAACCAACGACGATGTCGGTGGGGCCGTGCGGATACGAGATTCGAAGAATGAGAAATATAGTGCGTCGGGGTGGGCGTCTTGCGGTGGCTGTCAGCTTGTTTTTGACGGTCGCCAGTGTTTCGGCATCCGGTTTGACCTTCGACTTCGCGGGCCTTGGCATCGCGAGTGATGGTTTCAAGCCTCAAGGTGACCGGTTTCTGGTCAGTGACCGCTTCGAGAATGATGGAGCGGCGATGTTCCTGAACGAAGGCGGGACGTCCGTAACCGACGCGGTGATCAAGGCGGATAACGAAAATCTGTCCCACTTTGATCTGGTGGATTTCGGATTTTCGGGATTCGCGGCGGATGTCGTCACGCTGACGGTGGAAGCAACGCTGCGGGATCATTCCACCCGGTCCGTAACAGTGGGGCCATACGGTTTCGGAGCTGGCGAACAGTTCACATTGACCCAGTTGGGTGCCGAACTTGCCGCATTTGTCGAAGTGGTGGAGTTGCGTTTCTCGTATACCGCCCAGGACGCGGCCTGGAATCTGAACTTCAACGACATCACCATCGCCAATCCCAGCCAACCTGAAGCGCAGGGGACGACCCCCGGACAGCAGGTCACCGATCTTGCCGCCGGGCTCATCGGACCGACTTCCGTGTCACTGCAGTGGACACCCGGTGACGGCAGCAGGCGTATCGTCCTGATGCGCCAGGGCGCTTCGGGTACGCCGGTTGTGGAAGACGGGGAGAGCTATAGCGGGTCCGCGGACTTCTCCACGGCGCCAGACGTTGGCGATGGCTGGCGAGTGGTCTATGCCGGGACCGGCAGTTCCCTGCGTGTCACCGGGCTGGAAGCCGATTCCGATTTCCGTGTTGTCGTGTTCGAGTATGACGGTACCGGGGATGGTACCGCGTACCTCTCCAGTGTCGACGGCAACGTGCTGGATATCACCACCGAGCCTGACCTCTACACCTGGGACGGTGGGCTCGCCCGGGATCTGCAGGACGAGAATTTCTGGACATTCACCGACGGGGCGATCGGCCCTGACGGGCACACCTATGTCTTGCACCTGGACCGCAGTGCGCCGGGCTGGGAGAACGCGCGTGTTGTCGTGATGCGCTGGAACGGAGCCGACTGGCAGCAGCACACCATATTCGCTCCCGGTGATGTCGGCTTGTCATCGTTCAGCGATCGCCTCTCCATCGCGATCGACCCCGAAGGCGTCATCCACATGGTGGGCAACGGTTCCATTGGATCGGGGGTTACGTCCAATCGCGGCGTGTACTACGGCCGGTACGAAGGCGACATCTGGGATTTCGAACTCATTGAGTTCAACAGCCACCCAAGCGGTTGGCTCAACATTTTCGATGCCACCATGACCGTCACCCCGGACGGAGTGCCGCATGTCATGTATTATCTCTCGGATTCTGATGCCGGGATGCATTACTACAAGCTCGCATCGCGCACCGGGGGCAGTTGGTCCATTGATACCTGGCACCAGGTGCAGAGTAACAGCCCTGACCGCCTCAACCGGTTCGTTCTGGAGGCGGACAGCAACGGTGCGCTCCACAAGCTGTTCACCCGGGGACACTCCGCATCCGACCGGGATCTGGTTCATCGCACCAACGCGAGCGGCAGTTGGCAGGAAGCGACGCTCGTCGAGAACAACGGTAACGGGCTGTACGTGGGCGGCCTGACCCGTATGCCGGACGGCAGTCTGTGGGCGGAGTATTCCGAAAATCTCGGTGGCGACCTCTACAATGCCTACGCTTTGCACTGGGCCGATGGCCAATGGGAAACCCAGGTGCTGGATCGAGCCATGTCCGGCTATCCGCTGGGCATTGTCAGTAGCACCGATGGGGGCGTAGCCATCCCCATGCGGGTGAACAATCGTTTTCAGGTTGCCTATCTTGAGGATGGTGGCTGGCGCCTTTCCAGTGCATCCGAGGTCGATGATGACGTCGAGGGATACCACGGGATATCCCTGGATGATGATGGCAACGTGGTCATCGCCTATGCCAATGGCCTGAGTTCCCGCCCCAGGCAGCTCAACTATTTCACCGCAATCAGGCAGGAGTCCGCATCCGCGGATTTGTCCGCGCTTGCTGTAAGCGACGGCATGCTCGATCCGCCCTTCGCGCCCGGGGTGGCCGATTACATGGTCCAGGTGCCGCATGCTGTTACCAGTGTTACGGTCACGGCAACCGCCGAAGATGCTGGTGCGGCCATCGCCGTCAACGGACAGCCGGTGGTCAGCGGTGCGGCGAGTCAAAGTATTCCTCTGGACGTTGGGGACAACAGCGTGGACGTCCAGGTGACCGCTCCCGGCGGAACGAATAGTCGCACGTACACCATCACATTCAGCCGCGCCCCGTCGGGTAACGCGAATCTTGCGGACTTGTCCCTGAGCGCAGGCGCATTGACCCCCGCCTTCTCCAGTGGAACGACCAGCTACACGGCGACGGTATCGAGCGCTGTATCCTCGGTCCAACTCACCCCGGTGGTCGAGGATTCCGCAGCTTCCGTCACCGTGGCGGGTGAGAGCGTCCTGTCGGGTTCCGAAAGCGCACCTTTCGCCCTGGAGTGGGGGGATAACGTGATTTCCGTGGTGGTGACTGCCCAGGATGGTACGACCCGGGCATACAGCGTAACGATCGCGCGTATGGTGCCCGTTGCTGCCACACCCCAGTCTGGCGGAACGACCACCGGCGACGGGGATTACGAACACGGCGAGACGGTGACCGTGGTGGCCCAGGCGGACGAGGGTTACAGCTTTGCGGGTTGGTCCGAGGGCGGCAGCGTGGTGTCCATGGATCCCAGCTACAGCTTCACGG
>JAFIFU010000051.1 GCA_020831885.1 Ectothiorhodospiraceae bacterium
CCGTGAATACATCCCTGTAGGCTTGTCGGCGAGGTCCCTCTCGCCGACAGTCCGGAAGCAGGATGCCAGCCCTCCGGCCGATTCGAAGCCGTTCAGCCGGATCCAACAATCCGGGCGGCATTGTGCCGACTCCAGGCGGTCACCGGCCGCCCCCCGGGATCAGGACAATAAACCTAATCCCGGAACCCCGGGTGGCGTTCGTCCAGCAGGCGGATCAGTGCGGGCCAGGCCAGGTTACCGGCCCTTCCCAGGCCGTCCTTGCTCTGCGTGGCGGTGGTCTCGATGGCCGCTTTCGACGGCAGATGGTAGGGGCCGTGACCGGCACGCACCTGGATCTCACAGGCCTTGCTCAGGAAATACAGGTTGCCGAAGCACTGGGCCACGGTTTCCCCGACGGTCAGCACGCCGTGGTTCCACAGCAGCATCATGTCCTTGTCGCCCAGGTCCCGGATCAGGCGTTCCCGCTCATCCAGATTCAACGCGACGCCCTCGTATTCATGGGAGCTCAGGTGCGGGAGGCACAGCATGGCGGTCTGGCTGAGGGGCAGCAGACCGTCCTTCTGGGCCGACACGGCCACGCCGTTGGGTTCATGCAGGTGCATCACGGCCCCGGCTTTCTCCCGGGCCATGTGGACGGCGCTGTGAATGGTGAAGCCGGCCGGGTTGATCTTGCCGTTGCCGTCCACCGGGTTGCCGTCCTTGTCCACCTTGACCAGGGACGAGGCGGTGATCTCGTGGAACATCATGCCGTAGGGGTTCAGCAGAAAGTGATGCTCCGGGCCCGGCACGCGGGCGGACAAATGGGTGAAGACCAGGTCATCCCAGCCGTAATGGGCCACCAGCCGGTAGGCCGCGGCCAGTTGCACCCGCACATCCCATTCTGTCATGTCCTCGAAGCGCATCTTCAGGGCGGGATCGGTCGCTTTCATGTCCATGTCTCGGTCTCCTCCGGTTATCCGGTGTCGGTGCACTTCCCCACGTGCCCGCGCCGGCGGGTCAGGCCGTCTTCGGCACGTCCATCATGGCCGAGAAACGGTTCAGGTGGTGTTCCACGTCGCCGAACTGGTGGTCGATCATCACCAGGCGTTTGGCATAGTGGGGGAGGTGATATTCCGCTGTCATGCCGATGCCGCCGTGGAGCTGGATGCCCCATTCGGAGATGAAGCGCCCGCCGTCGCCCACCTGTACCTTGGCCGCGGACACCGCCTTGCGCCGCTCCTCCGGGGTGCCGTCCTGGAGTCTTGCCGCTGCCTTCATGGTGGCGGAGCGGGCCTGTTCCAGGGCGATACGCATCTCCACCATGCGGTGCTGGATGGACTGGAAGGTGCCGATGGGTACACCGAACTGCTTGCGCTGCTTGATGTACTCCAGGGTGATGTCGCAGGCCCGGCTCATGGCGCCCACGGCTTCCGCGCAAACGGCGAAGGCGCCCCGGTCCAGCGTCAGCCCGATGAGCTCCGCGGCCTGGCCCTCTTTGCCGATCAGTGCGTCCGCGGGCAGTTGAACCCCGTCCAGCTCCAGGTTCGCGGCCCGGAGCCCGTCGTTGGTCGGGTAACCGGAAACCTCCAGGCCGTCGGCGCCGGCATCCACCAGGAACAGGCTGAGCCCCTCCGCGTCGTCCTCGTCGCCGGCGGTGCGTGCGGTGACGATCAGCCGGTGGGCGCTGTCGCCGTGGAGCACGGCAATCTTGCGGCCGGTGAGTACGTAGCCGTTATCCCGCTTCTCCGCGCGGGTGGCCACCCGGGTTTCCTCGTAGCGGTTGCCGGGTTCGGTGTGGGCGAAGGCCAGGCGCAGTTCGCCGCTGATTAGCGGTTCCAGCATCTCCGCCTGTTGCGCCTCGCTGCCGGTCTCGGCGATCAGGGTGCCGGCGGTGAGCACCGAGGCCACGTAGGGCTCCAGCACCAGGCCCTTGCCGAAGGCCTCCATGACCAGCATGGTCTCCACCGCACCGCCGCCGAAGCCGCCCACATCCTCGGAAAAGGGAACGCCCAGCAGGCCCAGATCAGCCATCTGGCCCCAGAGGGTGGAATCAAACCCTTCCGGCTTTTTCATGTATTCCCGCCGCTGTTCGAAACCGTACTGATCGGCCACCAGGCGCTCCACGGTGTCCTGCAGCATGCGCTGTTCGTCTGTCAGGGAAAAATCCATGATGCTTGCTCCGTATTCGCCTCAGAGACCCAGGATCATCTTGGAGATGATGTTCTTCTGAATCTCATTGGATCCGCCGTAGATGGTGATCTTGCGGTTGTTGAAGTAAACCGGCGCGGCGGTCAGCGCGTACTCCGGACCCGCATACGGGGCCTCCGGATCCGCGATGGCCTCGGGCTGGTAGGCCAGGGCGGCCGGGCCCGAGGCCTGGCGGATCATGTTGTAGAGTTCCTGGCGGATCTCGGTGCCCTTGATCTTGAGCATGGAGGCTTCCGGTCCGGGGGAGGTGCCCTGCTGTACCGCGGCGAGCACCCGCAGATCGGTCATCTCCAGGGCCTCCAGCTCGATTTCCAGCCGGGCGATCCGCGCCCGGAACGCCGGATCCTGGATCAGCGGAATACCGTTCTTCCGCTCCGTGGTGGCGATTTCCTTCAGGCGGCGCAGCTCGGCCTTGTTGGTGCCGACGCCGGCAATGCCGCTGCGCTCGTGGCCGAGGAGGAACTTGGCGTAGGTCCAGCCCTTGTTCTCCTCCCCCACCAGGTTCTCCACCGGGACGCGCACGTTTTCCAGGAAAATCTCGTTCACCTCCCGGCTGCCGTCCAGGAGTTCGATGGGCCGCACGGTGATGCCCGGAGTCTTCATGTCGATCAGCAGGAACGAGATGCCTTCCTGCTTTTTCGCATCCGGATCGGTGCGGACCAGGCAGAACATCCAGTCCGCGTGCTGGCCCAGGGTGGTCCAGGTCTTCTGCCCGTTGACGATGTAGTGGTCGCCGTCACGCTCGGCACGGGTTTTCAGCGAGGCCAGGTCGGAGCCTGCCCCGGGCTCGGAGTAGCCCTGACACCACCAGTCATCGGCGGAAATGATCCGCGGCAGGAACCGCTCCTTCTGGGCGTCGTTGCCGAAGGCCATGATCACCGGCCCGACCATGGAAAGCCCGAACGGTAGCTGGGAGGGGGCGTGCGCCAGAGCACACTCCTCGGCGAAGATCGCCTTCTGGATCGGGGACCAGCCGGTGCCGCCGAACTTGGTCGGCCAGCCTGGCGCGCCCCAGCCCTTTTCGTACAGGATTTTCTGCCAGCGGACGATATCGTCCTTGGTGAGCTCCCGGTGTGTGCGTATCTTCTCGCTCAGATCCTTCGGCAGCTTCTCTTTCAGGAACGCCCGGACTTCTTCCCGGAACGCCTGCTCTTCGGCTGTGAACTTGATATCCATGCAAATCGACTCCGTCGGAGTTTCCAGTAACGGGCAGGGGGCCGGGCCCCCTGCAATCAGCAGACCTCGAACAGTCCGGCGGCGCCCTGACCACCACCGATGCACATGGTCACCACCACGTACTTGGCGCCGCGGCGCTTGCCCTCGATCAGCGCATGGCCGGTGAGGCGCGAGCCGGTGAGGCCATAGGGGTGTCCGATGGCGATGGAGCCTCCGTTGACGTTGAGCCTGTCCATGGGGATGCCCAGCTTGTCGCGGCAGTACACCACCTGGGAGGCGAAGGCCTCGTTCAGCTCCCACAGGTCGATGTCGTCCATTTTCAGGCCGGTGCGCTCCAGCAGTCTCGGAATGGCGAAGACCGGGCCGATACCCATCTCGTCCGGCTCGCAGCCGGCGATGGCGAAGCCGCGGAAGATGCCCATGGGCTCGATGTTGCGCTGCTCGGCCAGTTTGGAATCCATGACCACGCAGACGGACGCCCCGTCGGACAGTTGGCTGGCGTTGCCGGCGGTGATGAACTGGTCCGGACCCCGCACCGGTTCCAGGGATCGCAGGCCCTCCAGCGTGGTGTTCGGCCGGTTGCATTCGTCCCGGGTCAGGGTGACCTCCTCGTAGCTGATCTCGCCGGTTTCCTTGTCCTTGACCATCTTCGTGGTGGTAAAAGGAACGATTTCCTGGTCGAAATAGCCCGCCTCCTGTGCCGCGGCGGTGCGTTGCTGACTGGCCAGCGCGTATTCATCCTGGGCCTCACGGCTGATGCTGTAGCGCTGGGCAACGATGTCCGCCGTCTCGATCATGGACAGGTACAGTTCCGGCTTGTTCTTCATGATCCACTCGTTGGTGGAGTGGAACGCGTTCATCTTGTCGTTCTGCACCAGGCTGATGGATTCCACGCCGCCGGCCACCATGATCGGGGCCCCTTCCGTCATCACCCGCTGGGAGGCCAGGGCGATGGCCTGCAACCCGGAGCTGCAGAAGCGGTTGATGGACATACCCGCGGTGGTGACCGGCAAGCCGGCGCGAATGGCAGCCACCCGGGCCATGTTGCGGCCCTGGGCCCCTTCCAGGAAGCTGGCGCCGAGAATCACGTCCTCCACTTCCTGCGGGTCGATGCCGGCGCGATCCACGGCGTGCTTGATCACGTGGCCGGCCAGGTCGATGCTGTGAGTGGCGTTGAAGGCGCCCCGGTAGGACTTGCCCAGCCCGGTGCGGGCGGTGGATACAATGACTGCGTCAGACATGGGAATTCTCCGTGAAGCGAATACAGGCAGGCCGCCCGGTTGCCCGGGCGGTTCTCCGTGGGTTCAGAGTTCGCCGAACGCGCCGCCCTCCCGGGCCAGGCGTTCCAGCAGCGGTGCCGGCTTCCAGTCGTCGCCGAAGCGCTTGTGGAATTCCATCACCTTGTCATACACCGTTTTCACGCCCACCTGGTCGGCATAGAACATGGGGCCACCACGGTAGGCGGGGAAACCGTAGCCGTAGAGATAAATCACGTCGATGTCGCTGGCGCGCAGGGCGATGCCTTCCTCCAGGATCTTGGCCCCTTCGTTGATCATGATGTACAGGTTTCGCTCCAGGATTTCCTGGTCGCTGATCTCCCGTGGGCTGATCCCCTTGTCCTTGCGGTGTTGTTCGATCAGGGCCTCCACCTCCGGGTCCGGCTTGCCCTTGCGGCTGCCCTCCTCGTACAGGTAGACACCGGCCCCGGTCTTCTGGCCGTAGCGGCCCTGTTCCACCAGTTTGTCGGTCCAGGTCAGTTCCTGGGCTTTCGGGTCGCCGGCCTTGCGCAGCTCCTCGCGGATGCGGTAGCCCACGTCCAGTCCGGCCAGGTCCGACATGGCGAACGGCCCCATGGGAAAACCGAAGTCGTAGATGACCTGATCCACCTGCCAGGGAGTGGCTCCCTCGTCCACCAGGGCCATTGCCTGGGCCTGGCGCTGATGCAGCATGCGGTTGCCCACGAAGCCGTGGCACACGCCCACGCAGACACCCACCTTGTTGATGCGCTTGGAGAGATCCATCACCGTGGCAATGACTTCCGGCGAGGTTTTCTCGCCGCGCACATTCTCCAGCAGCTTCATGACGTTGGCCGGGCTGAAGAAATGCATGCCCACCACGTCTTCCGGCCGTTTGGTGACCGAGGCGATCTCGTTCACATCCAGAGTGGAGGTATTGGTGGCCAGGATGGCGCCGGGCTTGCAGACCTCGTCGAGCTTGGTGAACACCTGCTTCTTGATGTCCATGCTCTCGAACACGGCCTCGATCACCAGATCCGCCCCGGCGAAATCGTCATAGGACAGGGTGCCCTGGATGAGGGACATGCGCTTTTCCACGTCATCCATGGAAATGCGGCCCTTTTTCGCCGTGTTCTCGTAGTTGCGCCGGATCACGGCCAGGCCCTTGTCCAGCGCCTCCTGCTTCACCTCCAGCAACGTCACCGGAATGCCCACGTTGGCGAAGTTCATGGCGATGCCGCCGCCCATGGTGCCGGCGCCGATCACGCCCACTGACTTGATCTCCCGGCGCGGCGTTTCCTTGGTCACATCGGGCAGTTTGGCGGCTTCGCGCTCGGCGAAAAAGGCGTGGATCAGGCCGGCCCGTTGCGGTGAGTCCATGCACTGCTTGAACAGCTCACGTTCCTTTTTCATGCCCTCGGCGAAGGGAAGGCCCACCGCCGCTTCCACGCAGTCGACGATGCGGAACGGGGAGAACAGCCCGCGCGCGGATTTTTCCAGGTTGGCCCGGGCCTGCTCGAACACGGTGCGATCCGACTTCGCTGCCGCCAGCTTGTCGTTCATCTCGCTCACCCGGCGCGGCTTGGCGCCTTTCTCTGCCAGCTTCCTGGCGTAGGCCAGTCCGGCCTCGCGGACATCGTTCTGTTCGGCGACGTGATCGATGATGCCCAGTTCCAGGGCTTCCTTGGCCGGCACAAAGCGGCCCGTGGTCATGATCTCCAACGCAGCGGCCGGGCCGGTCAGGCGCGGCAGGCGCTGGGTGCCTCCGGCGCCGGGCAGCAGGCCCAGCTTCACTTCCGGCAGACCGACTTTCGCACTGGGCACGGCAACGCGGTAATGGGTGCCCAGGCAGACTTCCAGCCCCCCGCCCAAGGCGGTGCCGTGAATCGCGGCCACCACCACCTTGTCGGATTGCTCCATTTCGGCGATGACGTCCGGGAGGTTGGGTTCCTGAGGAGGTTTGCCGAACTCACGAATGTCCGCTCCGGCGATGAAGGTACGTCCGGCCCCGAGGATCAGCAACACCCGCGCCTCGGAATCCGCCTGACCCTGGGCAAGACAGTCCCGCAACCCCTGGCGGACAGCCTGGCTGAGGGCGTTGACCGGCGGATTATCAACGGTGATGACACCGACGGATCCTTCGCGAGCGTAGGTCACGACCTGCGACATGAGCTCCTCCTCGTGGTAAATATTTGGTGCTGCATGCCCCGGCGGCCCGGCCGGCTGGGGCATGCAGTACAGTCTATTCCGTGGCCTTTCCAACAGGCGGGAATCAGTATAGGGTACCTGTCACACGAAGCAACTTTTCGAAACCCTGTTCCGCCTTGCGGAATTGTGAGTCAGGGCCTTCGGAGCAGGTTGTCATCGGGGGAGAATTCCGTGCGACATATCGATGTGAATGATCTGTTCGAACTCAAGGGCCAGACCCTGGGTGTCAGTGACTGGTTCACTGTGGATCAGGAGCGGATCAACCGGTTCGCCGAAGCCACCGGGGATCATCAGTGGATCCATGTGGATGTGGAGCGGGCCAGAAACGAGATGCCCGGGGGCAGCACCATCGCCCATGGCTATCTGACCCTGTCATTACTGCCCCAGCTCAGCAAGCAGATTTACCAGGTACAGAACATCAAGGCAGCGCTGAACTACGGCCTGAACAAGCTGCGGTTCACCAATCCGGTTCCGGCCGGGTCCCGTGTGCGGTTGAGGGTCCGGGTCAAGGATGTGAATAAGCGGGACGATGGCCGTATTCAGCTTATCAATGAGGCGGAGATCGTCATTGATGGCCAGGATCGCCCCGCGTGTATCGCGGAGACGGTGACGCTTTACCTGCCGTGAACAGACTCCAGGCGTTGGGACAGCGCGTCCCAGATGGCCGTGTGGTCCCGCTCCAGACGCAGCGGAGAGACGGCCACGGCACCCTGGCGCAGGACATCCACATCCGTTCCGGGCTGACGCAGATCGCGGTAATCATGGCGGAAGCGGAACCAGAAGTACGGAAGGCCCCGGGTATCGGTGCGTTGCTCGAGATCCACGCCGCGAATGGAACCACGTCCCTGGGTGGCGGGGCGTACGCCGGTGACCTGCTCCGGTGCCACCGGCGGGAAATTGATGCTGAAGCACACGTGGTGGCGGTCCGGCGCATCCAGCAGTGTCCGGATGATACGCGGGCCGAAATCCGTCGCGGTCTCCCAGTGGATCTCGCCCGGGTCCGTGAAGCTCTGACTCAGCGCGATGGCGGGCACGCCCATGATAAGGGCGGTGGTGGCCGCACCCAGCGTGCCGGAATAGGCCACCGAGTCCGCCACATTGGCTCCGCGGTTCACACCGGAGAGCACCAGCTCCGGCAGATCATCCCGCAGCAGATGCTTGCAGGCCATGATCACCGCGTCGCTGGGGGTGCCGTCCACGGCGTAACGGCGTTCCCCCAGTTGGTTCAGCCGGATCGGCTCATGCAGGGTGATGCTGTGCGCCGTCCCGCTCTGGTCCCGCTCCGGGGCAACGATCCAGACCTCATCAGCCAGTGTGGCGGCGATCCGCTCCAGCACCTGCAGCCCCGGCGCCGACACACCGTCGTCGTTGGTGAGCAGAACCCGTTTCAATGGACGGCCCATGATAACTCCTTTGTTGTCGCCCGGTGTGCCATGGATTATGCGGATACCGGGGGCAGGATACGACCCTTACATTGACCGGGTTCGGGCCCGGCGTCAGTCAGGAGGAATGCGAACATGTTTGATCTGAACGGTAAAGTCGCGCTGATTACGGGTTCCAGCCGCGGGATCGGCCGCTCCATTGCTGAAGTGTATGCACGCCATGGTGCCAAGGTGGTGATTTCCAGCCGAAAGCCCGAACCCTGTCGCGATGTGGCGGAGGCCATCCGCGCCGACGGTGGCGAGGCCATCGCCATACCCTGCCATATCGGCCGCAGGGAGGAACTGCAGACGCTGGTGGACAAGACGCTGGAGACCTGGGGGCAAATCGACATCCTGGTATGCAATGCCGCCACCAACCCGGTCTATGGTCCCATGTCCGAGATCTCCGAAGAGGCTTTCGACAAGATCATGGCCACCAACGTGAAGAGCACCTGGCAGCTGTGCAATAGGGTGATTCCGCAGATGGCTGAACGGAAGGACGGTGCCGTGATCCTGCTGTCCAGCATCGCCGGCCTGCGGGGCAGCCTCACCATCGGCACCTACGGTATGTCCAAGGCCGCCGAGGCTGGTCTGGCCCGCAACCTGGCACTGGAATGGGGGCCGTCCAATATCCGGGTCAACGCCATTGCGCCGGGGCTGATCAGAACCGATTTCGCCAAGGCATTGTGGGAGGATCCGGAACGGCTGGAGCGGGTGGAGAACCGCACACCGCTGCGCCGCATCGGCGAGCCCGAGGACATCGCCGGTGTGGCGCTGTTCCTGGCCTCACGTGCCGGCGCCTATGTGACCGGCCAGACCATCGTTGCCGACGGCGGCGAAATGGTCTCCTGAGCGGACCGGAACCCTTATCCCGTGACCCGGCCTCAGGCATGATGCAGGGTATGCGGAGAGACATGCTGGAGAACCCATGACGCAGAGTAATGTTCAGTTGGTGGATGTGCTGGAGGCGCATCGCTTCGACGAGACCCGGCTTGCAGAGTATCTGTGCCGGGAACTGCCGGACGAGTTCCGTGGTGCGCTGTCCGTGAAGCAGTTCCAGGGCGGTCAGAGCAATCCGACCTTCCTGCTGGAATCCGGCGGGCGTCGCTATGTGCTGCGCAAGAAGCCGCCGGGCAAACTCCTTCCCTCGGCGCACCAGGTGGAGCGGGAATACCGGGTGATCCGCGCGCTGCGGGATACCGATGTGCCGGTGCCGGAAGCGCTTCACCTATGCGAGGAGACGGACATCATCGGTACCGCCTTTTACCTGATGCGCTACGTGGAGGGCCGGGTGATCGACAACCCGGTGGAGGCGGATCTGACGCCGGCGCAGCGTCGGGCCATCATGGACGCCACCGCGGAGACCATGGCCAGGCTGCATCGTGTGGATTACCGGGCTGTGGGCCTGGAGGATTTCGGCCGGCCGGGCAACTACATCACCCGGCAGATCGGTCGCTGGACCAAGCAGTACGAGGCCTCCCGCACCGGGGATATCCCGGCCATGGACAAGCTCATGGCCTGGCTGCCGGAGAATCTGCCGGACGATGACGAGACCACCATCGCCCACGGGGATTTCCGGGTGGGGAACCTGATGCTGCATCCGCAGCGGGAAGAGGTGGTCGCGGTGCTGGACTGGGAGCTGGCCACCTTGGGGCACCCGCTGTCCGATCTGGCCTACTGCTGCATCCCCTACAGCCTGGAAGCCGATGCCAAGGGGATGCGGGGCCTGCGCGGTCTGGATCTGGAGGCACTGGGCATGCCCACGGAGGACGCGTTCGTTGCCCGCTACGCGGAGGCGGCGGGCCGCGCGGGCGGCATCGAGGCCTGGCCCTATTACAAGGCCTTTGCCCTGTTCCGGCTGGCGGCCATCGTCCAGGGTGTTTACAAGCGCGCCCTGGATGGAAACGCTTCAAGCGAGAGCGCGATCACCATGGGTGACCGTGCGGCGCAGCTCGCAGAGGCCGGCTGGCGGGAGGCCCAAAAGCTGGGTTGAGGCTATTGCGTTTAAGACGCCTCGCCGGTGGCTTCGATGACGGCGCACCGGGCACCGGGGGGATGTCCTCTTCACGCCTGCGGAGGTGCGAGGCCTGGTTCCGGAACCGTGGTTCCCGACAGGTCACCACACCCGAGGGCGGCACCGCCGCGTCCGGTCCGGAGTCCGTGGTGGCGGCCCGTTCGAGGCCGAGGTGCCTAACCCGGATCAATCATGTTGGCACAGTATTCCTGATTATTGCCGAGTTTCCAGCGCAGCGATTCATAACCGGAGGAGAACCGAATCATGGCAGAGAACACGCGTATTATCCTGGCGCAGCGTCCCGAGGGCATGCCTGACGAAAGCCATCTGAAACTGGAAACGGCTCCCGTGCCCGAGCCGGGCGAGGGAGAGGTGCTGCTGCGTACCATCTATCTTTCCCTGGATCCCTACATGCGCAGCCGGATGAGTGCCGCCAAGTCCTACGCCAAATCCGTGGAGATCGGTCAGGTCATGGAGGGCGGGACGGTCTGTGAAGTGGTGGAATCCAGAAACCCGGACTGGAAACCCGGCGACCTGGTGTTGGCGCACGCCGGCTGGCAGACCTACGCGGCGGTGAATCCGAAGGGGCTTCGACGTCTCGACCCGAAGGATGCCCCCATCAGCACCGCCGTCGGCATCCTGGGCATGCCCGGGTTCACCGCCTATGCGGGCATGGTGGAGCACGGCCGACCCAAGGAAGGGGAGACCATCGTCGTCTCCGCCGCCAGTGGCGCCGTGGGCCAGATGGTGGGCCAGCTTGCCAGGCACTGGGGGCTGCGCGTGGTCGGTGTGGCCGGCGCCCGGGAGAAATGCGATTTCGTCGTCAACGAGCTGGGCTTCGACGCCTGCGTCTCTCACCACTCCGGTACGCTCAAGGAGGACCTGGCCGCGGCCTGCCCCAATGGGGTGGACATCTACTGGGAGAATGTGGGCGGCAAGGTGCTGGAGGCGGTGATCCCGCTGTTCAACGACTTCGCCCGCATGCCGGTCTGCGGCGTCATCTCCCAGTATAATGCCACCGAAGCTCCCCAGGGTGTGGACCACCTCCCGGGCTTCATGCGGACCATTCTCACCAAACGACTGACGGTGCGTGGTTTCATCCAGTTCGATCACGCCAACCGGTTCAAGGAGTTCATGACCGATATCGCCCCGCTGGTGAAGAACGGCCAGATCAAGTACCGGGAGGATATCGTTAAGGGCCTGGAAAATGCGGTCAGTGCCTTTCAGGGGCTGCTCACCGGGAAGAATTTCGGCAAGCTTCTCGTGCAGGTGAGCGAAGACCCGACCCGCTGACCCAGGGAAGCGCTGATCGATTCCCCGGCGGCCGCCCCGTCGGC
Source organism: Ectothiorhodospiraceae bacterium (assembly GCA_020831885.1). Lineage (GTDB taxonomy): Bacteria > Pseudomonadota > Gammaproteobacteria > Nitrococcales > Aquisalimonadaceae > LSCE01. Next base: position 11,579 of record JAFIFU010000051.1, read on the forward strand.
CATTGCCAATGGAAAAGGCCCCGGAATCCGGGGCCTTTTTTCACGCGGTATCACCCGTGCTGATCAGGCGTGCTTCTTCAGCTCAAGCTTGCAGATGGTTTCCATATGCACTTCGTCCGGGCCGTCGGCCAGACGCAGGGTGCGCTGGTGGGCATAGGCCGAGGCCAGGAAGGTATCCTGGCAGACGCCGGCGGCGCCGTGAACCTGGATGGCCCGGTCGATCACCCGGCAGGCCATGTTCGGGGCCACCACCTTGATCATGGCGATTTCCCGACGGGCCACTTTGTTGCCCACGGTATCCATCATGTGGGCCGCGGTCAGGGTCAGCAGCCGGGCCTGGTCGATCTCCATCCGGGATTTGGCGATGTCCTGGCGGATGGAACCCTGTTCGATCAGCGGCTTGCCGAAGGCAACCCGTTCCTTGGCGCGCTTGATCATCAGTTCCAGCGCCCGTTCCGCAACACCGATGCTGCGCATGCAGTGATGGATACGGCCCGGGCCCAGCCGGCCCTGGGCGATCTCGAAGCCGCGGCCCTCGCCCAACAGCATATTGCTGGCAGGAACCCGGACATTGTCATAGACGATCTCGGCGTGGCCGTGGGGAGCGTGGTCGTAGCCGAACACCTCCAGGTGGCGGACGACCTTCACCCCGGGAGCGTCCAGCGGCACCAGGATCATGGACTGCTGCTTGTGCTTCTCGGCGGTGGGGTCGCTCTTGCCCATGACGATGGCGATCTTGCAGCGGTCGTCCATGGCGCCGGAAGACCACCACTTGCGGCCGTTGATCACGTATTCGTCGCCGTCGCGGCGGATCTCCGCCTCGATGTTGGTGGCGTCACTGGAGGCTACGGCCGGTTCTGTCATGGAGAAGCAGGAGCGGATCTTGCCCTCCAGCAGCGGCTCCAGCCACTGCTTCTTCTGCTCCGGCGTGCCGTAGCGCTCGATGGTTTCCATGTTGCCGGTGTCGGGAGCGGAGCAGTTGAAGACCTCCGGCCCGATGGGTGAACGGCCCATGATCTCGCACAGCGGGGCGTATTCGAAGTTGGTCAGTCCGGCGCCGTACTCGCTCTCCGGCAGGAACAGATTCCACAGGCCCGCGTCCTTCGCCTTCTGTTTCAGTTCCTCCATCAGCGGCGGGTTGCTCCAGCGGGGGCCGGCGGCATGCTGCTCCTTGAACTTCTCCTCGTTGGGGTAGACGTGTTCTTCCATGAAGTCCTGCAGCTTCTGCTGCAATGCCCGGGTGCGTTCGTTGAACTCGATCATCGTTATACCTCTGCTTCAGGCGTGGAAAGGGGGGCCCTCCTCCGGAGCCCCGCGGTGTTCACATAGTCAGCCGGATCGGCTCGCCGTCACGCTTGCGCTGGATCAGAGCCAGTGCGGAACCGGCCATTACCAGCAGCAGGGCGCTGAGTACCAGGGTGCTGTGTGGAATGCCCAGCATGCCCCCGCCCGGTGCGGCCAGCGTCAGGCCCGAGGCCAGGATGAGGCCGCGGGAGGCCCAGCCCGCCAGGCCATCGCCCAGGGTGCCGATGCCGATCAGATATCCCTGCAGGGCGGCGGACAACAGCCAGACGCCGATCAAAGCGGTGACCAGCACGATGGCGATCTCACTCCATTCCCCCTGCATAAGCAGGGCCGGGTTGAACACGAAGAAGAAGGGAATGAAATAGATGATAGTACCGAGCCGCATGGCTTCCAGGCCGGCGCGCATGGCCGATACCTGGGCCACGGAGGCGGCCACGAAAGCGGCCAGTGCCACCGGCGGCGTGATGAAGCTGAGCATGCCCCAGTACATGATGAACATGTGCGAGGCCATCGGGTCCAGGCCGGCACGAATCAGTGCCGGCGCCAGGATAATGGCCAGGAAGATGTAGGCGGCGGTCACGGTCATGCCGATGCCCAGTACGAAGCTGGTCAGTGCACCCATGATCAGCAGGACCAGGACGTTGTTGCCGGCCAGGTAGACCAGATCGTTGGTGAGAGTGCCGGCCATGCCGGTGACTTGCAGGGCACCGACGATCAGGCCGATGGCGGCCAGGATGCCGCCCAGTTCCGCAAGAATCTGACCCACGCCCCGGATATAGGCCAGCAGTTCCTTGATACCCCAGCGGTGTTTGGTGAACTGGTTGATGATCAGCAGCAGCGCCGTGGCGTAAAAGGGGGCGGTTGCCTCCCGCTGGAGGTAGATCAGCATCCACACCAGCAGCACGAACACGAAAATGAAGTACCAGCCGTCCTTGAGCACCTGGCCCACCTTCGGGAGTTCCGCCTCCGGCAGACCCTTGAGGCCGTGGCGGGCGGCGTAGGCGTCGATCTGCATGAACAGACCGAAGAAATACAGCAGCGACGGGATGACGGCGGCGATGGCCACCTGCACGTAGCTGACGCCCAGGAAGTTGGCCATCACAAAGGCCGTGGCCCCCATGATGGGGGGCATCATCACACCGCCGGTGGACGCGCAGGCTTCCACGCCGGCGGCGTAACCACGGGAGAAACCGATGCGGCGCATGGCGGGAATGGACAGGGGGCCCGTGGTCAGGACGTTCGTCACCGGGCCGCCGCTCATGGATCCCATCAGTCCGCTGGAGAAGATCGCTACCTTGGCGGGGCCGCCACGGGCCTTGCCCAGCAGTGCGAAGGCGAGATTGATGAAAAACTGCCCGGCGCCGGTGTACTGCAGTCCGACCCCGAACAGGAGAAAACCGAACAGCAACAGGGCGGCCACCTGCATCGGGATGCCGAACATGCTTTCTTCGCTGAAGATGTGGAATGCGGCTGCTTCCTGCAGGTTCATCGCCACACCGGAAATCACGTCCGGCATACGGTCCGCATACAGGGGATACAAGGAAATGATCAGCACGATCACCAGGATCGGCATGCCGCCGGTACGGCGTCCGGCGTCCAGCACGATCAGCCAGGTGGCCATGGCCAGGTAAACGGCGAGTTGAGGCGCGGCGTATTCCCAGGCTTCCAGAACGATGCGTTCCGCGTTCCAGGCGAAATAGCCGAAGATGCCCACCACGGCGGCCACCACCAGCAGGTCATACCAGGGGACGCCGTCCCGGCGCGCCCAACTGCCGGCCGGGAAGCAGATGAACACCAGTGCCAGGATGCCGCCGGCGTAGATGTACAGATAGCGGGCACTCAGCATCACCTGCCCGATGAAAAAGCCCAGATTGAAAATCTGGTTGATGGCCAGCAGGATCATGAGCACCGTGACCGAGGTGACGATGATGCGCCAGGGCAGCGAGAGCTGCCGGTAGCGGGTGGCGAACTTCTGCGCTGCCTGTTCCTCGGCATCGCGGCGCGCGGCTTCTTCTTCTGCCTTGCCCAGCGGCAGTTTGGGGGATTCGGTCATATCCGTGGCTATCCGGTTCGTTTGAACAGCGTGTCCGTCAGGGAGGGGTGCCATGCGGGTGGCCCCCGCTCTTCACCTAATGGCGTTCGGCAATCGGTTTCATCGTCCTTCGCCGAAGGAGTCCCGCAGTGGTCCTGTTCCTGTTGCCCGGTCCGGCGCCGATCAGAGGGTTGGGGACGAACCTCATTCGGTAACCTCCAGTAAAGCAGAATGCGCTGCCGGATACGTCCGTTTGCCGTGATCACCCGGCGCCCGGTCACGGCCTGTTTATTGTTATCGGAAGCCGTCGTCGTCGGCGGCGGACGATGCCGAATGTGGCATGAAGTCTGCGTTGGGTCAATGTTTTCGGAACAAGATTCCGCACAGCGAAATATTGCAGGCGACGTATGTCCTGCTCAGACGAAAACAGGCGGAGCCGGAGCTCCGCCTGTCCATGGCCCGCAGGGTATCCGCCGGTGCTTACCAGCGTTCCAGCAGGGGCTCCAGGCCGTTGCTGACCAGTGCCTCGTAGCGGGCTGCCATCCAGCCCCGGGCGTATTCCTGGGGATCCGTGGGCGCATCCGCACGGTAGTTCTCCCAGGCCTCCATCAGCACCTCCTGGCGGCGGAGTTGTTGCTGCTGGTTCGCCTCAGCCGCCTCCGTCCACAGACCAAGCTCCTTGAAGTAGCGCACGGCGCCCTCGTGGAACGGGACGAAGGAGGTCTCGATGGCCTGACGGTCCATGGCCCAGCCTTCCATGCCCGGGGCGCTGCCCTGGTAATCCTCGAAGTGGATGTGCATGGCCTTGGTCAGGTTGTAAACCACGTCTGCGTCCGTGTCCGCATAGGTTGCCAGCAAGGGGTAGGGCGAAGTGAACACCTCCAGCCCGTCGCCCGGGTCCACACCCACCACCTTGGTGGCGATATGGGGGACAAACCAGGGGGCCTGGGCGTTGACCCGCGATACCGCTTCCTCGTCATCATGGGGGAATTCGATGAAGCGCACGCCGCGCGGAGCGTTGGCGACGCGATGCAGGGTGGCGGAGTTGCATGCATTCCATTTCACGTCCAGGCGGTTGTCCAGGAAGGCCTCGATCATGTTCATGTAGCCGCCCAGTTCCACCACTTCCACGTCATCCCAGGTCAGGTTGGCGTAGGCCATCAGGTACTCGAAGCCGGCGTTGGGGGCGGGAGCGCCCTGCACGTAGGGGACGCGCTTCCCCTTGATGTCATGCACGGTATGCATGTCGCTGTCTCCATGCACCTGCATGGTGAACGAACAGCCGTCGGACAGGTTCCAGAGCCCGGAGCGTACGGGTTGCGGGCCCCAACTCAGCGTGCCGAAATCACGGAGGCCTTCCTGGGCGCTCATGGCCTCGGTCCCGCCGGCGACGAACTGGGCGCGGCCGCGGCGCAGCGGTTCGAAGCGGGCGACGTCGTTGCGACCGGGGACCACACGCAGGTTTGTGCCGTACGTGCTCTGCAGGACGGCGCCGATACCCACCGCCTGGCTGTAGCCGGTCGTGCCGGTGGGATAGGCGGACCACACCAGCGTACGTGGCAGATCCACCTCGGCGGCCTGGGCGGTGCCGACACCGACGCCCAGGGTCAGTGCAGCCGCTGCCATGGCCAAGGGCGCCTGTTTTACCAATTGCGTCATCTTGCGCATTCTCTCTCCTCCTCACATGGGGTCAGGGGGTGGGTGATACAAAATTCATGTTGGTTTCATTCGCGGTCAGTATGCCGATTTTTTCCGGCATATGCGACACTCAGGAATGCCGTTCCGCCTCCTGCAGTTCGCGCCAGAGCAGCTTTCCGGTGCCGGAGCGCGGCAACTTCTCCACGAAGGCCACTTTCCTCGGACATTTGTATGCCGCCATCTGCCCCCGGGCCCAGTCCATGATCTCCTGCTCGCTCACCTTGCCCCGGGCTTCCGGTCGCAGGACAACCACCGCTTTGACGGTCTCGCCCCGTTTCTCGTCCGGGGATGCGATCACGCAGACCTCCTGAATGTCCGGATGGGCGTAGAGCATGGACTCCACCTCCGACGGCCAGACTTTGAAGCCGGAGGCGTTGATCATCCGCTTGAGGCGGTCCACCATGAAGAAGTAGCCCTCTTCATCGTAATAGCCCAGATCGCCGCTGCGCAGGAAGCGCTTCCCGTCCAGCTCCACGAACACCTCCTCGGTGGCCTTCCGGTTGTTCCAGTAGCCCTGCATGATCTGTGGCCCGCTCATGCAGATTTCGCCCACTTCACCGACGCCCAGCTCCTTGGTGGTGCCGGGCTCCAGTACCCGGGCATCGGTGTCAAAGGTGGGGATGCCGAGACACTGGGCCTTGGGGCGCTGCGGGGGGTTCACATGGGTCTGTGCGATGGTCTCCGACATGCCGTAACCCTCGACATAGCTCAGGCCGGTGAGATCCTTCAGTTTTTTCTCCACCGCTGCCGGCACCGCAGCACCGCCTCCACCGATGGCAATCAGGCTGGAGATGTCGTATTTGCCCAGTTCCGGATTGCTGATGAAGTCCACCACCATGGTGGTGATGTTCCGCCAGTGGGTGACCCGGTAGCGCTGGATCAGTTCCGCCGCCGTGACCCGGTCCCAGCGGCTCATGATGGCCATGGTGGCGCCCACGGCGATGGGACCGTTCATGGAGCTCTGCATCCCGGTCACGTGGAAGTAGGGCAGCGTGCTCAGGCAGGTGTGGTCCGGCAGCATGACGTTCCACAGCGACCCGCCCCAGGCAGTGGCCATCACCGAGCCGTGCGTATGCATGCAGCCCTTGGGTTTGCCGGTGCTACCGGAGGTGTACGGGATCAGGGCCAGATCATCCGGTCCGACCGCCACCGGCGTCAGCGGTCGCTCGGCGCCCGACGCCATAATGCTCTGCCAGAGGGTGACGCCTTCGGCGTTCACCTCCATCCGGGGGGCGGAGACCACATCGGGCAGCTTCAGATCCGTGGGCTCGGTCAGGTAGTCGCTGTAACAGGCCAGCAGTACATGCTCGAGGCCGCGTGTTCCCAGCAAGGGCCGGATGTTGTCGAACAACTCCTGGCTCACTAGCGCGGTGCCGGCGCCGGTGTCGTCCAGGTAATGCTCCAGCTCGCCCCGGAGGTTCATGGGATTGACCGGAACAACGACGGCCCCGGCCCCGAGGATGCCGTAGTACCCGATCACGAACTGGGGAGCGTTCTGCATGTACAGCAACACCCGGTCGCCCTTGCCGACGCCGCATTCCTGCTGCAACCAGGCGCTGAGGGCGTCCACCTGGCGTTTCAGCTCCGCATAGGTGATGCGGCTGTCGTAATAGATGATGGCAGTCTTGTCCGGGAAGCGTGTGGCGCTGACCTGGAGGTTGTACCCCAGGCTGGTACGGGGAAACCGGATTGCCTTCGGGAGGTCATTCGGCCAATGGGCGAAGTGGCGGTCAAACATGGGAACTCCTCGATCCAGCGGTAACGGCCCGTCTGCGTCAGACCTTCATGCCCGGAAGATTCAATGAGGCGGTGTTGCCGCCGTCCACGGCCAGCGCCTGGCCGGTGACGTAGCTGGCATCGTCACTGGCCAGGAACAGGATGGCGGAGGCCAGCTCCTCCGGCCGGCCGAAGCGCCGCAGCTCGCAGCGGCTGCCCAGCTTGTGCTCCTTGCCCAGGTCCCGGGCATAATCGAATATCGGTTTGGTCATGCCGGTCTCGGTCAGCCCCGGACAGACGGCGTTGACCCGCACCCCGAATTCGCCCAGATCACAGGCCGCGGTCATGGTGGCGTTGATCACGGCGGCCTTCGACGCGCTGTAGGGGTTGCCGCCGGCGCCGGCGCGGATGCCGGCCACCGAGGCAGTGTTGACGATGGCGCCGCTGCGCTGGGCGGCCATCACGCGACCGGCGTGTTTCATGCCGAACACCACGCCCAGCAGGTTAACGTCCAGCACCCGCCGCCATTCCTCCCCATCCTGTTCCGTGGCCGGTTCCCGGCTGGAGCTCACACCGGCGTTGTTGCACATGATGTCCAGCCGGCCGAAGGCCGCCACGGCCTCATCCACCAGGGCCTTCACCTGGTCTTCCCGGGAGACGTCCGCGGTCATGGAACGTACCCGTTCCGGGGCGATCTCCAGGCTGGCCACGGTTTCCGCAAGCGCCTGGGCGTTCACGTCCGCAAGCACCAGGCGCGCCCCTTCCCGGGCGAACCGTTGTGCGGTGGCCCGGCCGATGCCGCTGCCCGCTCCGGTGATGATGGCGATGCGCTCGTTGAGTCTTCCTGTCATGATTCGGTTCTCCTGGCTGTTTCGGCCGCGCTGTTCCGGGCGGCATCGGTGTTTGACATAGGGTCGGTCTAACGGAAGGTGAGCAGCCGTTCGGGTTCCTTCAGGGCAAAGTGGTCCACGGCGTTGAACCCCATGAGCGACCATCCCCGGCGACCGTAGGCCAGCTCGGTGATGGAGCCGTTATAGACCCGCCAGTTCAGCATCACGGTCTGCAGGGGGGAGAGTTCCAGGGCGGCCGCCACGCCCACGGCGATGACGCCACCGGAGGTGTAGACGTAAATGGTGTCGTCCTTGCCGTGGGATCGGGCGATCCGTTCCAGACCCTCGGTGACGCGGGACCGGAAACCGTCCCAGGATTCCGGCACGGGTGGCGGTGGCTCCGGATCGGCGAGCCAGCAGCGCATCACACCCTCGAGGGCACGCTGGAATGCGCGCCGCTGCCGCAGCACCGCCTCGCCGAGGTGGCCCAGCTCCGGATCCTGTTCCAGTACCCGGTCCAGGTAGGCTTCGAACAGCGGGCCGGCATGGTATTCGTTGAATGCCGGTGTGTTTTCCACCGGCGGCGTGTCAGCGCCGGATGCGGTCAAGGCCAGATCCGCGGTCTGTTGCTGGCGCCGGAGGGTGCCGCTGTAGACGGCACCCGGTTCGTGGGGCAGGGCGGCAAGATGCCGGCCCAGGTGCCGGCTCTGTTCCTCTCCCAGTTCGCTCAGGCGGTCATAGTCGTCGCTACCGAACGAGGCCTGGCCGTGTCGAATAAGCAGGATACGGGTCATGGTGTAGTCAGCCGATCGTTGAACCAGTGGTGATCCGATGCCGCGGGAGCCGCATTTGCCGGTCAACCGGGCTTTCGTGCGGTCCGCTGCCCGTCCCGCGACGGGCAGCGGTGTGATTGCTATTCCACGCGCTCCGCCCCTCCGGCGACGAAGGCGTCCCGGAGTTCACGCTTCAGTATCTTGCCGATGGCGCTGCGCGGGAGCTCGTCCATGGCTTCCACGGCGGCGATCCGTTGTCCCTTGCCCAGCCGCTCGTTGGCCCACTGGCGCAAGGCGTCCGGTTTCAGTCCGGGGGCCACCACGAAGGCGACCGGTGTCTCACCCCAGCGTCTGCTGGGAATACCCACCACCGCTGCATCGCGCACCTTGGGATGGGTGAGCAGGACCTGCTCCAGGTCCGTGGCATAGATATTGAATCCACCCGAGATGATCATGTCCTTCTTCCGGTCCAGCAGCTCCAGGAAGCCGTCCGCGTCCAGCCGGCCCATGTCTCCGCTGCGGTAAAACAGCTCGCCTTCGGGGCTGTGCCAGTACATCGCCTCGGTGAGATCGGCTCGGCCGTAATAGCCCACCATCATGGCGCTGGACCGCCCGACGACCTCACCGACCTCCCCTTGCGGCAACTCCCGACCTTCCTCGTCGATGATGCGCAGATCCACTCCCTCGGCCGGCCTGCCCACGGTATGCAGCTTGTCCGGGAACTCGGTGCAGTTGAGGGTTGTGCTGACCCCGCCTTCCGTCAAGCCGTAGATCTCGCACAGGCCGCCGGGCCAGCGGTCCAGCACGGCACGTTTGACCTGCTGGCGCAGCGGTGCGCTGGTGCACAGTTTCATGCGGAAACTGGAGAGATCGCGGCGATCGAAGTCCGGGTGGTCCAACAGGCGCTGGTACTGCACCGGGACCAGCATGGCATGCGTGACCCGGTGTCGTTCGGCCAGTTCCAGGAACTGTGCCTCGTTGAACTTGTCCATCAACACCAGTTGACCACCCTGGGCAATGGTGGGAAGCAGGGCCACCAGCGTGGTGTTCGAATACAGCGGGGTGGACACCAGGGTAATGGCGTCTTCGCCCAGTCCGAAATCGCTCAGGCGCTGGATCTGGACGTCGCGCATGTGATGGGCGTGCAGAATCCCCTTGGGCGTTCCCGTGGTGCCGGAGCTGTAGATGATATTGAAACCGTCATCCGCGGCGGAGACCAGCGCCGGGGCGGTATCGGTCTGAGCAGCCACCCAGTCTTTCAGGGGCGTCCAGCCGGGGGCCTGGAAGTCGATGGCGATCAGTCCGCCCGCCAGGAGCTGTGGCCGCACCCCGTCCAGCCATGGCTCCACCTGGGGAAGCATGGCGCGGGAGACGGCCAGAACCCGGGCTCCGCAGTCCCGCACCATGGCGTGCAACTGCTCGGAGGTGGCCATGGCCGACAAGGGGACGGCGATACCGCCCCCAAGCACGGTTCCCAGGTACAGTTCCAAGTGGGCCGGGGTGGAGTAGTCCAGTGTGGCCACTGTCTCGTTCCGTTCCAGCCCAAGTGCCCGCAGGCCGTTGGCCACCCGGCACAGATCCCGGTAGAACTCCGTCCAGCCCACGGTGCCGTCCACGGTATGAACGGCGGGCGCGTCCGCGCGGCGTGCGGCAGAATGGGCCAACAGGGTCTGTATCGGGACGCGTTCGCTGAACTCGGGCATCATCGCCGGCTCCTCATTCCGGGTGGTGTATTCTTTGGACCTCGGGAAGTGTTCAACGTAGCGCTGAAGTGTGGCGCAGTCAGCATTTCCCTTCGGTAGGGACTACAGCCTGCCTTGAATCAAAAAAAGAAACAATATTTCGCATTGCGGAACATTGCGACGCTTCCAATACGGAAGCCGGCGGGGTTCGGCCAGGCCAGTACATGGGTGCTTGTTTTAATGAAACGGCGTTTCGCAATGGGCTGCCCTCTGTGTATAGTTCCAACAGGTGGCCGTGGGTCTGACCCGCCGATGGGGCATCGGCGAATGATGAAATCATGAGGAGCGCGCCCCGGACCCAACGCGTTTGATGGCGAGGTCCCGCGGCGAGAGCGAGGAGAGCATGCGACAGAGGCCGGTAGCGCTGATCGATTTCCAGAGCAGCGTCCAGGAAAGCAGAAAGGATCGGAATTTCGTCATGGCTCTGGCACGCGGGCTGGAAATCCTGCGCGCTTTTCAGGCCACTGACGGCATGCTGAGCAACCAGGAGATCGCCCAGCGTACGAGGATACCCAAACCCACTGTCTCCCGGTTGACCTACACCTTGACCAAGCTGGGCTATCTCAGCTACTCCGAGCGGCTCGAGCGCTACCAGCTCGGTACCGGCGTGCTGGCGCTGGGTTACTCCTGCCTGGCGAGCATGGGTATCCGGCAGGTGGCTCGCCCGCTGATGCAGCAACTGGCGGACGAGGTCGGTCTGGCGGTTTCCCTGGGCAGCAGGGACCGGCTGAGCATGGTTTACCTGGAGAACTGTCAGGGTGGCGGTGCGCTGACCCTGCGGCCTCAGGTGGGTTCACGCATCCCGATAGCCACGACGGCCATGGGGCGCGCCTTCCTGGCCGTGCTGCCGGAGCAGGAGCGGCAGTACCTGATGGAGCATATCCAGCGCAAGGATCCGGAGAACTGGCCGGAGATCCGCGACGGCATCCACCAGGCTGTGCGCGATTACCAGGAACTGGGTTACTGCATGTCGCTGGGTGACTGGGAGCGGGATGTGAATGCCGTGGGTGTGCCGCTGGTCCTTGATGACGGTGCCGACGTGCTGGCGTTCAACGGCGGAGGGCCGTCCTTCCACATGTCCCGGGAACGGGTTGAGAAAGAGATCGGCCCGCGGCTGGTGGCGCTGGTGCAGTCGGTGCGCAGCCGGGTATCGCATCCCTGATCCTACCCTGTCTGATGGCTTCGAGACGGCCGGGTGCGCTGGATCTCCTCGGTGATTCCTGTGCCTGAACGAAGCCGGAACGCGGCTCGATTCTAGTTCCGCCGGCTGATGATGTACTCGGCGATGCCGCGCAGGCAGTCTGCCTCCGGGCCGAAATCAGTGAGGCTGGACATGGCTTCCTGCACAAGGTTGCGGGCATGCTCGCGGGCGTCCTGGAGGCCCAGCAGGGCGGGATAGGTGGCTTTCTGCAGGCGGCTGTCCGCGCCGCTGGACTTGCCCAGTTCCTCGGTGGTGCCTTCCACGTCCAGGATGTCGTCCTGAATCTGGAAGGCCAGGCCGATGCACTTGGCGTAGCGGTCCAGCCGCTCCAACTGCTGCTGGTGGTGACCCGCGTGACACAGGGCCCCAAGCATGACGCTGGCGCGGATCAGCGCCCCGGTCTTGTGGATGTGCAGATCTTCCAGTTCCGGCAGGTTGAGCGTCTGCCCCTCGGCGGCCAGGTCCATGGCCTGCCCGCCCACCATGCCCCGGGATCCGACGGCGATGCCCAGCGTGGCCAGCATTTTCAGGCGCGCGTCCGAATCCGCCTGACCGGCGGGGGCGTCTGCCAGGCAGCGGAAGGCCAGCGCCTGCAGTGCGTCGCCCACCAGGATTGCCGTCGCCTCGTCATAGGCCTTGTGGCAGGTGGGTTTGCCGCGGCGCAGGTCATCGTCGTCCATGGCCGGGAGGTCATCGTGGACCAGCGAGTAGGCGTGAATGAGTTCCACGGCGCAGGCCGGCCCGTCCAGTTCCGCGGGATCCAGCCCCAGAGCCTCGCCGGTGGCGTAGACCAGCACCGGACGCAGGCGCTTGCCGCCGCCGAGTACAGCGTAGCGCATGGCCTCGTGCAGACGGGCCGGGGGGGTGTCCGCCGGCGGCAGCACCCGACCCAGGGCCTCCTCCACCTGGCGTTGATAGCCGGGCAGGACGCGGTTCAGGCGCTCAGTCGGATTCCGGCTCGGCCGGGAACGGTTCGACACGGGCGTCGCCATCCTTGCTGGTGAGAATTTCAACTTTCTGCTCTGCAGCCTGTAGCGCCTGCTGACACCGGCGCGTCAGTTCGATGCCCCGCTCGAAGGATTTCAGTGATTCCTCCAGCGTGAGCTCACCCTGTTCCAGGCGCTCCACCAGCCCCTCCAGCTCCTTGAGGGCCTGTTCGAAATCCGGGGCTTCTGATTCGTTTTCAGCCATGGCTGTTCTGTCGACGCTTGCGGGGGGCTAAAGGAAGCGGGGGCCGGGGGCCCGCGGGGGGGGGCGGGGGCGGGCAGGACGGGCGAGGAAGGGGGGGGGGGGGGGGGAGAAGGGGGGGGGGGGGGGGG
>JAFIFU010000011.1 GCA_020831885.1 Ectothiorhodospiraceae bacterium
CCCCCCCCCCCCCGCGGGCGCCCAAATAGGCTCGGGGCCCCCCCCCCCCCCGCCCCCCGGCCCCCCGGTCCCCCGGGGCCCCCCCGCCCCACGACTGGTGGACGGCCAGCCTGTGAACAGCGGGAACGGGGCCATCGGCCAGTTGGAGGTCACCAGCCTGGACAGCCTGCCGCTGGCCGGCGAGGTGCGCCTGGTTTATGACCCGGCGGAGGGCGGCTATGTGGCCTATGACGACGCCGACACCATGCTGGGTGTGCTGCCTTACGATCCGGCCGTGGACAATGGCGGGCGTTCCTATCCGGATTCCGCAGCGGTCCCCGCGGAGCTGGAAGGCCTGCATTTCCAGCTTTCCGGGCGCCCGGAGGCGGGGGATACCCTGGTGATCGGCAACAGTGTCGATAACGCCGGGGATAATACCAACGCCCTGGCCCTGGCCCGGATCGCCGATCGGACCTTCATGGAAGGCGGCAACGCCACCATCCAGGAATCCTACAGCGGCCTGGTGGGCCGGGTGGGCACCCAGACGCTCCGCGCCAATGCCAATCTGGACGCCCAGACAACCCTGCTGCAGCAGGCCGAGGCCGCCCGGGAGGAGGTGTCCGGCGTCAACCTGGAGGAGGAGGCCGCCAATCTGCTGCGGTTCCAGCAGGCGTTTCAGGCCTCCGCGCAGGTGGTGACGGTGGCCAATACCATGTTCCAGACCATACTCGACGCTGTGCAACGGTGAGCACCATGCGCATCTCCACCAGTCAGTTCCAGCAATTGAGTTCCTCGTCCATCCTGGAGCAGCAGGCCCGGTTGCTGAAAACCCAGCAGCAGTTGGCCACGGGGCGGCGCATCGTCACGCCGGCGGATGACCCGGCCGGCGCCACCCGGGTGCTGAATCTGGACAAGGCCGTGGCCACGGTGGAGCAGTACAACCGCAACATCGACCAGGCGCAACTGCGCCTGGAGGTGGAGGAATCGGTGCTGGAGCAGGCGGGGAACCTGGTCCAGCGGGCCCGTGATCTCACCGTGCAGGCCAACAACGCCAGCCAGGGGCCGGAGGAACGCCGCTTCATCGCCAGCGAGATCCGCCAGGTGCACGAGCAACTGGTGCAACTGGCCAACGCCCAGGACGGCAAGGGGGAATACCTGTTCAGCGGCTCCAAAACCCGCACCCAGCCTTTCGTACGGGACGGGGGCGGGATCATCTACCAGGGTGATCAGCAGGTGCGGGAGGTTCAGGTGGGGCCGGAGCGCACCCTGGCCAGCAGTCATCACGGGCTGGACGTGTTCATGCGCCTGCCCGGCGGTAACGGCGATTTCCGCGTTCAGGTGGACGAGGGCAACCAGGGAACCGCCCGGCTGGCGGATGATCGCGCGGCGCCGGCGGGCACGGCCTTCAATGGCCCGTACACGGTGAGCTTCGAAGTGATCGGAGAGGAGACGGACTACACCGTCACGGATGACGATGGCGCCGTGGTGGCCACCGGGGCCTATGTGCCCGACGAACCCATCACCTTCGATGGGCGGGTGGTGGCCTTTGAGGGCACCCCGGCGGATGGTGACAGCTTCACCATGACGCGGGACGGCAACCAGTCCCTGTTCAGTACCCTGCAACAGATGATCAACACGCTGGAGTCGGATTCCGGCAGCGGCGCATCCCGCGCGCGGATCAACACCGAGTTGTACGGCGTGATCCAGAGCCTGGACAATGCCCAGAACGGCCTGCTGGATAACCGTGCCCAGGTGGGGGCCCGGCTCAACGCTCTGGATCGGGAGACCGAGGCCAATGAGAGCGTCCTGCTGGATCTCAAGTCCGCCCGTTCCCGGGTGGAGGATCTGGACTACGCGGAAGCCATCAGCCGTTTCAACCTGCAGCTGGTGGGCCTGCAGGCCGCCCAGCAGAGCTACATGCAGATCCAGGGCCTGAGCCTGTTCAACTACCTGTGAGTTGACGTGATGGGTTGACGTCGGTGATCCGCCCTGCGGGCGGCTACCGACCTACGCGACCCGGGCTCACCCACCCGCAGCTCGGAAGCCCTGCGCAGCAGGGTTACCCGTTTGACATTCCTTTCGCGGAGGTGATGCGCCCCGCAGGCAGCGACCGACCGCGGCACGCCCCGCCGCCGGTCCATCCCCGGGTAGGTCGGAAGCGCCGCGTAGCGGCGATCTCCGACAACCGTCGGCCCCCTTGCACCAACTTCCACCCCAGGGCCCACGGACCGCCTTGAAACACTTCCCCGTAACACACAATCCGCCGAAACGAAAAAAATTCCTTTATCCCTGTAAAGTTCCACCGCCGCCGGTCGTTAAACCCCGTGAGAGCACAATCTCCCAGCGCGGATAAACGCTGGAACAGCCGGTGCAGCGCACCGCCAGGAAGAACAGGAGTAGGATCATGGCTCAGATCATCAATACCAACGTCATGTCGCTGAACGCTCAGCGCAACCTCACCACCTCGCAGGGCTCCCTGGCGACCAGCCTGGAGCGGTTGTCCTCCGGCCTGCGCATCAACAGCGCCAAGGATGACGCCGCCGGCCTGGCCATCGCCGAGCGCTTCACCTCGCAGATCCGCGGCCTCAACCAGGCCACCCGGAACGCGAATGACGGCATCTCCTTCGCGCAGACGGCGGAAGGCGCCTTGGGCGAGATCGGCAATGCCCTGCAGCGTATCCGCGAACTGTCCGTGCAGGCGGCCAACGACTCAAACTCGTCCTCCGACCGGCAGGCGCTGAACAACGAAGTGTCGCAGTTGGTGAACGAGGTCAACCGCATCGCCAACTCCACGCAGTTCAACGGTCAGAACATCCTGGACGGCAGTCTGCAGGACCTGGTGTTCCAGGTCGGCGCCAACCGGAATCAGACCATCAGCGTCAACGGTGTGGATTCCCGGGGTACGAACCTGGGTGCCGGTGTTGTGGAGGGTGGCACCTTCGATCTGAACACCATTGGTGGGAACGACGACGGCACGTTCGACGTCGGGGACCTGGCGGATATCTCCGTTAATGGGGTCACTATCGATCTCTCCGAGGCTGCGTCCATTGAAGATGTGGTTAACTCCGTCAACGCCGTGTTCGGTGATACCGGGGTGCAGGCTGTTCGATCTTCAACGGTTGAAACCGGTGATCTTGCAGTCACGGGGCTTGACGCCGCTGAAACCGGTACCGTGACCATCAATGGCGTTGATATCGCCGTTGAAGGCGGTGCCACCGATGCTGACACCGCAGCCGCTCTCGCGAGCTCCATCAATGATCGTTCGTCCCAGACCGGTGTTACGGCTGAAGTCGATGGTGCCAACATTGTGCTGAAGTCTGATTCGGACATTGAGGTGGCTGTCGCTTCGGGTGATGGCCTGACACTCGACGGAGTGGGGGATGGAGAGTCCAACATGTATGTCCGCGGCATCGAGCTGCAGGGCGATGTGGGCTCCACGATCACTGTTGGCGGAACTGATGCCGGCGATCTGGGTCTGGCTGGTGTCGCCACGGAGGACTTCACGCTGAATGGTGTCAGTGTGCAGACCCGTGCCGATGCCACGGATGCCATCCGGACGGTGGATCTGGCGCTGCAGCAGGTCAGCGGCCTCCGCGCCGAGCTGGGTGCGGTGCAGGTCCGCTTCGAGTCCACCATCGCCAACCTGAGCACCGGATCGGAGAACCTCTCCGCCGCCCGGTCCCGGATCCAGGATGCGGACTTCGCCGCCGAGACGGCGAACCTGACCCGCGCCCAGATCCTGCAGCAGGCGGGTACCTCGGTGCTGGCCCAGGCCAACGCGGTGCCGCAGAACGTGCTGGCCCTGCTGGGGTAAGGCAGGTCGACGGCAGATGATTCAGGGCGGCACCGGATTCCGGTGTCGCCCTGTCGTGGTTAGGACGGGAGGGAACACCTATGGACAAGGCTGTGGCTACCCTGCTGACCCCTGTTGCCGCCGGCCTCAGCCAGCGGATCACGGATGGTCCTGCCCGGCCCCAGAACCTGGTGGAGGCAGATCGGAACGCGCCGCCGGTTCAGGAGCACGCGCCCGAAGCCCCGGTCCGGGTCGAGGACGTGGATACGGCCGTCCGCGAGATCAACGAGTTTGTGCAGATTATCCGCCGGGATTTGCAGTTTTCGGTGGATGAGCATTCCGGCCGCACCGTGATCACGGTGCTGGATTCGGAAACCCAGGAGATCGTCCGGCAGATACCGCCGGAGAAGCTGATGAAGGCAGCGGAGAACATCGAGCAACTGCGTGGCTTGTTGTTCGACGCCGAGGCCTGAGGCCGGGCCTACGGCTGGCAGCGTTCTTGCTATAAAGTCGATGCATCGGTCCGGTGCGGGCGCCGGAGCCCCGTGAAGCGGGGGATCACGCCGGGGCGGAGCGGCAAGCACTTGCCCACCGGCGGCCGGAATTTGCAGTCAGGGAGTGAGAAGCATGAGCGGGATCAGTTCGCTGGGCGTCGGTTCAGGCATTGACATACGTGGGCTGGTGGATCAACTGGTGGCCGCCGAGCGGGCGCCGCAGCAGAATCGCATCAATCGCCAGCAGCAGCAGATCGAGACCCAGATCTCCGCCCTGGGGCAGTTGCGCAGCGCCCTGTCCGGGTTCCAGGAAAAGGTGCGGGAACTTGGTCAGCAGGGCAGCTTCATCACCACCCGGGCCAGTTCCTCCAACAGCAGCGCGGTTTCCGTCAGCGCCGGGGAGGGCGCGGAGCCCGGCCGGTTCGATATTCAGGTCAGCCGGCTTGCCCAGGCCCAGAGCATTGCCTCCGGCGCCTATGCCAGCCGGGATGCTTCTCTGGGAACCGGAACCCTCACCTTCCGCTTCGGCACCGTGGAGCAGGACGAGGAGGGTGCCATCACGGGCCTGGTCCAGAATCCGGATCGCGCCACCCGCACCATCCAGATTGAACCCGGCAACAACACCCTGCAGGGCATACGGGACGCCGTGAACGCCGCGGACATGGGGGTGCGTGCCAATATCGTCAATGATGGCAGCGGCGAACGGCTGGTGTTTTCCTCCACCGAGAGCGGCGCCGAGAACGGATTCCTGATCGACGCGGACGGCGACGCTGCCATTGAGCGTCTGGCGTTCAACGAGACCAGCACGGAAACCGTGCAGACCCGGGCGGCTACGGACGCGGAACTGACCATCGATGGGCTCGCCGTGACCCGGGCATCCAACACCATCGACGATCTGATCGAGGGTGTGACCCTGACGCTCAAAGAGGTTTCCGAAACCCCGGCCGCCATCGAGGTGACCCGGGACAACAGCGGAGCCCGCAGTGCCATCGAGGGCTTCGTCAAGGCCTTCAACGACATGCAGGGCGAGATCCGCAAGCTCACCCGCTATGATCCGGAGACGGAACGGGCGGGGCCGCTGAACGGCAACGCGACCGCCCGCAACATCATCAACCAGATTCGCAACACCCTGACCCAGCCGATGGATGCCCTGGATGGGCGCGGCGTGCGTGCCATGGCGGATATCGGTATCGTCACCCGCCGGGACGGGGGGCTGGAGCTGAACGCCGAGCGGCTGAACGACGCGCTGGAGCGGGATCCCGAGGCGGTGGCCGCCCTGTTCAGCCCCACCGGCATCGTGGACGGTGAGGGTTTCCGCTATGACAGCAACCGCTCCACCACCGAGAGCGGGCGCTATGGGGTCAGTGTGTCCGAACTCGCCACCCGGGGACGCTTCAACGGGGCCGCGATCGGCGGCGGGCCGATCACCATTTCCGAGGGTGACAACACCTTCCGCGTCTCCGTGGACGGAACCCGTTCCGAAGTGCTCACCCTGCGCCCGGGAACCTATGACACGCCGGAGGACCTGGCCCGGGAGCTGCAGGCGCTGATCAATGGGTCGGAAACCCTGCGGGACGCCGGCCGCAGTGTCTCCGTGGCCCTCGACGGCGATCGCTTCTCGTTCATCTCCCAGCGCTACGGCAGCGAGTCCACGGTGGTGTTCTCCAGCGTGGCGGCAGGGCTGGACGCTGCCCTGGGGCTAACCGGGGGAGAAGCCGTAGCCGGTCGCGATGTCCAGGGTAGCATCGGCGGCCGGGAGGCCGAGGGCTTTGGGCAGTTCCTTACCGCCCAGAGCGGGCCGGCCAACGGACTCAAGCTCCGGGTGGACGGTAACCTGACCGGTGATTTGGGAACGATCACCTTTGCCCGGGGCATCATGGCGGACCTGGACCGGATCCTGGACGGTTTCGTCAGCAGCGGTGGTTCCCTGCGCAGCCAGACCGATGCACTGAACGGCCGCCTGGAGCGCCTGGAAAGTGATCAGGAACGGCTGGACCGCCGCATGACCCAGGTGGAGGCCCGTTACGTGGCCCAGTTCACCGCCATGGACAAGATGGTGGCGCAGATGAACGAGACCAGCCAGTTTCTCACCCAGCAGTTGGCAAGCCTTCAGCAATCCCGGAGTTAGCCGATAATAGGGGTGTAAACCGGTAATCAACCCCGAAGGTGGAGCGATGTACGGAAATCAGGGCCTGAACGCCTATCAACAGACCAGCAACCAGGCGGCTCACTATGCGGATCCGCACCGGCTGGTGCAGATGCTGATGGAGGGTTTTCTGACCCGGGTGGCCAGCGCCAAGGGCGCCATGCGCCGGGGCGAGGCCGCTGCCAAGGGCACCGAAATCGGCAAGGCCATCTCCATCGTCGACGGCCTGCGCGCCAGCCTGGACATGCAGCGTGGCGGCGAGCTGGCGGAGAACCTCTCCGGTCTCTACGAGTACATGCAGGGCCGGTTGTTGCAAGCAAATCTGCACAACGACACCGACCGCCTGGACGAGGTGGCCCGCCTCATGCGCGAGATCAAGGCCGGCTGGGACGGCATCGCCGACGAGGCGCGTAACCAGCCGGAAACGGCACCCGGCGGGTCCGCCGGGCTCCAGGTGACCGGGTAGGAGCGCACCATGGCCGCCCGCGACGCCGATCCGGTCCTCCAGCGCAAGCAGATGGCGCGTCGCCTGCTCGGCCTCACCGAACAGATGCTGCGGGCGGCCCGGAGTGGGGACTGGACGGCTGTGGGCGAATTCGAGACGCAGCGGCAGCAGGCCGCCCGGGATCTCTTTGCGACTCCGGTTCCGGAAGACGCGGCGAGCACTGTTGAGTACTGCGTTTCCCGGGTGCTGGAACTGGATCCGGAGCTGCTCCGGCTGGTGAGCCAGGCCCGGGAGGCGGCCGGCGTGGACGTGCAGAATCTCCGGGCCGGCCGCCGTGCCGTGGATCAGTACGCCCGGTTTTCCCGCTAGGGAAGCGTACCCATCCGTAGGTCGGAAGCGGCGCGCAGGCGCCGATCTCCGACATCAACAAGTCGGAGCCGACAGCCCCCCTTTACTCCTGATGCGGCTCTTCCCTGACACAGAACTGATCGCGGTTCCGCACCGGTAACCGGACTCTGTGACCCGGTTCACTTGGGGTGCCGGTTTTTCGGCGTTCCCGGGGCCGATGTGTGATCTTTGTCAAATATCCGGCATCTTCGGGTTGATGTGCGACGCCTCCCCCTCTACCGTCATGTTTCCGACGCGCCGCGAAGCGCGCGGGCGAACAGAAATCGGGAAAAGTAAAAAGAATAAGGGGTGGATTGTGGTCCAGGTTGTTATCTGTGATGGGGACAGGGAGCGGGCGCTGGCGGTCGAGGCGGTACTGGGGTTTCTCGAGCACGACGCGGTGCGCATGGAGACGTCCGGGGCACTGAAGGAGTGGTTGTCCCAGGGCAGGGATCCGGCGCTGGCACTGATTGCCGGCCATCAGGATGAGGACGCCTGGCGGCCTTTTCTCGAAACCTGTAATCATCTGACTCCGGATACGCCGATTTTTTTCCTCGCCGAAAAGGGGCGGCCGGCACTGCACGCCGCCGACCATTCCGCCAGTTGCCTGGGAGCGCTGGAGCTGCCCCTGCGTCACGGACAGTTCCAGGGCGCGCTCAAGCAGGCTCTGGTGCACAACGCCCGCAGCCGTGAACGCGCGGCCCAGGTGCGGGCCGGGGTGCAGCGGCTGGTGGGGCACAGCAAGCCCATGCGTCGCGTCAGCCACATGATCACCCAGGTGGCCCCCACGGATGCCAACGTCCTGATCCTGGGGGAGTCCGGCACCGGCAAGGAAGTGGTGGCGCGAAACATCCACGCCCAGTCCGATCGCCGAGACAAGCCCTTCGTCCCCATAAACTGCGGGGCCATTCCCCCGGACCTGCTGGAGAGCGAACTGTTCGGCCACGAGAAAGGGGCGTTTACCGGCGCGTTCAGCGCCCGGCAGGGCCGTTTCGAGATGGCCCAGGGCGGCACCATTTTTCTGGACGAGATCGGGGACATGAGCCTGCACATGCAGGTGAAACTGCTTCGGGTACTCCAGGAACGCACCTTCGAGCGTGTCGGCAGCAACAAGCCCATCAAGGCCGATGTGCGGGTGCTGGCGGCCACCCACCGGGATCTGGAGGCCCGCATCCGCGAGGGGCTGTTCCGTGAGGATCTGTTCTACCGGCTGAATGTGTTCCCGGTGCATATGCCGGCACTGCGGGAGCGTCCGGGGGATATACCGGTGCTGGTGGACGAACTGCTGCGCCGGATCGAGGGCGAGGGTCGTGCCTCGGTCACGCTGACCCCGGCGGCCATCTCCGCCCTCAGCCGGCACGACTGGCCGGGCAATGTGCGGGAACTGGCCAACGTCATCGAGCGTCTGGCCATTCTGTATCCCTATGGCACGGTGGACATCGCCGACCTCCCGGAACAGTTCCACGATGCCAGCATGGAGCAGGTGATCGCCGACCTGGACATGGAGGGTGAGGCGCTGCAACTGGAGGGGCCGATGCAGCCGGAGGACATCCGGGTGGATTGGGATGAAGGCGGCATCGACCTCAAGGATTACCTCTCCAGTCTGGAAGAGGGTCTGATCCGCCAGGCGCTGGACGCCTCCGAGGGGGTGGTGGCCCAGGCGGCGAAGCTGCTGGGCCTGCGTAGAACCACACTGGTGGAGAAGCTGCGCAAGTACGAGATCCAGCGGGCCTGATTCCCCCGCCGACCAGCCTATTGCCTGCGGTCTCCCGTCGGTCGGCAGCCGCGCGGGAGCGCGGATCACCGACGTCAACCGAGCTCATCGCCGCATTGTCGGAGATCCCTGCTTCGCAGGGCTTCCGACCTACGAAGCCCGCCCACCCGTAGGTCGGTAGCCGCGCGCAGCGCGGATCACCGACGTCAACCGAGCTCATCGCCGCATTGTCGGAGATCCCTGCTTCGCAGGGCTTCCGACCTACGAAGCCCGCTCACCCGTAGGTCGGTAGCCGCGCGCAGCGCGGATCACGGACGTCTTCCTTTACAACGGCGTTCGGCGCCGAAGCTCATTGCCGATCACCCATCTGGCACGCTCCCTGCATCAGCCCTTTCGGAACCCACAGGCTGACCGATTCCCGTCAGCCAGGCTCTGGAGGAAGGAACGGTGTCGGAATCTAGCGTCCTGGTCATTGCGTCCCATGAGGAGCTGCGAAGCCGGCGTTGCCGCCTGCTGCAGGAAGCGGGATACGCGGTCGCGTCTGCCGGCACGGTGGAGCAAGGCCTGCGGCTGGCGCAGGAGCGCCGTTTTCCAGTGGCCGTGGTCCAGCCGGAGGCCGACGATGCCTGGCGTCGCCTGGTTCTGCGGCCGGGTGGGCCAAGGGTGGTGCTGACCGTTCCCGGCGGTTCGGTGCGGTTAGCGGTGCAGGCCATACGCGAAGGGGCCGTCGATTTTCTGACGGACCGTGACGAAGAACAGTCACTGCTGGCGGCCGTGGAGCGTCAACTGGGCCAGTCCGCCCCCAGCGGTCTGGTGGCCCGGGATCCGGTGACCCGGGAGTTGATGGAGCTGGCGGTACGGGTGGCGGAGCGCCCCGTGACCGTCATGCTCACCGGGGCGAGCGGTACCGGAAAAGAGGTGTTCGCCCGCTATATCCATGAGCACTCCCCGCGCCGTCTCGGCCCCTTCGTTGCGGTGAACTGTGCCGCCATTCCGGAGCAGATGCTGGAGGCGGTGTTGTTCGGCTACGAAAAGGGGGCGTTCACCGGCGCCCACCGCTCCCACGCGGGGAAGTTCGAGCAGGCCGCCGGTGGAACCCTGCTGCTGGACGAGGTTGCCGACATCGACCTGAACCTGCAGGCCAAGCTGTTGCGGGTGTTGCAGGAGCGGGAAGTGGAGCGGTTGTGCGGTGCCATGCCCATTCCCACCGATGTCCGGGTCATCGCCGCCACCAACCGCGACCTGCGGGAGGAAGTGGCCGCCGGCCGTTTCCGTGAGGATCTGTACTACCGGCTGCAGGTGTTCCCCCTGGCGTTGCCGTCCCTCCGGGAGCGTCCGGAGGACATCATCCCGCTGGCTGAGGCATTCATCAATCGCCATTGCCAGGATTCCGCGGCGCCCCCGGCGCTGGACGAAGCCGCACGGGAGCGGCTGCTGTGCTATCCGTGGCCGGGCAACGCCCGGGAGCTGGAGAACGTGATTCAGCGTGCGCTGGTGTTGTGCCGCGGTGATCTGATCCGGGAAGCGGACCTGCGCTTCGATCCGCCCCGGCCGGATGTCGCCGGGCTGGCCCCGGCATCCCTGGATGACCGGCTCAAGGACCGGGAGCAGCGTCTGATTCTTGACACCCTCAACCAGCTCCAGGGAAGCCGCAAGGCCACCGCCGAGCGTCTGGGCATCAGCGTCCGGACCCTGCGCTACAAGCTGCAGCGCATGCGGGAACAGGGGTTGCGCGTGCCGGAGCGGATGGGGACCGAATATGCGTGAGCCCGCCCCTGCGGGATGTGCGGCGGATCACGTCAAGTACTGGAGAGTCTTGTTATGAATGGCATCAACAACATCAATAACGCCGCTGCGATCCGCATGCTGCAGGAAATGCAGGCCATGGCCGGCGAGGCCCGCAACGCGCCGGTCGCCGGGGCGGACAGCGCCGACGGGGCGAGCTTCGGCGATACGTTGCGGAACGCGCTGCACACGGTGAACGGCCTGCAGCAGACAGCGGCCGCCCAGGCGGATGCCTTTGCCAGCGGAGAAGATATCCCGTTGACCGAGGTGATGGTGTCCATGCAGAAATCGCGGGTGGCTTTCGAGGCCACCAAACAGGTGCGGAATCAGCTTGTCGACGCCTACCGCGACATTTTCAACATGCCGGTGTGATCTGACACAGGAGCGCGCGCAGCATGGCCGAATCACAGACCCTGAGCGCATCCCAGACGGGTTCCCTGTCTGCGGATTCGAACCGGGACCGCCGCCCCTGGGAGCAACTGCTGTCCGGGAACAACCTGCGGCAGTTTGGCCTGGTGGCCGGGCTGGCGGCAGCACTGGCCATGGGGTTCGGGCTGTTCTTCTGGGCCCAGACCCCCAACTTCCGGACCGTCTACTCCGGCTTGCCGGAGGAGGAGCGGGCGCGGGTGGTGGAAGCGCTACAGGCGTCGGATATCGAATACCGCATCGATCGGGACAGTGGTGCCATCCGGGTGCCCGCCAGCCAGGTGCATGAGACCCGGCTCCATCTGGCCGGTCAGGGCCTGCCCCGGGGGCAGGGGGTGGGCTACGAGCTGCTGCAGCAGGATCAGGGTTTCGGCACCAGCCAGTTCATGGAAAACGCCCGTTTCCAGCGGGCGTTGGAGACGGAGCTGGCCCGGTCCATCATGAGCCTGGGTGCCGTGGACAGCGCCCGTGTCCACCTGGCGGTGCCGCGGGAGACCGTGTTCATCCGCGAAACCTCCCAGCCCAGTGCCTCTGTGGTGTTGTCGCTACACGGTGGACGCGTGCTGAACGAACAGCAGGTGGCGGCTATAGTGCACCTGGTTTCCAGCAGTGTCCCCAATCTCCAGGAGGACCGGGTCAGTGTGGTGGACCAACGGGGCAACCTGCTGACCCGTGATCCCGCCAGCGATGCCATGGGGTTGTCCGGGCGGCAGTTCGCATACCAGCAGCGGGTGGAGGATGCCTACGCCCGGCGGATCGAGGAACTGCTCACGCCGATTGTGGGCCCCGGCCGCGTCAAGGCCCAGGTCAGCACCGAGATCGATTTCTCCCACCAGGAGCGCACCGAGGAACTGTTCGACCCGGATTCCACCGTGGTGCGCAGTGAGCAGACACTGGAGGAACGCCGGGAGCAGAATGCCCAGGCCATGGGCGTACCCGGTGCACTGACCAATCAGCCCCCGGGGGAAGGCGTTATCGGCGAGGACGGCGAGCTGCTGGATGAGGACGGACTTCCGCCGGTGACCGTCACCAACTCCGCCACGCGGAATTTCGAGGTGGGCAAGACCGTGCGCCACATCCGCGAAGCCCAGGGGGGAATCCGACGCCTCACCGTGGCCGTGGTGGTGGATCAGCCACAGGTGGCGGGTGAGGACGGGCAGATGGTGCATCAGCCGTTGCCGCAGGACGAGTTGGACCGTTTGACCGGGCTGGTACAGGACGCCGTAGGCTTCAATGCGGGGCGGGGTGATAATGTCAGCGTCATCAGCGCCGCGTTCCGCGGCGTGGGCGAGGAGGAGCCGCTGCCGGAGGATCCCTTCTGGCAGCAGCCGGTGGTGGCCGAGCTGGGCCGCTGGCTTATCGCCGGCCTGTTGGGGCTGGCCCTGATCCTGATGGTGATCCGGCCCCTGGTAAAGGCCCTGATCGCGGGCTCGGTGGGCCGTGATAACCGAGTGGATACCCGCGATCCGGCATTGGAGAACCAGGGGGCCGGGGAAGAACCCCGGCGGCTGGCTGACCAGGGGGGTGGGCCAGCCAGAATCGGGCAGTACGGGCCGGGGACCGCCACGGCCCAGGAGCATCAGGACCGGGTAGACGTGGCCCGGGATCTCGTGGAGCAGGAGCCGGCCCTGGCGGCCAATCTGATCAAGAGCTGGTTGAACGAGAATGAACGATAACGAAGCCCGACTCAGCGGCGCCGAGCGTGCGGCAGTGCTGCTCATGAGCCTCGGCGAGGATTCCGCCGCGGCGGTGATGAAGCATCTGGGGCCGAAGGAGGTTCAGCTCCTGGGCCAGGCCATGACCTCGGTGCAGAACGTCACCAAGGAAAAGGTGAACCTGGTCATGGACGAATTCGTGGGCACCGTCACGCAGCAGACATCGCTGGGCATCGGCAATACCGAGTACATCCGAACCGTTCTGGTCAAGGCACTGGGTGAGGACAAGGCCGGAAGCATCATCGATCGCATCCTGATGGGAGGCAACAGCCGCGGTCTGGAGCAGCTCAAGTGGCTGGACGGAAAGACGGTGGCGGAGATGATGCGCCTGGAGCATCCCCAGATCATCGCCATCGTGCTCTCCTACCTGGACGCGGATCATGCTGCCGAGGTGCTGGTGGAGATCCCCGAGCGCATGCGGCATGACGTGCTCATGCGGGTGGCCACCCTGGAAGGTATACAACCGGCGGCCCTCAAGGAACTGGATGAGATCATGGAGCGCCAGTTCTCGGGCAAGCAGCGGATCAAGTCCTCCAGTATCGGCGGCCCCCAGGCGGCGGCCAACATCCTCAATCTCCTGGACAGCGGCGTGGAAGCGCCGTTGATGGAACACATCTCGGAAACGGATGCCGAGCTGGCCGAACGGATCCAGGAGCTGATGTTCACCTTCCCGGATCTCATCACGGTGGACGACCGGGGTATCCAGGCCCTGCTGCGGGAGATCAGCAGCGACCTCCTGGTGCTGGCGCTGAAGGGCGCGGATGACGAGCTGAAGAACAAGTTTCTCAATAATCTCTCCCGCCGGGCGGCGGAGATGCTCCAGGAGGATCTGGAGGCCCGTGGGCCGGTGCGCCTCAGCGAAGTGGAACAGGCGCAGAAGGAGATTCTTGCCGTGGCCAAGCGCATGGCCGACGACGGCCAGATCGCCCTGGGCGGGGGCAGCGACGAATTCATCTAGCGGTGGACGGGCAGCCGATGGCCACGACACGTGTAATTTCCGATGAGGAGGCCCGGTCCGCGCGGGTCAGTCGCTGGGAACTGCCGGAGGTCCGGCAGCGGGCCGGCGACCGCTCCCGGGGAACGGGCCGGGAAGCAGGTGGCGGGGTGGACATCCAGCGGCTGCCCACGGCAGAGGAGATGGAAGCCATCCGCCAGGCGGCCCGGGATGAGGGCTACGCCGAGGGCCGCCAGGAGGGGTATGCCCAAGGGCTGAAGCAGGGCGAGGCCGAAGGCCGGGACCGGTGGGAGCGGCAGTCGCAGATGCTGGCTGGTCAACTGGAATCCCTGCGCCACATGCTGGACGCACTGGCCACCCCAATGGCGCTGGTGGACGAAGCCGTGGAAGGGGAATTGACCCGGCTGGCGCTGGCGGTGGCCCGGCAGGTGGTCCATCGGGAACTGCAGACGCAGCCCGGCGAGGTGATGGCGGTGATCCGCGAGGCCGTGGCCTTGTTGCCCATGTCCGCCCGCCAGGTGCGGGTTCACGTCAATCCCGAGGATTACCGCTTCCTGTCGGAACGTTTCGGCGATGCGGACCACGGCGCCTGGGAGCTGGTGGAGGACGCCGCGGTCCAGCGTGGCGGTTGCGATGTCCGGAGTGAGAGTTCCCGCGTGGACGCCACGCTGGACCGTAGGCTCAACCAGCTCGCCAGCCAACTGCTGGGCGGTATCCGCGATGACGATGACGTCCGGGAGACACCGCGGTGAATGATCTTTCGGAGCGCAGGGACAAGCTGATCCAGGGGCTTCGGCGCCGGGAGCATGGCCTGAAGCCACCGCGGCTGGTGGCCACCGGCAGACTCCGCCGGATGGTGGGTTTGACCCTGGAGGCTGAAGGCTGCCAGGCACCGGTCGGGGCCCGGTGCACGATCAGCGTGCCCGACGCCACCGCGGTGGAGGCCGAGGTGGTGGGGTTTGCCGGGGACAGTCTGTACCTGATGCCCACCGGGGATCTGCATGGGATCACGCCGGATGCGGTGGTGACGCCGCACGAGGGTGTGTACGAAGCCCGGGTTGGCGACGGGCTTCTGGGCCGGATTCTGGATGGGGCGGGTGACCCCCTGGACGGCCGGGGGCCGTTGCAGGCGGAACAGCGGATGCCCTTGCTGGGTCAGGCGGTCAACCCCCTGGCCCGGGCACCGATACGGGCACCGCTGGATGTGGGCGTGCGGGCCATCAACGCGTTGCTGACGGTGGGGCGAGGTCAGCGTATGGGGCTGTTCGCCGGCAGCGGCGTGGGCAAGAGCGTGCTGCTGGGCATGATGACCCGCTACACCGATGCCGATGTGGTGGTGGTGGGGCTGATCGGGGAACGGGGCCGTGAGGTCAAGGAATTCATCGACGACATTCTCGGCCCCGAGGGGCTGAAGCGGGCGGTGGTGGTGGCGGCGCCGGCCGATGCCTCCCCCGTGATGCGTTTGCATGGCGCCATGCAGGCCACGGCCATTGCCGAGTATTTCCGCGACCAGGGCCATCAGGTGCTGCTGCTGATGGATTCCCTCACCCGGTTCGCCCAGGCGCAGCGGGAGATCGGTCTGTCCATCGGCGAACCGCCCACCACCAAAGGTTATCCCCCCTCCGTATTCGCCAAGCTGCCCCGGCTGGTGGAGCGCGCGGGCAACGGCGTGGAGGGCGGCGGCTCCATTACGGCCTTCTACACCGTGCTGGTGGAGGGCGATGACCAGACCGAGCCGATCGCCGACGCCGCCCGCGCGATTCTTGACGGTCACGTGGTGCTGACGCGGCAGCTGGCCGACGCCGGGCATTACCCGGCCATCGATATCGAGCAGTCCGTAAGCCGTGCCATGATCAATATCACCGATGAGGCGCAGCGGGCACTGGCCCAGCGCTTCAAACAGCTTTACGGTATTTACGAGCAGAATCGGGACCTGATCAGCGTCGGCGCCTACCAGCGGGGCAGTGACCCACGGGTGGATGAAGCGATGGAATACCGGGACCGGCTGAATCACTTCCTGCGTCAGGATCTGCATCAATCCGAGACGCTGGGTGATAGCATTGCGGAACTGAAGGCCTTGTTCGAACAATGACATGGGGATGCGACCGGGGCCGGGGATCCGTGCCCCGGTCCCGGTTGCGGGGTCGGAAACCGTGCAACGCCAGGGTTTCCGGCATCAGACAGATCTGAATGAAAACAAATGCGAGGAGGCGCAGGCCGTGACACGACGCAAGCGCATGGAAACCGTCAAGGGCGTCATGGACGACAAGGCGGAGCAGGCGGCGCGTGACATGGCCCGGGTCCGGCAGCAGCATGATGCGGAGGCGGAACGGCTGCAGCAATTGCAGGTCTTCCGCGATGAGTACCGCCGTCAGTTCTTCGGTGGCGCAGGGGCCAGCATCAGCGCCTTCCGTCTGCGGGATTTCAACGCGTTCATCGCGCGGCTTGACGAGGCCATCGGCCAGCAACAGCGGTTGTTGCAAAGGCTGGAACAGCAACTGGCCAACTCCCGTACCCGCTGGCGACAGGAGCAGACGCGGGCCGATGCCATGGACAAGGTGGTGGATGGCTACCGCGCGGCGGAACGCCGGCAGGCTGACCGGGCCGAGCAGAGGCAGCAGGACGAACTGAGCAACCGCCGGTACTTCACTCTTCCCAGGTAAGATTCCCGGTTCTGTTGGGCGTGCCACGCGTGCGCGGTGGAACCCTGCCGGTGGATACGGGCGGATTGTGTACAGTTCGGGGCAGTACGGGGAGAGCGGTATGTTGGCCCGGCATTTGCTTGATATCCGTTGAAGCGGGTTTGATGACGAGGACAATCCCATGCAGGGTCTGAACGTGCTGCAGTCGCTGTTGGGCGGCGCCCTGGACGGCAGGCTGGACGCCAAGGCTTTGAAAAACCCAGAGAATCAGGCATTTCTGGAAGCCTTGCTGGAGTCGGACGTGCTCCGCGCCACCGACCTCAGTCTGGAGGACCTCCAGGCCTGGCTGCTGGATGGCGGGGGCAATGCCTTGCCGCAGTCGGTTGCCGATTTGCCGCTTCCGGTCATGGAGCCGGATGCGGATCCCGCCGGTGATGGGGGCTTCGAGCTTGCGGCGCTCATGGAGGCGGGGGACCGCATGCACGGCGCCGCCGTGGGCTTGCTGGCGGAGGACGGCGCCGACAGGCTGCCCGAGCAGAGCAGGCAACTGGCGGCGCGCCTGGCCCTGCTGGAGCAGGTGCAACTGCGCCAGCAGCTTCAGGGCGGCGGGCGTTCAGTGGAGCAACAGGATGCGGCGGTGCAGCCGCAGCGGCTGGACACCACCGGGCTCACCGGTCTGCAATCGTATGCCCAGACGGCCGAGATGCTGGAGACCCCGGGGCGGCCGGGCCTGCCTTCCTATACCGTACACACCGCCATGGACAAGCCGGGTTGGGGGCAGGCGGTGGGCGAACGGGTCATGGTCATGGCCCGGCAGGGCGTGCAGCAGGCCAGAATCCAGCTTAATCCCCGGGAGTTGGGGCCGCTGGAAGTGAATATCTCGGTGCGTGAGGACAAGACTGCGATCACCTTCACCGCCCAGCATGCCGTGACCCGGGAAGCGC
The DNA here is from genome assembly GCA_020831885.1 of Ectothiorhodospiraceae bacterium. Lineage (GTDB taxonomy): Bacteria > Pseudomonadota > Gammaproteobacteria > Nitrococcales > Aquisalimonadaceae > LSCE01. The sequence continues at coordinate 17,426 of JAFIFU010000011.1, forward strand.
TGGAGTCGGAGTTGCCCAGGCTGCGCCAGTTGCTGCAGGACAACGGCCACCAGGATGTGGATGTGGATGTCTCCCGGGATCAGCACCAGGCAGCCGACGGCCGTGATGGCGGGAGCGGCGGCGATGGCTGGGGTGGTGGGAGCGACGACGAGCCGGAAACGCCGGTCGCCGATGAGCGGATCATGGAGCCGAGGGGGTTGGTGGATCATTATGCGTGATTCGGTCAGGGGGCGTGCCGATGGCAGGCCCGCCGTGATTGGTGTGACCCATGCCTGAGATCCATGCCTGCCCGCCGGTATAAAATGGCGCCGTACTGACCTTTCAGGAGGTGGAGCCTGGCTTGATCTCCTGAAAAGTCAGTAACCACGACGACGGACACCATGAGCGAAGAACGGATGGAGAATCAACAACAGGGCGGCACCAGCAAGCTGGTGATCCTGCTCCTGGTGCTCATCTTCCTGATGACGCTGGTGGGCACGGCGGCGGCGCTGTATCTGGCGGGCATGTTCGACCGCGGTGATGATGATGTGGCCGAGGAAACGGCGCAGGAACCGCCGCAACCGGGCCCACCCATCTACCATGCGCTGGATACCATCACCGTCAATCTCAGCACCGGGGACAATCCGCGGGCGCGGGCACGCATGTTGCAAGCGCAGGTTCAGGTCATGACGCGGCATGAGGAGGCGCTGGAAGGGCTGCAAGCGCATCTCCCCCGGGTGCGTAACAACCTGATCCTGTTGTTCGGCAGCCAGAGCTATGAGGAGATGATCACCCGCGAGGGCAAGGAAGCCTTGAGGGCACAAGCGCTGGACGAGATCAATGCGGTGCTGGCTGAGAACGACTTGGACGTTGCGTTCGAGTCGGTTTATTTCACCAACTTCGTGATGCAGTAGCCATGGCCAATCAGGACATCCTTTCCCAGGACGAGATCGATGCGCTGCTTCATGGCATCGACGATGGGGATGTGGGGGACGGGCAGGACTCCGGCCCGCCGGGGGAGGTCCGCCAGTTCGACTTCGAGAGCCAGGAGCGTATCGTCCGTGGGCGGATGCCCACCCTGGAGATGATCAACGAGCGTTTTGCGCGGCTGTTCCGGATCGGCCTGTTCAACATGTTGCGACGCACGCCGGAAGTCTCTGTACTGGGCGTGGACATGATCAAGTTCGGCGAATACGTGCATACCCTGTATGTGCCCACCAGTCTGAACATCGTGCGCATCCACCCCCTGCGGGGCAACTCCCTGTGCATCATCGACCCCAAGCTGGTGTTCGTGCTGGTGGACAACTTCTTCGGTGGTGACGGCCGCTATTACACCAAGATCGAGGGACGGGAGTTCACCGTCACCGAACTGCGGGTGGTGCGCATGGTACTGGATCAGGCCTTCGCGGACCTGCAGGAGGCCTGGGCGCCGGTGCTGCCGGTGGAGTTCGAGTACTCCAATTCGGAGGTCAACCCGCAATTCGCCAACATCGTCAGTCCCTCGGAAGTGGTGGTGGTGTGCCGTTTCAACGTGGAACTGGACGGGGGTGGCGGCGAGTTCCACGTCACCATTCCCTACACCAATATCGAGCCCATCCGGGAGCAGCTCAACGCGGGTGTGCAGAGCGACCGCAACGAAGTGGACGAACGCTGGACCCGCTCCCTGCGTGAGGAGATGAAGAGCGCCGAGGTGGAACTCAGCGGCACACTGACCAAGGTTCAGATCAGTCTCCGGGATCTGCGCCGTCTGAAGGCCGGGGACATCATCCCCTGCGAGATCCCGGAACTGCTCGTGGTGGAGGCCGAGGGGGTGCCGGTGTTCCGTGCCCGTTACGGGGAGTCCGGCGGTCAGGCGGCGGTCAAGATCGTGGAACAGTTACGGGTGGAGCATGATTCGCCGTTGATGCCCGGGAGAGCGAAGCAATGAACGACGAGACGCGTGAGATCGACGAGCAGCAGGCGGCGGCCGACTGGGAGGCCGCCTTGGCCGAGCAGGCAGACAGCGACACCGGGGCGGGAGAGCAGCCGGGTCCGCGTCCCGCGCGCGAAGTTCCGGACGGGGATGTGAAGCGCGCCGGCCTGGAGGGCCTCACCGACGATGCCCGGGCGGTGGACGACGAGAACGTGAACCTGGATGTGATCCTGGACATACCCGTCACCCTCGCCATGGAGATCGGTCGGACCCGGATGAGTATCCGCAACCTGCTTCAGCTCAACCAGGGTTCCGTGGTTGAACTGGACCGCTTGGCGGGTGAACCCCTGGATGTCCTGGTCAACGGTACGCTGATTGCCCACGGTGAGGTGGTGGTGGTCAACGAGCGCTTCGGGATCCGCCTCACCGACGTGATCAGCCCCTCGGAACGGGTGAAGAAACTGCGATGAGCGACCGGCGTCGGCTTTTCGTCCGGATCCAGGTGGCGGCCGCCAATATTCTGGCGAGTGGCACCGTGCTGGCCGATGAGGTGGCGCGGCCCGGCGTGGACACGGCGGCGCTGCTGCGGGTGACCGTCGGGTTGGCAGTGGTGCTGCTGCTCATCGTGGGCCTGGGCTGGGTCATGCGGCGACTGGGCGGAGTGCAGTCCCACGGTAATGGGAAACTGCGTGTGCTCGCCGGGGTTTCCGTGGGGCCCAAGGAGCGGGTTGTGCTGCTCAGGGCCGGCGACAAACAACTGCTGCTGGGGGTTGGGCCCGGGCAGGTACGGACCTTGCATGTGTTCGACCAACCGCTGGAGGAGGACGGGCGCGGCCCGGCATCCGGGGTGGCAGGTGCGGACATGCAGGGCGGCTTCCAGTCACGACTCCGGGAGCTGATGCAGAACCGCAAACCCCGCTGAACCCCCGGGTTCGTGCCGTCCTCCAGGTCTGAAAGCTGCGAGGACGAAGACGAACCCATGACGGCAAGCCGGCCTTTACTCATCCGCTGGGCGCTGCCCGCGCTGCTGCTGGTCTCCCTGCCTGCCCAGGCCCAGGTGGGCGGGCTCGAAGCGCTGACCGTGCAGGAGACCGGCGAGGGAACCACCTACAGCATCAGCCTGCAGGTGCTGGCGCTGATGACCATTCTGACGCTGCTGCCGGCAGCGTTGCTGATGATGACGGCGTTTACCCGCATCATCGTGGTGTTGGGTATTCTGCGCAACGCCATTGGCACTGCCCAGACGCCTTCCAATCAGGTGCTGATCGGCCTCGCATTCTTCCTCACCCTGTTCGTCATGTGGCCGGTGTTCGACCAGGTCTACAACGACGCCGTGCAGCCTTACATGGCCGAGGAACTGCCCCCGGACGAAGCGCTGACCGCCGCCGTGGCCCCGTTCCGGGAATTCATGGCGGCGCAGACGCGGCAGGAGGACCTGGCCATGTTCATGCGCATTGCGGATATGGGGCCGGTGGAGAGTATCGATGATGTGCCCCTGTCGGTGCTGGTGCCGGCATTCATGACCAGCGAGCTGAAGACCGCCTTCCAGATCGGCTTCATTCTGTTCCTGCCGTTCCTGATCATCGACCTGGTGGTGTCCAGCACCTTGATGTCCATGGGCATGCTCATGCTCTCGCCCATGATCATCTCGTTGCCGTTCAAGATCATGCTGTTCGTGCTGGTGGACGGCTGGTCTCTGGTCATGGGCACGCTGGCCGCGAGTTTCATGACATAGGTAAACGGCTCCGCGCAGCGGGGGCCGCCGCTTCAATCAGTTTTTCGGCGAACCGAGTACGGGGGTTTCATGAGTCCGGATTTCGCGATCGAGCTTGGCAAGCAGGCGCTCTGGGTGGCGGTGATGATTGCCGGCCCCATACTGTTGGCCGCCCTGATCACGGGGGTGCTGGTGGGCATGTTCCAGGCCGCAACCCAGATCAACGAACAGACCATGAGCTTCGTGCCCAAGCTCGGGGTGCTGGTGCTGGTGCTGTTTCTGTTGTCTCCCTGGATGCTGGCAGTGCTTGTGGACTTCACGCACTCCCTGTTCATGAACGTCCCCGGCTGGATCGGTTGATGAAAGGGATGTCATGATCCTCACCACCGCCGAAATCATGAGCTGGATCGGCGCATTCCTGTGGCCGTTCGCCCGCATGGGCGCCATGATGTTTGCCGCGCCGGTGCTGGGCAACACCATGGTTCCCATGCGGGTCCGGCTGCTGCTGGCGGTGGCCTTGACGGTGGCGGTGATGCCGGTGGCCGGCGCCGGCCCGGAGGTGGAGCCGCTGTCACCCCTGGGGCTGCTGATCATGGTGCAGCAGGTGCTCACCGGACTGGCCATGGGCCTGCTCCTGGCCATGGCGCTGCAGACCGTGAGCATCGCCGGGGAGAGCATCGCCCTGACCATGGGGCTGGGCTTCGCCACCATGGTGGATCCGCAAAGCGGGCAGAGCACCCCGGTGGTATCGCAGTTTCTCACCATCGTCGTCACCCTGCTGTTCCTGGCCATGGGCGGCCATTTGATGCTGATCGAACTCCTGGCGGCCAGCTTTGTGGCCATCCCCGTGGGCATGGAGGGTTTCGGCGAGTCGGACTACGTCCGTCTGGTGGCATGGGCCGGGCAGATGTACGCCGGTGCGGTGCTCATCGCGCTACCCGCCATCGTGATGCTGTTGATCATCAACCTGGCTCTGGGGGTGATGACCCGGGCGGCGCCGCAGATGAACATCTTCTCCGTGGGTTTCCCCGTGACCATGACCCTGGGCTTCATCCTGATCATGACCCTGGTGGTCCCCTCCTTGCCCCGCCGTTTCGCCGCCATCTGGAGCGACGCCTTCAACACCCTGGGCCGCATGCTGGGCCTCTGAACATCCACCGTCGCCGTCCGAGGTCTCTGTGCCGCAGGGTTTCCGACCGACCCTTCCGCTCCTGGCAGCCGATCTCGCGTAGGTCGGTAGCCGCGCGTAAGCGCGGATCACCGACGTCAAAGCATCCGAAAGCCCCTCGGGGAGCCCCGCTCCCCAGGGCTTCCAGGCTTCGGCTGTTGCGATCGGCACCGTTCTTGCTTCGCTGGTGGTGATCCCCTTGTCCGCGCCGGAATCCAGTCATGGCGGAAGAGAACGAGAACGGCCAGGAAAAAACAGAACAGCCGACTCCCAAACGTCTTCAGGATGCGAAGGAGAAAGGCCAGGTACCGCGATCCCGGGAGTTGAACACCACGGTGATCATGGTGCTTGGCGCCGCCGGCCTGCTGCTGTTCGGCGGTTACATGCTGGGCCAGATCTTCCACGTGTTTGATCTGGCGTTCACCGCGCATCGGGATGATTTCTTCGACCCCGGGGCGCCCACCCGTTACTTTCGCATGGCCATCGGCATGGGGCTGGCCGCCGTGGCGCCGTTTGCCCTGCTGATGCTGCTGGCCGCCCTGATCACGCCGGCGACGCTGGGTGGCTGGACGTTCAGCGGCAAGGCCATGCAGCCCAAGCTGTCCAAGATGAATCCGGTCAAGGGCCTGGGCCGGATGTTCGGCCCCAAGGCGGCCATCGAGCTGGTGAAGGCGCTGGCCAAGGTGACCGTGGTCGGGGGCGTGAGCGCCATCCTGGTTTACACCCTGCAGGATGACATCCGCCAGCTCGCCCGTGAGCCGCTGGAGACCGGGTTGCTGCACGGCGCCGAACTGTTTTTCTGGGCGTTCTTCGCCCTGGCCAGCGCGTTGATCCTGGTGGCCCTGGTGGATATCCCCTATCAGCTCTGGGATCACAACAAAAAGCTCAAGATGACCAGACAGGAGGTCAAGGACGAGATGAAGCAGACCGAGGGCAAGCCCGAGGTCAAAAGCAAGGTGCGTCAGTTGCAGCAGCAGATCGCCCAGGGCCGGATGATGGAGAACGTGCCCAAGGCGGACGTGGTGATCACCAACCCCACCCATTTCGCTGTGGCCCTGCGCTACGACCAGGCAACCATGCGTGCCCCCCGGTTGGTCGCCAAGGGCGTTGGCGAAATCGCGCTGAACATCCGCCGCGTGGCGGCGGAACACCGTGTCCCGCTGTTCGAGGCGCCGCCGTTGGCACGAGCCTTGTATCACACTGCGGAACTTGACCAGGAAGTGCCGGCCGGCCTGTACCTGGCGGTGGCGCAGGTGCTGGCCTACATCTACCAGCTTCGCCATGCCCGTCGGCACGGCGGCCAGCGTCCACAACGGCCCAGGCCGCAGGTGCCCAGGGAATTCATGCAGTACGCCCGCGCTGCCGGTTGGCAGGCGGGGAGTGGAGCCGACGCCGGTCGGGCGTCGGGAATCTGACGCCGGCGACGTGAAACCGGCACCGTTTTCCGGAGATCAGGGACAGGTTCATGACAAGCGCCGTACTCAGCAATATCCGTGAGCTCCATCGCAACGGTCTTGGTACGCCGCTGCTGCTGATGGCCCTGCTGGCCATGATGATCCTGCCCATGCCGCCGTTGGCGCTGGACATGCTGTTCACGTTCAACATCGCTCTGTCCCTGGTGATCATGCTGGTGGCGGTGTATACGCCACGGCCACTGGAGTTCGCGGTGTTCCCCACGGTGTTGCTGGTGGCCACTCTGCTGCGCCTGGGGCTGAACGTGGCGTCCACCCGGGTGGTGCTGCTGGACGGTCATACCGGTACCGATGCCGCCGGTAATGTCATTCAGGCCTTCGGCGAGTTCGTGGTCGGGGGGAACTATGCCGTGGGCCTGGTGGTGTTCGGGATTCTGGTGATCATCAACTTTGTCGTGGTGACCAAGGGGGCGGGCCGCATCTCCGAGGTCAGTGCCCGGTTCACCCTGGACGCGCTGCCGGGCAAGCAGATGGCCATCGATGCGGATCTCAATGCGGGCCTCATCGATCAGGATGAAGCCCGTCACCGCCGCGCCGAAGTCGCCCAGGAGGCGGACTTCTACGGTTCCATGGACGGTGCCAGCAAGTTCGTGCGCGGCGACGCCATCGCCGGCATCCTGATTCTGTTCATCAACATTCTCGGCGGGTTGGCCATCGGCCTGTTGCAGCACGGCATGGAATTCGGCGATGCCGTGCGGACCTACACCCTGCTGACCATCGGTGACGGCCTGGTGGCGCAGATCCCCTCGCTGGTGCTGTCCTCCGGAGCGGGCATTCTGGTCACCCGGGTGTCCTCCTCCCAGGACATGGGCGGACAGGTGCTGCAACAGCTCTTCGGCAATCCCCGCGCCCTGGCGGTCAGTGCCGGCGTGATCGGCATTATGGGATTGATTCCGGGCATGCCGAACGTGGCCTTCCTGACCCTGGCCGCCCTGGCAGGTGGTCTGGCCTACTGGCTGCACCGGCGCTCCCTGGTGCAGCCCGAGGTGGAGACCGCCGCCGAGCAGCGGGCCCGTGCCCGCGGAACGGGGAGTGAGGACGGGGGGGGGCAACAGACGGCACCGGAGCAGCGGGATCTGTCCTGGGACGACGTGCCGCCGGTGGATGTCATCGGCCTGGAAGTGGGTTACGGCCTGATCCCGCTGGTGGACCGGGATCAGGGCGGCCAACTGCTCAGCCGGATCAAGGGGGTGCGCAAGAAACTCTCCCAGGATCTCGGCTTCCTGGTGCAATCGGTGCACATACGGGACAACCTGGACCTGGGGCCCAACACCTACCGCATCAGTATTCTGGGCGTACCCATGGCGGAGGCCGAAATCGTGCCCGGGCGGGAACTGGCGATCAATCCAGGCGGTGTGTCCGGCCAGCTTCCGGGAACGCCCACCCGGGACCCGGCCTTCGGTCTGGAGGCTGTCTGGATCGATCCTGCGATCCGGGACAACGCCCAGACCATGGGCTACACGGTGGTGGACGCCAGTACCGTGGTGGCGACCCATCTGAGCCAGTTGATCCAGACCAATGCCCATCAGCTCCTGGGGCATGAAGAGGCCCAGAAAATGCTGGATCTGCTGGCCCGCACCCAACCGAAGCTGGTTGAGGAACTGGTGCCCACCACGCTCCCGCTGAGCGTGGTGGTGAAGGTGTTGCAGAACCTGCTGGAGGAGCGAGTTCCCATTCGCGACATGCGTAGCATCGTCGAGACGCTGGCGGAGCATGGGCAGCGGACCAAGGACCCGGCCCAGCTCACCATGGCGGTCCGGGAGGCGCTGGGCCGGATGATCGTGCAGAACATCAACGGCATGCGGCCTGAGTTGCCGGTGATCACGCTGGATCCCCAACTGGAACAGATCTTGCTGAACACGGTGCAGGGCAATGGCGACGGCGCGGCGGGCTTCGAGCCCGGTCTGGCGGACCGGCTGCAACAGTCCCTGGCGGATGCGGCGCAGCGCCAGGACGCCGCAGGCCAGCCGGCGGTGCTCCTGACCGCGCCGCAACTGCGGCACTGGCTGACCCGGTTGACGCGGCACGGCGCCCAGAGCCTGTACGTGCTCTCGTACAACGAAGTGCCGGACGAGAAACAGGTCAGGATTGTGGCGTCCATCGGTCAGCAGGATGTGGCCGGCGGGCGGTGAAGGCCCCGATGGCGCCGATGAGGATGTGAGGGAGGCAGCAGACCATGAAGATCAAGCGAATCTTCGCCCAGGACATGCGTCAGGCGATCCGGCGCGTGCGCGAGGAGCACGGACCCGACGCGGTGATCCTGTCCAGCAAGCCGGTCACCGGCGGTGTCGAGGTGATCTCTGCCATCGACTTCGATCAGGCGGCGGTGGAATCCGCTCTGGCCCGGGAACGGGAACCCGCCGCCGGCGGGACACCGGCCGGAGCGCCGGTGCCCGCACCAGCCCTCGCCGAGCCGGCATCAACGGGCGAGCCGCCGAGCTTCCGGGAAACCCTCGGCCGCATGCGCCAGAGCCTTGCCGGCGCCGGCAAACCGGCGCCGGAGCGCCGGAGGATTGACGTTTCCGTGGACGACTCCCTGGATGATGCGCTGGGGCAGGAGCCGGCCCCGGGGCTGAGCTTCGGTGAGGATGCGGAACGGGAACGGCCCGGACTGGTGGGATTGTCCGCCGAAAGCACAACCCGGCGTTCGCCGGTGGTGGACGTGGAATGGAGCCAGGAACCGGCGCTCCGGGAGATGCGCAGCGAGTTGAAAACCCTGCGCAGCCTGTTCGAGAACCAGCTCAGCATCATGGATTGGAAACGGCACGGCCAGCGCCACCCGTCGCGGACGCTGCTGATCCGGCAACTGAGCCAGATGGGTTTCGGCCCCGATGTCTGCCGCAAGGTGGCCGAGAAGGTGGCGGAGGGCACCCCGCCGGAACTGGGGCTGCGCCAGGCCCTGTCCATGATCGCCCGGCACCTGCACACCGCTGACGATCACCTGCTGGAGCACGGAGGCGTGGTGGCCGTCGTGGGGCCCACCGGGGTGGGCAAGACCACCACGGTGGCGAAACTGGCCGCCCGGTTCGCCCTGCGCCACGGTCGCCAGCAGGTTGCCCTGGTGAGCACCGACAATTTCCGCATCGGCGCCCTGGATCAACTGCGCAACTTCGGCCGGATCATGAGTGTGCCCGTACACACCGCCGCCGACGCCGGAGAGCTGGACGCCGTGTTGACCGAACTGCGGGACAAGCGTCTGGTGCTGATCGATACTGCCGGCATGAGCCAGCGGGATTTGCGCCTGGCCGAGCAGTTCCGGACACTCAAGCATCAGAAGGCCCCGGTACACACCTATCTGGTGGTTTCTGCGAACACGCAGATGCCGGCACTGAACGAGGCGGCCCGCGCGTTCCGCGGTGTCGGCCTGGCAGGCTGCGTGATCACCAAGACCGATGAAACGGCCAGCCTGGGCGGTGTGCTCACCATGCTGCTCCGTCAACGCCTGCCGGCGGCTTATGTGGGCAACGGGCAGCGGGTACCGGAAGACCTTCAGCCCGCCCGCAGCGACCGGCTGGTGCAGGAAGCCCGGGCGTTGGCGGAACATTACGCCCAGCCGGCGGATGACGATGAGCTGGCGTTCGCTTTCGGCGCTCATGCCTGAGTCAGCGGGGCCGGGTCAAGGGGTGAGCGGAGTATGGCAGATCCGGCAAGTGTGAACTCGACACTGGCAGGGAGCCGCCTGGATTGATTAAGTTAGCCCACGGGGCACAACAAGGACAAGGCATGGATCAGGCAGCAGGGTTACGACGAATGGCCAGTCCGCGTCCGGTGAAGGTGATCGCGGTCACCAGCGGCAAGGGGGGGGTCGGCAAGAGCAGTGTTTCGGTGAACCTGGCGGCGGCGCTGGCCCGCACCGGTGACCGCGTCATGCTCATGGATGCGGATCTGGGCTTGGCCAACGTGGATGTGCTGCTGGGCATCACACCGCGTTACAACCTCGCCCATGTCATTGACGGCGAGGTGACGCTGGAGGAGATCCTGGTCCAGGGCCCGGAGGGCATGCTGATCGTCCCGGCGTCTTCCGGCACCAAGCGCATGGCCGAGCTGGGACCGGCGGAAAACGCCGGCCTCATCCGCAGCTTCAGCGAGCTGGGCCATGACATCGATTATCTCATCATCGATACGGCGGCGGGTATCGCGGACAGCGTCATCAGCTTCTCCCGGGCGGCTCGCGATGTGCTTGTGGTGGCCCAGGACGAGCCCTCGTCCATCACTGATGCCTATGCGCTGATCAAGGTGCTGAACCGGGACTATCAGGTCCGTCGCATGCATGTGGTGGCGAACATGATCCGCGACGGGCGGCAGGGCCAGGCACTGTTCGAGAAACTGCTGCGGGTGACCGACCGCTACCTGGATGTGACGCTGAACTATCTGGGCGGCATTCCCGCCGACGAGAAGCTGCGCAAGGCGGTCAAGCGGCAGCAGCCGGTGGTGACCGCCTATCCGGGAAGCCCCTCGGCGCAAGCCTACGCCGATCTGGCCCGTCGTGTGGACAAACTGCCGGCGCCGTCCCAGGCGGAAGGCCATCTCGAATTCTTCGTGGAACGTCTGGTGCAGTTCAGTGCGGGGGAGGTTGCATCATGAAGTTGCCGGCCGCCGCCTATCAGGCTGTGGAGGCCCAGGGAGAGAACGATCTGGTGGTGGAGCATGCATCGCTGGTGAAGCGCATTGCCCATCACCTGGCGGCACGCTTGCCGGATACGGTGCTGCTGGACGATCTGATCCAGGCGGGCATGATCGGCCTGCTGGAGGCGGCCCGGCAGTTCGACGCCCGGCAGGGCGCCAGTTTCCAGACCTATGCCGGTATCCGTATCCGGGGCGCCATGCTGGACGAAATCCGGCGCATGGACTGGACGCCGCGTTCGGTCCACCGCAAGGGGCGTGAGGTTGCGCGGGTGATCCGCGAGATCGAGAATGCCACGGGGCGGGATGCCCGGGACAGCGAAGTGATGGAGGCGCTGGGCATCAGTGCCGGGGAATACCATCAGATCCTGCGTGACAGTTGTACCTCCCGGATCTTCAGTATCGACCAGGAGGATCCGGACACCGGGGAGATCCGGGAGCCCGCGGGCAATGCACCGGAACCGGTGGACGAACTGGAGGAGGCCGGGTTCCGGCAATCCCTGGCCGACGCCATCCGCCGGTTATCCGAACGTGAGCAACTGATCATGTCGCTGTACTACGAGCAGGAGCTCAATCTGAAGGAGATCGGCGCCGTGCTGGGGGTGAGCGAATCGCGGGTCAGCCAGATTCACGGACGGATCATGCTCAAGTTGCGCGGCTATCTTGCCGATTGGATAGAACAGTAGCCGGAGCGGCGGGATGGCCGTTGGCGGCGCCATGTGATCAGGTCGTTGACCCGCCGTACGCCTGGGCGCGGACCCATGCGGCAAACGCCTTTTATCAAGAGGGTGAGTGATTGTGTCTCTGGACAAGAACATGAAGATTCTCATCGTGGACGACTTCTCCACGATGCGTCGCATCATCAAGAATCTGCTGCGCGATCTCGGCTTCAACAACACGGTCGAGGCCGATGACGGCAACACGGCCCTGCCAATCCTGAAGAAGGGCGGTATCGATTTCCTGGTGACTGACTGGAACATGCCGGGGATGACCGGACTGGAATTGCTGAAAGCGGTCCGGGCCGATCCCGAGTTGCGTTCCCTGCCCGTGCTCATGGTGACGGCCGAATCCAAGCGCGATCAGATCATCGAGGCCGCCCAGGCCGGTGTCAACGGCTACATCGTGAAGCCGTTCACCGCCAATACCCTCAAGGAAAAGATCGACAAGATCTTTGAACGGATTGCCGCAGGAAGCTAAACCATGAGCGAACATTCCGACGATGATGCGCTGCTGATCTCCGCGCGACGGCTGGTGGAGCGGCTGGAGGCCGGCGACACCGGCACCGAAGCCATTCAGCAGCACCTGGACGAACTGACCCGGATCCGCGAAACCCAGTTGTTCCGTGAACTGGGACAGCTCACCCGTGATCTGCACGAGGCCCTCAAGGCCTTCCGCGTCGATTCCCGGCTCACCGAGCTGGCCGGCGAGATCCCGGATGCCCAGGACCGGTTGAACCACGTCATCAACATGACCGAGCAATCCGCTCACCGGACCTTGACCGCCATCGAGGAAAGCCTGCCCATGGTGGGGCGGTTCGCCGGGGAGAGCGGCGCACTGTTCCAGCGCTGGCGGCAGTTCCGGGCGCGGGAGCTTTCGGCGGAGCAGTTCCGGGAGCTGAGCCGGGATCTGGAAACCTTTCTGCAGGCTGTGGAGACCGATGCCCAGCAGGTGCAGAACCACCTCACAGATGCGCTGATGGCACAGGACTACCAGGACCTTACCGGGCAGGTCATCCGGCGGGTGATCAACCTGGTGCAGGAGGTGGAGACCAGTCTGGTGTCCCTGATCTCGCTGGCGGGTCAGGGCAGGGGTGCGGAAACAGCAGAAGCTGCCGATAACAGGGGCAGGCAGCATGAAGGCCGGGATCAGCTCGAGGGGCCCCAGGTCCCCGGGCGTGAGTCTGCCGGCACTGTCAAAGGCCAGGACGAAGTGGATGATCTGCTCTCCAGTCTTGGATTCTAAAGCCTGAGTCATCGGCGGCGCGGCCGTTCGCGCCCGGTGGCGTCTGACACAGAACGGGATCAGGTATGGGCATCGATACCGAAGACGATATCGTTCAGGATTTTCTGGTGGAGTCGCGGGAGATCCTCGACGCCCTGGGCGGCCAGCTCGTGGAACTGGAACAGCGGGGCGACGACCGGGAGCTGCTGAACGCGGTCTTCCGAGGCTTTCACACCATTAAGGGCGGCGCCGGGTTCCTGGCTCTGGATCCCCTGGTGGACGTCTGCCATCGCACCGAAGATCTGTTCAACCTGCTGCGCAACGGCGAACGTCAGGTCACGGCGGAACTGATGGATCATGTGCTGCAGGCGCTGGATGTGGTCAACGCCCAGTTCGACCGGTTGGAGGCGGGGGAACATCCGGAGGAGGCCCCTGGGGAGTTGCTGCGGGCGCTGGAGCAACTGGCGGAGACCGGAACTGTCGCCACCGGCGGGACGGTGGGCGGCCAGGTGGAATCGTTGGCGGAACCGGTCCCGGAAGAGGCGCATCCGGAATCGGGCGATATCAGCGATGATGAATTCGAGCAGTTGCTGGATGCCCTGGAGGAACCGGAGAGCCGCCCTGCCTCGCCGAGGGATGAGTCCGCCGACGATGCGATGGGCGATGACGAGATCAGCGAGGATGAATTCGAGGCCATTCTGGATCAGCTCCATGGTAAGGGCAGACACCAGGGCATTCCTGAGCAGGACGTCCCTGAGCCGGACCTGCCCGGCGAGCAGGCGTCCAATGCCGGAGACTCCGGAGACTCCGGAGACTCCGGAGACGCCGGAGATTCCGGAGACGCGGGTCGGGACGATGACCTGATCACCGAAGACGAGTTCGAGCGACTGCTGGATGAACTCCACGGCAAGGGCCGGGGGCCCGACACGGAACCGGTCGGGGAAACCGCCCGCCACAAGCAGCCGGTGGATCAGCCCAAGCCCGGAAAGGCGCCGGCCCAGCCCACCGAGAGCGCCGCCGGCGCTGTGGAGGACAAGGCGCGGGCCGCGGCAAGCCGAACGGAAACCACCGTGCGCGTGGATACCGCGAAGCTGGACGACATCATGAATCTGGTGGGGGAGTTGGTGCTGGTGCGCAACCGGCTCAGTACCCTGCGGCAGCAGGTGGGTGATGAGCGCCTGGGACCGGCGGTGGGCGACCTGGAGCTGGTGACCTCGGATCTGCAGGCCGCCGTCATGCAGACCCGGATGCAGCCCATCAAAAAGGTGTTCGGCCGTTTCCCCCGGCTGGTCCGGGATCTTGCCCGGGGGCTGGGCAAGAGCATCGAGCTGGAGATGCGCGGCGAGGACACCGATCTGGACAAGAACCTGGTGGAGGCCCTGGCCGATCCCCTGATTCACCTGGTGCGCAATTCCTGCGACCACGGCATTGAGTCCCCGGAGGAACGCAAGGCCGCCGGCAAGCCGGCCACCGGCCGGATCACCTTATCCGCCGAGCAGGAGGGGGACCACATCCTGCTGATCATCGCGGACGACGGCAAGGGCATGGATCCGGATGCCCTGCGGCGCAAGGTGGTGGAAAAGGGCCTGATGGACCCGGAAACGGCGGCCCGGCTGGACGACACCGATTGTTTCAACCTGATTTTCATGCCCGGCTTTTCCACCAAGGAGGAGATCTCCGACGTCTCCGGCCGGGGTGTGGGCATGGATGTGGTGAAGACGCGCATCTCCCAGCTCAACGGAACCGTGGACATCTCCTCCCAACTGGGGGTGGGGACCACCCTGCGGATCAAAGTGCCGTTGACCCTGGCCATCCTGCCCACGCTGATGGTGACGCTGGATCAGCGCAAGTTCGCCTTGCCCATGTCGGTGGTGAAGGAGATCTTCGAGCTGGACATGTCCCGCACCAAGGAGGTGGACGGGCGGCGGGTGGTGATGGTGCGCAACAAGGCCATGCCGCTTTTCTTCCTGGATCGCTGGATCCGGCGGATCAACAACGCCCACGCGTTCGGCGAGGAGGGCGGCGACGGGCGGCCCCAGTCGCAGCAGGTGGTCACCGTTGTGCTGGGCCATCAGCCCATCGGATTCGTGGTGGATGAGGTGCTCGGTCTGGAGGAGGTGGTGATCAAGCCGCTGGGCGCCATGCTCCAGGGGCTGCCCGGCTTGGCCGGGTCCACCATCACCGGTGATGGACGCATTTCCCTGATCATCGACATCCCCAGCCTGGTGAAATCCTACGGCGGGATGTTGTAAACGCACAGCGAAGGGGACAGGTTTGCACAAGGTTCGGGTACTGGTCGTCGACGATTCCAGCTTCTTCCGCCGGCGTATCCGGGAGATTCTCACCGCCGATACCGGCATCGAGGTCATCGGCGAGGCCACCAACGGACGGGATGCCGTGGAGCAGGTCATCCGGCTGCGTCCGGATGTGGTCACCATGGATATCGAGATGCCGGAGCTGGACGGCATTTCCGCGGTGCGGGAGATCATGCGGCGCCGGCCGACGCCGGTGCTGATGTTCTCCTCGCTCACCGTCGAGGGGGCGAAAGCCACACTGGACGCACTGGATGCCGGGGCCGTGGACTTTCTTCCCAAGCGCTTCTCCGACATCTCCTCGGATGCGGCGAAAGCCCGGCAGCAGCTACAGCAGCGTGTCATTGCGGTGGGCCGGCAGCGGGCGGCCACGCCC
This sequence comes from Ectothiorhodospiraceae bacterium, assembly GCA_020831885.1. Lineage (GTDB taxonomy): Bacteria > Pseudomonadota > Gammaproteobacteria > Nitrococcales > Aquisalimonadaceae > LSCE01. The sequence goes on from JAFIFU010000011.1 coordinate 32,923, forward strand.
CCGGTGCCGGCGCAACGGGCCGGGACGGCGAGACCGGCTCCGGAAACGGTGTCCGCACCGTCCCGTTCCGCCCGTGCCCCGCGCGCCAGTGCGCTGGATGTGGTGGTCATCGGGGCGTCCACCGGCGGCCCGGTCGCCTTGCAGCGATTGCTGACACGGCTCCCGGCGGACTTTCCTGTGCCTGTGGTGCTGGTGCAGCACATGCCGGCGAATTTCACCCGGGCCTTTGCCCAGCGGGTCAACGGTCTATGTGCCGTTCAGGTGCGCGAGGCCGTGGAAGGGGATGTCCTGCGGCCAGGGCAGGCGCTGCTGGCACCCGGGGGGCGGCATCTGGGCCTGATCCGGCGCGGTGGCCTCACGGTGCGCCTGCTGGAGCCCAGCGCCACCCAGTTCTACAAACCCAGCGTGGATGTGGCCTTCGCCTCCGCTGCCGAGGCCTGTCCCGGGCGCGTGCTCGGTATCGTGCTGACCGGGATGGGGGCGGATGGCTGTGAGGGAGCCCGCCGGCTCAAGCAGGGCGGTTCCCACATCTGGGCCCAGGACGAAGCGACCTCGGTGATCTATGGCATGCCCGGGGCTGTGGCCAGGGCAGGGCTCACGGATCGTATCCTGCCGCTGGACGCGATCGCGGATGGACTGGCCCAGTTGCGATAGCAACGGTGAGGATGGCGGGTGATGAAGGTCTGGGCGGTTTCGAATCAGAAGGGTGGGGTGGGCAAGACCACCACCGCCGTGAGTCTGGCCGGACTGCTGGCCAACCGGGGCAGCCGGGTGCTGCTGGTGGACATGGATCCCCACGGTTCCATGACCGCGTACTTCGGATTCGACCCGGAATCGGTGTCTCCAGGCGTGTATGAACTGTTCCGGGACGACTTTGACGCCGCCCGGCTCCCGGAACTGCCCCGGGACACCAGAGTGGACGGTATCAGCCTGCTGCCCGCATGTACCGCCTTGGCGACGCTGGACCGGCAGTTGGGAGCCCGGCACGGCAAGGGGCTGGTTCTGCATCGGGCGGTGCGGCAACTGGCGGACCGCTTCGACGTGGTGTGTATCGACTGCCCGCCCATGCTCGGCGTGCTCATGATCAACGCTCTGGCTGCCTGTGACGAGTTGCTGGTGCCGGTCCAGACCGAATTCCTGGCGCTGAAAGGGCTGGAGCGGATGATTCGTACGCTGGACATGGTGCAGAAGTCCCGTGCCCGGGAACTGCCCTACCGGATCGTACCGACCCTGTTCGACCGGCGCACTCGGGCATCGGTGGATACCCTGCGTGAGTTGCGCAGCCGGTATCCGGATCGGGTATGGGACGGTGCCATTCCCGTGGACACGCAATTCCGGGAAGCGAGCCGGCTGGGTGTGCCTCTGACGGTGCTGCATCCCTGGTCCCGGGGCAGTCAGGCGTACCGGAAACTGTTGCAGAACTTGCTGGATGATGGCGACGGGTTGTCGCAGGCGGTGGGACATGAATAGGTCGGAGAACACGGCGGCCCGGGAACTGGTGGATTCCCGGGATGCGGTCTGGCACTACCTGGATGCGCTGCTGCAGGATATTCCGGAGGAATCCGGTCCGGCAGCGGTGGAGCAATCCCCGCCGGCGGATGCGCTCCGGGTGGAATCAGCGCAACGCCCGGCCGCCTTGGCGCAAACTCGGTCGCTGTTTCGGGAGGAATCGCGGGCGGATCCCGTGGTTGCGCCGGCGGAGACCGGCCAGCCCCTGCGGACTATTGATGCGCCGGCGGTTGAATCCCGGCCGGAGCCGCAATCCGAGCCGTTGCCGGAGTGGAGGGCCCGCGAGTTTCAGGCACTGTTCTTCTACGTGGGCGGCCTGCGGCTTGCGGTGCCGCTGACCGAGCTGCACAGCGTGGTGTCCTGGGGCGACGTGGACGTGACCGCCATGCCCAATCAGCCGGCCTGGTTCATGGGCTTGATGCCCTACCGGGACCGCAAGGTGCGTGTGATCGATACCGCGGCCATGGTTTTGCCGGAGAACAAACGCTCCACGCCCGAGGCGCAGGCGGCCCCCGCCCATATTCTGGTGGTGGGGGACGGTAGTTGGGGACTGGTCTGTCACGGTATCGGCGACGTCATCCGCCTGCAGCCCGACGAGGTGAAATGGCGGAGCGGGCAGGGCAAGCGGCGCTGGCTGGCGGGAACCGTCATCGGACATCTGTCCGCGCTGGTGGATACCGACGCCTTCGCGGACATGTTGGACGGCCGGGGCTCAACCTCCCCGGCGGCCGGCCGATAAAGGGTGCAGTAGGGCCGATACCTTCAAGGGGATGCGCATGGCTGAGAAGCAGGCAGTGATCAGACAACAGGACGCCGGCCAGGCAGATGCCGGCGTTGCGAACCAGTGGGTGACCTTCTCCCTGGCCGAGGAGACCTATGGCATTGATGTCATGCGGGTGCAGGAAGTGCTCCCCATGAGCGAGATCGCACCGGTTCCCGGCGCACCGCCTTACGTGCTGGGGATCATCAATCTGCGCGGCAACGTGGTGACGGTGATTGACACCCGCATGCGCTTCGGCCTGGAATCCCGCGAAACCGACAGCGCCAGCCGGATCGTGGTCATTGAGACCGACACCCAGGTGGCGGGCATTCTGGTGGACAGCGTTGCGGAGGTGGTCAGCGTCCAGGCGGAGGAGGTGGACGCGGCCCCCAACGTGGGCAACGAGGAATCCTCCCGTTACATCTACGGTGTGGTCAGCCGCGGCGACGAGCTGCTGATTCTGGTGGATGTGAACAAGCTGCTGACCAAGGAAGAGTGGCAGGAGGTGGCCTCGCTATAGGAATCGATCAGCGCTTCCTATGGTTGCCTGCACCGGCCGGGGCTCGCACAATGCACCTCCGGGCATGGTAATCGGGATGAGCGCCGCATGGAGAACAGCTATCGTCGCGTCGGGCTCCGGGGGATGAGGGTATGAGCCTGGCCCTGGCCGTACTGGCGCTGGCCGTGGCGCTGCTGGCGGGTGTACTGGCATACCGCCGGATCAGTGGGCTGGAGCGGCGGCTCTCAGCGCTGGAGGGGGAGCGGCGGCAGGAAGCCGAGACGGTCAGGGCACTGTCTGCCGGTGCCGTGAGTCACGGCGAGCAGGTGATCCGCGTCCAGCGGGAGCTTTCCCGCCTGAAAGAGCAGCTCACCACCCTGGCGGCTCGCGGCGGCGGGGCCGAAGTGTTTGAACAGGCCATCCGCATGGCGCGCCGCGGTGCCAGCCGGGAGGATATCATCCAGACCTGTGGCCTGAGCCAGGTGGAGGCGGACCTGGTGCTGTTGCTGCACCGGGAGGAAGAGTAGTTATCTGCTGGCCAGGCCCCACGGGATGCGCATCACTGGCTTATCAACGCTTGGCAACCCGGTCCGGCCTTCCAGTTGTTCGATGTCGGAGATCCCTGCCGCGCAGGGCTTCCGACCTACGCCTGGATGCGGCTCCGTTGGTTGAACGTTTGGTGACGCGTCCTGCAAGGGACTACCCCGCATCGTCCCGTCCGGGGTGGCGTCCCTTGAGGAGATAAGCGAACGCCAGTACTTCGGCGACCACGCGGTACAGGGTCTCCGGAATCTCCTGGTCCAGTTCCAGGCTGGACAGCACCCGTGCCAGGGCGCGGTCCCGCTCCAGCGGCACCTCGTGTGCCTGAGCCAGCGCCACGATCCGCTCGGCCAGTTCCCCCATGCCCTTGGCCGTGACCCGCGGCGCCCGGTCCCCGTCATACTGGAGGGCGATGGCCAAGGGCGTTCCTGGTGGCGTTTCCCGCTCATGCCCGCTCATCGATCAATCCTCCGCCTTCCGTGGGGGGCTGCGAGCCGGGATGCGGTGGGCTGCCATGGACACAGCGCATGCCCCCCACGGTGAGCCCCAGCTCCCCCAGGCGCTCCTGCAACAGATGCAGGTGACCGTCGATCAGCCGGGCGGTGGCCGCCTGCTCCGCCCACCAACTGGTCCCCACCCGGCCGCCCTGCAGCGTAATCGTGCAATGGACCGCCCCCCAGTCCCGGAAATCGAAGGACAACTGCACCGTCCAGGACTGATCGCCTTCACTGTCGTCCCCATCCCGATTGACACCGAGCTGCAGCACATCGGTTTCGTCGCCGTCTCTGACCGGTACCTCCGCCCACCAGGGGAACCCGCCATCAGCGGCCAGCAGGTTGATCTGCAGGGTCTGGATGCGGGCCAGTGCGCCCTCCGTGTGACGGGCCAGTTCGGCGAGCATCTCTGTTCCCTGGGCGGGGGGCGGCAGGCTGATGCTGACCGGACGGACCGGCTGACCGGGACCGGTGCCCGAAGGCGGGCGTTCTCCGGCAGGCAGGGGGTTCGGCGGTGCGGTGAGTGCCTGGAACATGCGGTTCAGCAACCGGGCGAGCTGTCCTTTCATGTCCCCGTCCACCGCATTGGTCGGCAGCAGCCCGTGGGCGATCCCGGCCAGGCGTTGCTCGAACAGCAGTCCGCTGTTCTGGAGCGCCTGGCGAAGGCCCTCCGGGTGCTGGACCCTTGCGGCATCCGGAAGCCGGTTCCAGAGTTCCCCCAGGGCATCCCGGACGCCGGCCGGCAGCGCCTGCAGGCGGGCCGGGTCCGACCGTACCATGGCGGCGCCCGCCAACAGCCCGTTGACCCCCTGCTGGCGCGGCAGCAACTCCCGCAGCGCGTCGGGTCGGGACGTGCCATCCGGGCTGGACCGCGGCAGCAGTTGCAGGCGCAGCTGTGGTGCGAGCGACTCCACCCGCACACGCAGGCGCTCACCGGGCGGCAATTGCGCGATCCCGTCCAGGGTGATCACCCGGTTGCCGATGGCCAGGCGCGTCTGGCCGCCGGCGGTGGGCTCCCGAACCAGGGCCTGCAGCACCTGGCCGACCCGCCAGCCACGCTCCGGCGGCTGGGCGGATGTCCCGAGGGGCTGATGGCTGCTGCGGTTGCCGGGCGGTGTGAGCATGGCGGGATCTCGGCGATGGCGATCAGTGACGGCTGTCCTGCAGTGAACCCAGCGTGCGGATCCATGCCCCTTCGGCACGCAGATCGGCGGGCAGTTCCTCCAGGGCTGCACGGGCCCGGTCGCGGTCCGGGTAGTCTCCGGTGATCACCACGTACCAGTTCCGCCCGTCCCGCCGTGTGCGGAGCAACCGCGTTGAGACGCCCTGCGTCCGTTCACTGACAAACCCCTCCAGGGCCTGCCGGTTGTGGGCGGCAATGAGCTGGATGGTGTAGTGTTCTGCCGGCCGCGTGGCGAGCCAGTCGCCGTCGCCGCCGGGGGTGTCGGCATCCGGGGCGGGGTCCTGCTCCGGCGGGAGCGCGGCGTCGGCCGTGGTGGGCTCCGGTTCGCCGGGCGATGGTTCCCCGGCCAGGGATTGCGGATCGGCGGGCTCGATCACGGGGGTGGCCGGTTCTTCGCCGTCCGGCTCCCGCACCGGTGCAGGCGGTTCGTCGTCCCGCTCCGTCATCGGGGCATCCTCCCGGATCCGCCAGTCCGGGATGGAATCCGGGCGCCATCCGGCCCGACCCGCATCCTCCCCCGCGGCGGATGAGCCCGCGCTGTCCGGGGGCGTCCCGATCAGCACCGGTGGGTCCTGCGTCAAGGCCGTGTCCGGCTCCATCGGGAGCGAAGCCTCATCCGGGCGCAACATCAGGGCGACGATCAGCACGGTGAACAGCAGCGCCGCCGCCAGGAGCCCGGTTGTCCGTCGGCTCGGCCTTCGGGCCAGGGGTTGCCATGGGCCGGCGCTGCCGGTGGCGGGGTGCGGGCGGGCCAGCGCCTGCAGGCACGCCCCCGGCACCTTGTCGGGAAGCCCGCCGGTCTGCCGGTGAATGAACTCCGGGTCCAGCAGTGCCCCCGCCGGGCCGCCAATGCCCCCGACCCGGGCCAGTTCCCGTGCCACGTAGTCAGCCACCTGGTCCACCGTCCACGGCTCCAGATGGAGCGCCTGGAGCCGCGGCATACCCGGCGGTCGCCGGGTGAGGTGTTCCAGCCGTTCCTCCAGTTCCGGTTCCCCGGCCAGCAACAGGGCCGGGCCCAGGTATTCCCGGCCGTCGTGGTTCTGCAGGCCGACCAGCGTTTTCAGCGTGGCATCGTCCAGTTCCCCGGCGTGATCCACCAGCAAGGCGGGCCGTTCCCCGGTTCGGGCAAGCCCGTCCAGTCCGTCCGTGACCCAGGCCACCAGTGTGGGGCCGGAGATCACCGGCCCTGCCGGAAGCCCGTAGGCCCGCAGGCAGGCCTGGCAGATGTCGTCCGCGGTCAGCCGATGCCGTCCGTCCAGTCTTAGCGGGCGCAGCCCTGTACCGGGGCGATGTTCCAGCTCCGTGAGCACGCGACTGAGGCCCGCGCCCGCCGGACCGGTGATCACGACAATGTCGCGACTGAACTGCAGCAACTGCACCAGTAGATCCAGCCGGGCCTCCATGGCAGGGTCCGGCGGCATGGCGGCACTGCTGAAAGGCTGTGCGTTGAGCCCGAGTTCCCTCAGGCGTGCCTCATCCAGATGCATGGCGGTCTTGGTTGTTCCGATGGGTGTGCGCCGGTACCGCCGTCTGTGACCGGACCGCGTCTCCGGCGGCGGCTCAGCCATACTAACCCTTTCAGTCTGAAAGGGTAGTAACTATCCTGCCTGCCAGTGCTTCCCTAGTGCCAGCTTGCGGAGGACGGATTCAGGGGCTGTCTGGCCAGGGTCCTGGTGATGCCTTCCTTCAATGCGGTCGACGTTCTACGGAAACGGTCATAGCTCCGGGCATCCAGTCCGCAACCCTGGCCCCTCCGGTCGGCGTAGAGCAGTCCGAACAGGCGGCCGTCGACGCGGATCGGCGCCAGGTAGGCCCCCTGCCGGTCCAGCAGTTGGTAGGCGATGGTCCGGCTCTTCCGCTGCAGGACGTCCACCTGGTTCGCGGTCAGCCAGTGGGGTTCACCATCGGCGAGCTGATGGGCCAGTGCCGAACCGGGGTGCACGGGCAGATCCACCTGCAGCAGCAACGGTTCACCCTCCCAGCCCACCGCCATGTACGGGTGAAGCAGCTCGCCGTGGGAATCGGCAATCAGGAACAGGCTCCGGTTCAGGCCGCAGGCGTGATGCAACGCCCGAAGCGCCAGTGCGATCGGTGGGTCGAAGGGGTCCACCCGCCGGTGTTGCTGGCCCAGCTCCTGGCGGATGCGGGAGTCGCCGCCCTGTCGGCAGCTTTCCAGCAGCCGATCCAGGAGTTGCCGCTGGGGCAGCAGGCAGAAGGCCGTTTCACCGGTCGCCGGCTGTGGCCGGGAGCGTGGCCGTGTTCCCGGTTCCCGGGCCAGAGGCGCCCAGGCCGGCGGTAACGGGTCCGGCCAGTTATCCAGGGCCCGGGCGGTGGTCTTCTGGACGATCGTCCGGGCGTTCTGTTCGTCTCCGCCCAGGTAAACGCCCAGGGTGCTCATCAGCGCGTCGATCCCGGGATGGTCCCAGCCATGGGGAGCCAGCGCCGTCAGCCGGAATGCCAGATTGATCCCCAGTGCCCGGTTGCCCACGATCTTGTTGGGTAGCAACTGTTCGGTGACCATGGCGGGCAGGCGCCAGTGTTGCACGAGCATGGCCCCCAACTCGCCTGAATAGAAACCCAACTGGACGTACTCCGCGTCGGGGCGCAGATGCCCTTCATGACCCGACAGTTCACATGCGGCGTGCATGGCGTCCGCCTCATGCTGCCATAGCAGCAGGGTGGCCACCGGGGCCAGGGTTGCCGCGGTCCGGATCTCCGTCGGCAGGATGTCCTTGCGGATCTCCGCCCAGGCGTGGGCGTGGCAGGCCGCATGGTAGGCGGCCGCGTTCTCTGCCAGGAACCCGTCGAGACCCGGTTGATCCAGGGCGGATTCCACGTCCGCGTACGCGTCGATCAGGGTCAGCGTGCGGGTGAGCCCCAGCATCATCACGGCTTGCTCCACCGTGGTGGTGCGGGCGTCCAGGTGACGGTGATGATGCCGGTTGGCTTCCCGCAGGAGATTGACGCACAGCGCGGGATCCCGGTACGCCAGTTCACCCAGTGTGCGCGCGTCGTCGATGCTGTCCCGGGTTGCCGCGGCAGCCTGCCGGGTCGTCGCCATGATGGGAAGTGCGGTATTGCCCAGGGCTCCGAGCCAGTCTTCCACCCGGCGGCGGGAATCGGTTTCCACCGGTCTGTCTCCCCTTAGGTTTTTGGTTTTTGTCGACATCTTTTACACAAGCATGGCGGCGATAAGGGGAAATTGGAAGCGCTTTGAGACATGGGTCGCCGTTCCACGGTGTCGCATCCGTATCATGACAGGTCAGAGACCGTGGATGTCGGCCGGGGGGTTGAGAAATTCCGTCCGCCGCCGATGAACAGAAGGGACGACGCCGATGTGCGAACCGCGTGACACGGAACTGGACTGAAGCTCAGTTGGGGTAATCGATGATCTTGGTTTTCGGGTTTTTCCTGGTGGTGTTTGCCGTGCTGACCGGGTACGGCCTCCACGGCGGCAGCATTGCCCTTCTGTGGCAGCCGCTGGAGCTGCTGATCATTTTCGGCGCGGCCACAGGGGCATTCCTGATCGCCAATCCGCTCAAGGTCATCAAACAGACCGGAGCGATGATCCCGGCCATGTTCAAGGGTTCCATCTATACCAAGGAGCTCTACATGGAGCTCCTGGCCATGCTCTATGAGCTGTTTTACAAGGCGCAACGGGAGGGTTTGCTGGCCATCGAGGCGGATATCGACGAACCGGAGAACAGCGAGCTGTTCCAGCGCTACCCCCGGGTCATGGCCCACCATGACGCCATGGAATTCCTGATCGACTACCTGCGGCTCATGGTCGGCGGCAGCATGAACCCCCACGAGCTGGAAAGCCTCATGGACGTGGAGCTGGAAACGCACCACCAGGAGGCGGAGCTGCCGGCACATGCGGTCCATCGGGTCGCCGACGCCCTTCCCGGGTTCGGGATCATCGCGGCGGTGCTCGGCATCATTATCGCCATGGGCTCCATCGACGGGCCGGTGCACGTCATCGGCGAGCTGGTGGCGGTGGCGCTGATCGGCACCTTCCTGGGGATCCTGGCCGGTTACTCCTTCGTGGGGCCGTTGTCCGCTGCCATGGAACACAAGGCCCGGGAGAAAACCAAGTTTCTGGAAGTGATCAAGGCCACCATCGTGGCCATCCTGAACGGCTACAAACCGGTGCTGGCGGTGGAGTTCGGTCGTAAGGTCATGTACGAAAGCGAGCGGCCGAGCTTCCAGGAGCTGGAAGACTTCGTCAAGCAGCGGAAATAAGGGCATTCCGAGGGGCGGATCGTGGAAGACAAGACGCGCCCGATCATCGTCAAGCGCATCAAGAAGGTTCAGGGTGGACACCACGGTGGATCCTGGAAAGTGGCGCTGGCGGACTTCATGACCGCCATGTTCGCCATGTTCCTGGTGCTCTGGCTGGTCACCGCCATGGACGAGTCGCAGCGGCGGGGTATCGCCGACTATTTCCGCAACCCCACGGCCATCGATGGCCGTTCAGGGCCCGGGCAGCCATCGGTGCTGGATTTCGAGGGGGGCACGGATCTGCCCATTGACATGGGGCCGTCGCAGCAACAGATCGCCGACGGCTACGACATGCTTGATGTCCTGGATGAATGGGAGCAGTTCCAGGAGGAGCAACTGGAGAGTCTGCAGGCGGACCTGGAGGCGGCCATCGAGAAAAGCCAGGCGCTGGAGCCGTTCAAGGATCAGTTGCTGCTGGATATCACGCCGGAGGGTCTGCGCATCCAGTTGGTGGACAAACGCAACCGCCCCATGTTTGATCTCGGCTCGCCGGTGTTGCGTGACTACGCCGATTCCATCCTTCGCGAACTGGCCGGGGTGATCAACCGGGTGCCGAACCGGATCAGTATCGCCGGCCATACCGACGCCGTGGGCTTCAGCAATGGCCGTGATTACGACAACTGGGAGTTGTCCGCCGACCGGGCCAACGCAGCCCGCCGAACGCTGCTGGCCGGGGGGACGGAGCCGGGACGCATCGCCCAGGTGGTGGGGTTGGCCGATACCGTGCTGTTCGACCGGGAGGATCCGTACAACCCGATCAACCGTCGCATCAGCATCACCGTTCTGAAGCCGGACGCCGAGAAGGCCATCTTCGAGCGGGAGGGCGCACGGCAGTTTCCGTGACACGCCACGTGAACGCGTCAACGCCGGCTCAACTTTCCGCCGGTCCGGCCGATAACACGAATACGACGGATTTGCTGCCCAAACCCGCAGCAAACCCGGCATCGCGTGTCAGCGGATACCGTGCCACGCGATGCCGGTTCCCGTGCCGCCGTCCCGGCCTCCCCTGAAGGGGCCGGATCCCGGGCCGAAACCCCGCCCATGAACCAGCATGCGAGTGTGCCCGCGGCTGTACCGCGTGCTGCCCGCGCAGAATGTCTTGGGGGAAGAGTCATGCGTGCAAGCAAATTGCTTGGTCCGTCCGCCGGTCTCATGAACCGCCTGCGCTTTCCGGTGAAGTTCGGATTGCTGTTCGCGGTGGTGATGGTGCCGCTGCTGGCCTTGGGGTCCCTGTTTATCCGGGATATGAACGAAAGCATCCGGTTCGACGCCGGCGAGCGCACCGGGTTGGAGTACGTGATGGCGGTCCGCAATGCCATCGAGCCCCTGCAGCAGCACCGGGGCATCATGGCCGCGGTGCTCGGCGGCAACGAGGCGGCCCGTGGGCGGGCGCGGGAGATCCGGGCCGATGTCGAGGAAGCCGTCGGCGGCCTGGTGGAAACCGATGCCCGGTTGGGCGGGGTATTGGACACCGGCAACCGGGTGGGGCGCATCCAGCGGGAATGGAATGGCCTGCAGGCCGACCTGGCGCGGTTGGATGTGGCTGGGAGCACCGAGCGGCACACCGGACTGGTTGCCGAGTTGCTGGCCCTGGCGCGGCATGTGTCCGATACCTCCGGGATCACGCTGGACCCCTACCTGGATCGCTTCTACCTGGGCGATATGGTGATGGGCCGATTGCTGAGTCTCACCGAAACCATGGGACAGTCCCGGGCGCTGGCGGCGGCCGGTGCCGCCACGGGAGGGCTGACCCCGGATCAGCACACCCGGCTTGCCGTGCTGGCGCATAACATGCAGGACCTCAATGACGGTCTGCGCAGCGGCATGGAGGCCGTGCTCGCGGAGAATCCGGCGCTGGCGGGCGAACTGGAGGGGCGTTACCGCACCAATACCGCTGCCGTGGATGCCCTGTCCACGCTGCTTCGGGAGGAGTTCCTGGAGGCGGATCGCGTCACCATCGGTGCCCAGGAGGTGTTCGATCAGGCAACGACCGCCATTGACGACACCTTCCGTCTGTACGATGCCGCCGTTCCGGTCATGGATTCTCTGCTGGAGGCGAGCCTGTCCGGTGCCACGCTGGCACGGAATACCGCCCTGGCCATCGCCGTGCTCGCCCTGGTCCTGGTGGCGTACCTGTTCGCAGGCCTGTATCAGTCCATCTACTCCGTGGTGGAGCGCATCGGGGTTGCCACCCGCAGCCTGGCCGACGGCGATCTGAGCACCCGCGTGGAGGCCACCACGCGGGACGAATTGCGGGGAGTGGTGGATGGGTTCAACCACGTGGCGACCTCCTTCGAGTCCCTGATTCACGAGATCACCGAGGTGACCAACCAACTGGCGTCGGCCTCGGAGGAGTTGTCCACGGCGGCCCGGGAGAGTGCCGGTATCGTGGAGCAACAGCGGCATGAAACCGAGCAGGTGAGTTCGGCCATGAACGAGATGGCGGCCACGGTGCAGGAGGTGGCCCAGAGCGCCAGCGGCGCGGCGGAGGCCACCGGCACCACCGGCGAGCAGGCCAAGCGCGGACTGGAGGTGGTGACCCGGGCATCGGAATGCATTGCGGAGCTGGCGGCCGAGGTGGAGAATGCCGCCCGGGCCATTCGCCAGGTGTCCGGCGAGACCGAGAGCATCAGCAAGGTGATCGATGTGATCAACGGTATTGCTGATCAGACCAATCTGCTAGCCCTGAACGCCGCCATCGAGGCGGCCCGTGCCGGGGAGAGCGGGCGCGGGTTCTCGGTGGTGGCAGAGGAGGTCAGGGATCTTGCCTCCCGCACCCAGCAATCCACGGAAGAGATCAAGTCCATCATCGAGCGGTTGCAGTCCTCCGTGGCGGAATCGGTGCAGGTGATGGAGCGTAATCGGGAGCAGGCGCAGAATGGGGTGGATCAGGCCAACCAGGCCGCCCACAGCCTGAAGGACATTGCCGAATCGGTCACCCACGTGGACCAGATGACCGCCCAGATCGCCACCGCGGCCGAGCAGCAGAGTGCCACGGCGGAGGAGATCAACCGCAGCGTGACGCGGATCGGCGAAAGCGCCGAGGGTGCGGCCAGTGGCTCCGGTCAGGTGACCGCGGCCAGCGAGGAACTGGCCCGCATGGCCGCCAGCCTTCAGGACCAGGCGGCCCGTTTCTCCATCGGTGGTCCCGGCAGCCGGGCCGGATGACGCATGGCAACGCGTCCCCCGGCGGGCATCGCCGGGGGTGTTCTTTCCGATGACCGTGAGTCTCAAGTTCGGGGCAATCCGGCCGACCACAAGAGGTAATGAGGTTGAAGTGCCTGTGGGTTGCCGGTCCGCTTGTGCCGGCGGCGGGCGCAAACGGGCCCGTACAGGGCTGGCCGATACATGGGAAACAGGACATGCGACAGCAACTGACCGGCAGCATTCGGAACAAGCTCCTTGTCACCACAGGCATCGGCACGGCGCTGCTCCTTGCCGCGGTGGTTTACGGTGTGGCCCATCTTTACGGCAGCCTGCTGACCTATCAGGAAATGGCTGCCAGCCAGCCGCACCTGGCGGAGGAGATCGCCCGGCAGGATGCGCTGACAAACCGGGGAATTCTCATGTCCGCGGGGCTGATGGCCCTGGCCATCCTGGTTGCTTTCGTGGCGTTTCTGCGCCTGGTGCAGCGGCAGATCGTCGGCCCCGCCCAGCAACTGGTAAGGGATCTGGAACGCCTGGCGGCGGGCGACTTCTCCCGTCCGGTTGCCTGCACCACCCACGACGAGCTGGGCCAGGTGGCACGCAGCGCTCAGCACATCCAGGACCAGTTGGGCGCCATGATCGGCCAGGTGCGTGGCGCCGTGGAACAGTTGGCCACCGCCGCCGGTCAGCTTTCGGCGGTGGCGGACAGCAGCGCCCGCGGGGCGGAGGAACAGCAAGCGGAGATCAGCCGGGTGGCCACCGCCATGCGGGAGATGGCCGGTACCGTGCAGGAGGTGGCCAGCAGCGCCGCGGAAGCGTCCGAGGCCACCGGGGACGCGGAACGGGCGTCCAGTGCGGGCCGTGCGCTGGTGACCGAATCCGCCGACGCGGTGCGCAAGCTGGCGGAGGCCATGGAGCATTCAGCCACCAGTGTGGACGCCCTGGATCGCCAGAACGCGTCCATCGACGACGTCCTCACCGTTATCCACGAGGTGGCGGAGCAGACCAATCTGCTGGCCCTCAACGCCGCCATTGAGGCCGCCCGGGCCGGCGAGCAGGGCCGGGGGTTCGCTGTGGTGGCGGAGGAGGTGCGGGGCCTGGCCATGCGAACGCAGCAGTCCACCCAGGAAATCCGCCGTATCATCGATGATCTGCGCACCAGTACCCGGGATACGGTGGACCTCATCCGCAGCAGTCACGATCAGACCCAGGCCCTGGTGGATCAGGTGAACCGCTCAGGCGATGCACTGGCGGAGATCGATGCCTCCGTTCAGCGGGTCAATGACATGAATGCCCGGATCGCCAGCGCCGCCGAAGAACAGAGCGCCACGGCCGATGCCGTCAGCGAACAGCTCGTGACCATCAATGCCTCCGCCGATACGGGCGCGGAGCAGGCCAATACCACCCGGGTGGCCAGCAACGATCTGGCAGCGCTGGCCGGCGAGCTGCGTCAGCATGTGGAGGGCTTCCGCCTGGCCGCCACCGCTGCCGGGTCGAACGCCGCTGGCTGATCCTGCGCCCGACCTGGCGAGGTGGCTGCCATCAGGGTGGTGGCCCAGGGGGCCAGCCTTCCCGCCCGCGCCCGGGCGACTTGAGAAAAGGGCCGATCGGCTATAAAATCCGCGGGCACACGCTTCGGAAGCTCCGCCGTGCGGGTACGCCCGGTGCCCGGATTCGCTATCCGGCTCCGCCGCGGTACGGGCCAGATCGGGTGGGATCCTGGATTCCGCCCGTCGTCGTATTTGCGATGTCTGGTGGAGGCGGAACGGACGTTACTAGGAGGATTGCACTATCGCCCTGAAAAGTCGTAAGAAGTTCACTGCCCAGCCGGGGGACGAAAAGCGGGTTAACGAGCAGATCGTCACCAACGAGGTCAGGCTTATCAGCCAGGATGGTGAGCAGCTCGGGGTCATGCCGCTGCAGGAGGCTCTGGACCGCGCCGCGGAGGCGGAGCTCGATCTTGTGGAAATGGTTCCGCATCCCGAAGTCGCCGTTTGCCGCATCATGGATTACGGCAAGTTCAAGTTCGAGCAGAGCAAGAAGCAGCAGGCGGCGAAGAAGAAGCAGAAGCAGGTGCAGGTGAAGGAAGTGAAGTTCCGTCCCGGCACCGATCAGGGCGACTACAACGTCAAGGTGCGCAATCTGCGCCGCTTCCTGGAGGAGGGTGATCGGGCCAAGATCACGCTGCGCTTCCGGGGACGGGAAATGGCCCACCAGGAGCTGGGGTTGCAGCTCCTGCAGCGGGTGGAAGCGGACGTTGAGGATATTGCGCAGGTAGAGCAGCGACCGAAGATGGAAGGTCGCACCATGGTGATGATGCTGGCGCCCAAGAAGCGGGGCTGAAGCAAACCACCGAACGGAGTCCCACCCGGCCAGCCGTCGCGGCTGGCCGGCTGTTTTTGAGACTGGAGACAGGCTTATGCCAAAGATGAAGACCAACCGCGGCGCCGCCAAGCGTTTCGCCAAAACCGGTTCCGGCCGGTTCAAGCGCAGCCAGGCGTTCGCCAACCACATCCTGACCAAGAAGTCCGCCAAGCGGAAGCGCAACCTCCGTGGCGCTACCCTGGTGGCGGAGCAGGATACCGCCATGGTGCGTCGGCTGTTGCCGTACGCCTGAGTACTAGCTGGGAGTAGATCATGCCACGAGTGAAGCGAGGAGTAACCGCCCGCGCCCGACACAAGAAGGTGCTGGCCAAAGCGAAGGGTTACTACGGCGCCAGGAGCCGTAGCTTCCGTGTTGCCAATCAGGCGGTCATCAAGGCGGGGCAGTACGCCTACCGCGACCGCCGCCAGCGCAAGCGGCAGTTCCGCGCGCTGTGGATTGCCCGCATCAATGCCGGGGCCCGGGTGAACGGCCTGTCCTACAGCCGTTTCATGAACGGACTGAAGCAGGCCGATATTGCCCTGGACCGCAAGGTGCTGGCCGACCTGGCCGTGTACGACAAGAACGGCTTTGCCGCGCTGGCCGAGAAGGCCAAGGCGCAGCTGGCCGGCTGATCCGTGTGACCGCAGGAACCCGTCCCAGGGCGGGTTTCGGTTGCCAGGCGAGAGGGAAAGGGCGGCTGACCTTTCCCTTTTTTTATCCGTGGGCTGTAGCAGGTGGACAGTCAAGCCGGAATCAGGATCATGACGACTGAACACGCAGAAGAACTTCAGGCGCTGGTGCGTGAGGCCCGGGCCCAGGTGGAGCGGGCCGACAGCCTTTCCGCACTGGATCAGATCCGGGTGGGGTACCTGGGCAAAAAGGGTCGGTTGACGGAGCAGCTCAAGTCCCTGGGCGGCCTGCCGCCGGAGGAACGGCCCCGGGCCGGCCAGGCCATCAATCAGGCGAAGCAGGAACTGCAGCATCTGATCGAGGATCGTCGCCAGACGCTGGACCGGGAACGGCTCAACACCCGGCTGGCCGAGGAGCGTATCGATGTGACGCTCCCTGGCCGCGGCCAGCAGCCCGGCGGACTGCATCCGGTGAGCCGGACACTGGAGCGGATCGAAGCCCTGTTCGCCAGCATGGGCTTCACCGTTGCCACCGGCCCGGAGATCGAGGACGACTACCATAACTTCGAGGCCCTCAATATACCGGTGCACCATCCAGCCAGGGCCATGCATGACACCTTCTATTTCGATGCCCGACACCTGCTGCGCACCCATACCTCGCCGGTGCAGATCCGGGTCATGGAAAAGGATGGGGCTCCGGTGCGGGTGATTGCCCCCGGCCGTGTCTACCGTTGCGATTCCGACGTCACCCATACGCCCATGTTCCATCAGGTGGAAGGTCTGCTGGTGGATGAGGGGATCAGCTTCTCGGACCTCAAGGGTGCGCTGCACGACTTCATCCGTCAGTTCTTCGAGAAGGATCTGGATGTGCGGTTCCGGCCCTCGTACTTCCCTTTCACCGAACCTTCCGCCGAGGTGGATGTGCAGTGCGTGCAATGCGGCGGCAGCGGCTGCCGGGTATGCAGCGGCACCGGCTGGCTGGAGATTCTCGGCTCCGGCATGGTGCACCCGAAGGTCTTCGAATACTGCGGCATCGACTCCGAACGCTATACCGGCTACGCCTTCGGCATGGGCGTGGAGCGCCTGGCCATGCTGCGTTACGGCGTGGACGATCTGCGCATCTTCTTCGAGAACGATCTGCGCTTCCTGCGTCAGTTCCGCTGAGACGCCCGGCCTGCCGAATTCCATGAGGTTGCTGCATGAAGATCAGTTTTGAATGGTTGAATGAGCTGCTGCCGGTGGCAGAGGCCCCGCGGGAGCTGGCGGACCGCCTGACCATGGCGGGCCTGGAAGTGGATGCGCTGGAGCCTGCGGCCCCCGGATTCTCCGGTGTGGTGGTGGCCGAGATCACGGACTGTGCTCCGCATCCGGACGCGGACAAGCTGCAGGTCTGCACGGTCAATCCCGGAGCGGGCGAGCCGGTGCAGATCGTCTGTGGCGCGCCCAATGCCCGGCCCGGACTGAAGGCGCCGCTGGCCACGGTTGGCGGCGTCCTGCCCGGTGACGTCAGGATCAAGAAGGCCAAGCTGCGTGGGGTTGCATCCTCCGGCATGCTGTGTTCGGCCAGGGAACTGGGTCTGTCCGAGGATGCTGCCGGCTTGATGGAACTGCCGGCGGATGCGCCGGTGGGGATTGATCTCCGGGCATACATGGGCCTGGATGACACCGTCATCGCCGTGGATCTCACCCCGAATCGCAGCGACTGTCTGGGTATGGTGGGGATTGCCCGGGAAGTGTCGGCGCTGACCGGGACCCGTTACAGCTTTCAGCCGCCTGCGCCGGTGCCGTCCGTCCATGACGATACACTCCCCATCCGGCTGGAGGCGCCGGATGACTGCCCGCGCTATGTGGGCCGCATCATTCGCGGTGTGAACACCCGGGCGAAAACGCCGTTGTGGATGGAGGAACGCCTGCGCCGGGCCGGTGTCCGCAGCCTGGGGCCGGTGGTGGACGTCACCAACTACGTGATGCTGGAGCTGGGCCAGCCCATGCATGCCTTCGACCTGGATCGCATCCAGGGCGGCATCCGCGTGCGCATGGGCAGCAAGGGCGAGCGACTGGAACTGCTGAACGGCGAGACCGTGACCCTGGATGGGGAAACCCTGGTCATTGCCGATGAACGGGTGCCGGTGGCCATGGCCGGCATCATGGGTGGTGAACAGAGCTCGGTTACGGAGACCACCACCGATATTCTGCTGGAAAGCGCCTTCTTCAGTCCGCTGGCCATCGCCGGCAAGGCGCGGCGTTACGGGCTGCACACCGATTCGTCGCACCGTTTCGAGCGGGGTGTGGATCCGCAGATGCAGACCCTTGCCGCCGAACGCGCCACCGCACTGATCCTTGAGATCGCCGGCGGCAGACCGGGGCCGCTGATCGAGGCCGTGGAGTCCGCCCGCATGCCGGCGGCACGCCAGATCACCCTGCGGGCAGACCGCATCCGCCGCCTGCTGGGCACCGATATCGATGCCGGCGAGGTGCATGGGATTCTGCAGCGCCTCGGTCTCACCGTTTCCGGCGACGGCAACCCCTGGACCGTGACTGTGCCGCCCTACCGCTTCGACATCGCCCTGGAGGTGGATCTGATCGAGGAGCTGGCGCGGGTGCACGGCTACGATCGTATTCCGGTGACGCACCCGGCCTCGCCCGTCACCGTTCAGCCCCAGAGCGAGGAGCGGGTGCTGCTGAGCCGTATTCGGCAGGCCATGGTGGATCGTGGCTACCAGGAGGCGGTGACCTATTCCTTTGTGGAACCGCGGCTGCAGGAACTGCTGGATCCCGATTACGAGCCGGTGCCGCTGGCCAATCCGCTATCCGCCGATCTGGCGGTGATGCGCACCAGTCTCTGGCCGGGCCTGATCAAGGCTGTGCAGCACAACCGGAACCGGCAGGCGCAGCGCATCCGTCTGTTTGAGTGCGGCTTGCGGTTTCGCGGCAAACTGTCCGGTCTGGCCCAGACCGGCACGCTGGGTGCCGTGATCACCGGCACGGCCCTGCCGGAACAGTGGGGCGTGGACAACCGGCCGGCGGATTTCTTTGATCTTAAGGGGGACCTGGAGGCGGTGTTCGCTCTGGGTGGGCATCCGGAAGGCTACGCCTTCGTCGCGGCCGAACATCCGGCGTTGCATCCGGGGCAGAGCGCCCGGGTAGAGCTGGAAGGCAGGCCGGTGGGCTGGATCGGGGGGTTACATCCGGGTTTGTACGAGGCGCTGGAGCTGGAAGCGCCCGTGTTGCTGTTTGAAGTCGATCTGGATGCCGTGCAGTCGGCGCGGGTTCCGGGTTTCCGGCGCCTGTCCCGTTACCCGTCCATCCGCCGGGATCTCGCCGTGGTGGTGGACAATGGCATCAGTCAGCAAGAAGTGCGGCAGTGCGTGCATGCGGCGGCGGGCGAACTGCTCACCGATCTGGTGTTGTTCGATGTCTACCGCGGGAAGGGTGTGGAGGCCTCTGCCAGAAGTCTTGGTATTGGCTTGATTTTGCAGGATTTCTCGCGCACTCTTACCGAGAGTGACATCGAACGGCTCATGGCCCGCGTGGTGGAGCGTCTGCAGCAGGAGCTGGGGGCACAACTAAGGGGATAATTGACGTGGCGTTGACCAAGGCCGATATGGCGGAACGTCTATTCGAGGAGGTCGGGCTGAACAAGCGGGAAGCGAAGGAATTGGTGGAATGTTTCTTCGAGGAGATCCGCACGGCGCTGGAGGAGGGGACCAGTGTCAAACTGTCCGGTTTCGGTAATTTCGACCTGCGTGACAAGAGTGAACGACCCGGACGCAACCCCAAGACCGGTGAGGAAATTCCCATTTCCGCCCGGCGCGTGGTGACCTTCCGGCCCGGCCAGAAGCTGAAGTCGCGAGTGGAAGCGTATGCTGGAAGCAGCGAACAATAACGAACTACCGCCGATTCCGGCCAAGCGCTACTTCACCATCGGCGAGGTGAGTGAACTCTGCGGGGTGAAGCCGCACGTTCTGCGCTACTGGGAGCAGGAGTTTCCGCAGGTCAAGCCGGTCAAGCGACGGGGCAACCGACGCTACTACCAGCGGCAGGATGTGATCATCATCCGGCAGATCCGCTCGCTGCTCTACGAGCAGGGCTTTACCATTGGCGGGGCAAGGCAGCGCCTGTCCGGCGAGGGTGCCAAGGAAGATCTGAACCAGAGCCAGCAGGTGATCCACCAGGTGCGCCTGGAGCTGGAAGAGATCCATCACCTGCTGCGTCGCTAGCCCGGGCCAGCGCTTCGTTAAGGAAGCGCTGATGGATTCCTTAAACAGGGGCGGGCTTGATGGCCCGCCCCTGTTTCTTCGAGGCTGTCGGTCAGCTCCTCCGGCGTTCCAGGAGTTCGTAGAGGCCCATGCCGGCCAGCATGGCGGCCACGAACACCAGTGCCTTGGCTTCCAGCGCCCCCAGGGCCACCAGCGCCGGGCCCGGGCAGAACCCCACCAGACCCCAGCCCACGCCGAATCCGAGTCCCCCCAGAACCAGTCGCTTGTCCACGTCCTGCCGGTTGGGCAGACGCATCGGCTCGCCCAGGAAGGACCGTTCACGTGTTCCGGCGAACCGGAAGGCCACCACGCCCACGGCAATGGCGCCGGCCATCACCAAGGCCAGGGAAGGATCCCAGTAGCCGGCCAGATCCAGGAAGCCCAGAACCTTGGCCGGATTGGCCATGCCGGAAACCAGCAGTCCAATGCCGAACACCAGGCCGACGATGAATGCGGCGATTAGCTGTTTCTGCATGACGTCAGGCTCCAATCAGGTGGCGGGCAACGAATACGGTCATGAATCCCGTGGCCATGAAAGCCAGAGTGGCCACCAGGGAACGCGGCGACAGGCGGGAAATCCCGCAGACGCCGTGGCCACTGGTGCAGCCCGCGCCGTAGCGGGTGCTGATGCCCACGATCAGACCCGCGACGACGATCAGCGGATAGCCGGCCTCGATCCGGATCTCCGGCAATTGTGTGAACAGTACCCAGGCAGCCGGCGCCAACAGCATTCCGAGCACGAAGGCCAGCCGCCAGGCGATGTCCCCTTTCGTCGGATTCAGCAGACCGCCGACGATACCGCTGATACCGGCAATGCGGCCGTTAAGCAGAATGAACAGGGTGGCGGCCAGGCCGATCAGCACCCCGCCCGCCAATGCGGACCAGGGGGTAAACGCTGCCCAGTCGATGGTCATTGCAGTCTCCTTCAGTCAGTACAGAACGTGGAATACAGGGTTTGCAGTAACGTCTGCACACGGGGATCCGCCACGCGGTAGTAAATGCGCTTGCCCTCCCGCCGGGTTGCCACCAGCCCCTCCCGCCGCAGCACGCCGAGATGCTGGGACAGGCTGGGCTGGCGGATGTCCAGGCGGGCCTCCAGATCGCCCACACAGAGCTCCTCCTTGCACAATTGGCATAGCAGCATGAGGCGATCCTCATGGGCCAGTGAACGCAGCATGGCGGTGGCTTCCCCTGCGGAAGCGCGCATTCTGTCGATACTTAGTGCGGTCAGATCATTCATGGCTGCAACCAATCGTCAGGATGAAAACATTATATTGAAATACAATATATGCACAAGTATATTGTTTCGCATGCAAACACTCTTGAGGAGACATGCACATGCGCCCGACCGTTGAAGCATTTCTGGACAAGGACACCGAAACCTGGAGCTACGTGGTCTACGACGAACCGGGTGGTCACGCGGCGGTGGTTGATCCGGTGCTGGATTACGACAACAAGTCCGGTCGGACCTCCACAGAAAGTGCCCAGCAGTTGGTGGATTGCGTGCGGGCGCACCGGCTTACCGTGGACTGGGTGCTGGAGACCCATGCCCACGCCGACCATCTGTCGGCGGCGCCTTTCGTACGGGATGCGGTGGGCGGCCGGATCGCCATTGGCGAACACATCCGGGACGTGCAGACGATTTTCCGCAAGGTGTTCAATCTGGAGAAGCAGTTCCTGCCGGACGGCAGCGACTTCGATCATCTGTTCAGGGACGGCGAGAGCTTCCGCATCGGCAAGCTGGAAGGAAGGGTGATCCATACTCCTGGTCACACGCCGGCGGATATGAGCTATCTCATCGGCGATGCCCTGTTCGTCGGCGATACGCTGTTCCTGCCGGACGTGGGTACGGCGCGTTGTGATTTCCCCGGGGGCGATGCCCGTACATTGTTCCGCTCCATCCGCAAGCTGCTGGAACTGCCGGACGACACGCGCATGTTCATGTGTCACGACTATCCGCCCGAGGAGCGCGAACACGCGTACCAGACCACGGTCGGCCAGCAGAAGCGCAGCAACAAGCACGTACGGGACGGCATCAGTGAGGACGCATTCGTGACAATGCGCGAGGAGCGGGACGCGACCCTGGAGATGCCGCGGCTGATTCTGCCCTCCATCCAGGTGAACATCCGGGCGGGGAGAATGCCCCCGGCGGAGGACAACGGGGTGATTTATCTGAAGATCCCGGTGAATCAGCTCTGAATGGCATCGCAACAGCGGTGCCCTGCTTGTGTATGATGTCTTACACGACAACAAGCAGGTTCGGGACGGAGGAGCAGCGTGAGCGAGCAAGGCGGTAAGACGACGGAAGCCGTGGCGGCGTCCACGGTGGTGCTGTTGCGGGACGGAGACGCCACCGGTGGACAGGGCCTGCAAGTGCTCCTGGTGGAGCGCCATCTGCAATCGGATTTCGCCGGCGGCGCCCTGGTGTTCCCCGGCGGCAAGGTGGACGCCGAGGATGCCCGGCTTGATGCCGCGCGCTGGCGGGGGCGCCCGCTGGAGCAATGGGCGGAGCGGCTTGGTGTGGATGCTCCGGAGGATGCACTGGGGCTGTTGGTTGCCGCGGTACGCGAGACTTTCGAGGAAGCTGGCGTGCTGCTGGCCCGGCGCCCGGACGGGGCGCTGCTGACCGATGCCGAACTCACCACGAAACCCTTCCTGGAGGCCCGGGAGCGGCTGATCAGCCGGGATCAGAGCTGGAGCTGGAACCGTTGGCTGGCGGAGCAGGACCTGATCCTTGATCTGGACGCGCTGGTACTCTGGTCCTGGTGGGTGACCCCGGACGGGACGCACCGACGCTTCGATACGCGGTTCTTCGCCGCCGTTATGCCTCCCGAACAGGAGGCGAAGCAGGATAACGTGGAAACCACCAACCTGCGTTGGATGGGGCCGGCGGAGGCGCTGGAAGAGCAGGAGCGCGGACGGGTGACCATCATCTATCCCACCCGCTGCAATCTGCGGGCTCTGGACCGCTTCGGCAGTGCCGCGGAAGCCTGGCAGGCAGCGGACGAGGGGCGGGTGGATCAGCGCCGCATTCAGCCTACACTGGTGCGCGTCGGCGACACCGTGATGGTGCAGCATCCGGACGGTCGTCAGCCCGAACCGGTCTGATCCGGCTTGCGCGCACTGTCCAGCTGCCGTAACCGGGCATACAGGGCTTGGTGACAGGGAGCCGGCAGGCCCCTGCGTTGTGCGATGTCCAGCAGGTAACCGGTGATGTCCGCCGCCTCGATCCGCCGGCCGGCCGTGACATCCTGGAGCATTGATGAGCGGTTCCGCGCCGTGCTGCGGGCCACGGCGGCCGCCTGCCGGGCCGCGGTCGTGGGGAAGCGGAATCCTTCGGCTTCCAGGAGGGTATCCGCCTCGGCGCCGAGCTGCTCCAGGGCCTGGCGCAACGCCGGCCTGTCCAGCAGTTCACCGTTCAGGCACCGGTGAATGGCTGTCAAGGGGTTGATCAGTGCATTGACGCGCAGCTTGTCGGCCAGATGCCAGCGGATGTCGTCCACCGGCTCAGTCTGGTATCCCGCCTGCCGGAACAGGGAGACCCAATCGAAGTCGGACTGGTTCAGTGCCCCGATGCGGGTAATGCCCCGGGCGGCATGAACCACCCGATGGGGGGCTGTGCGATAAGCCCCTTCGGTGGTGGTGGCGGCTGAAATCCTCGCTTGGGGAAAGCGCTGCAGCACGCGCGCCTGGCTGCCCATGCCATTCTGCATGAGCAGCAGCTTGGCCCCGGGGTCCAGGCGTTGCCCCAGGGCGTCCAGTGCCGCCAAGGCGTCATAGGACTTGGTACACAGGATCAGGTGGGTCACCGGTTCCGAAAGCTGATCCGCACCGGATTGTGGCAGGCGGCAGGTGAGGGCCGAATCGTCCCCAACGAGTTCCAGATCCAGCACCGCCGGCCAATGCCCCGGGCGTCGGATCAGATGCAACGGGGCCACCCGATGAATCCCCGCGGCGATGACAAGGCCGAGACTGCCAGCGCCCAGCAGATGGATCACGGGCCAACGGGCATGCTGCATCGGCGATTTCCCCATTGTCTCCGGGAGCGGCTAAGCCTACCGGGCCCGGACCCGCAGGAACAGCCCCAGAACCAGCAACCAGGCGGCACTCCAGGCAGCACTCGCCACCCAGAGCGCGGCATCAGCCGCCGGCCAACCCACCCGAAGCACGGCGGCGAGGCTGACCAACAAGGCGATCACCGGGGTGGACCACTCCCGAGCCGGGTCCAGTCGCCGCCGCACCAGACGCACGCGGGCCATGACCGTTGCGGTGAGCGTGCCCATGGCTCCGACCGTGAGAGCATGGGTGGCCGCTCCCGGCGCGGACAAGCCGATGGTCCAGGCGCCGCCCAGCAAACCCAGCGCTACCGCCAACCAGGCGTAACCAAGGATCAGGCAGAGCAGGTCCGGCCGCTGACGGATTCGCCATGGTTGCCAGCGCAACAGCCGGACGGCGGCCAGGAACCCGGCGATCAGCAGCATCAGGCCGCTGATCCCGGCGCCCTGAGGCAATGGCCGCACCAGCAGGGCGCCCAGCAGCAGGAGAATCAGTGAACCCTCAATGCCGGGCTGCACCCGTGCCGTGAGCTGGCCGCCGGCCCGTTCAATGGCTCCGGCAACCGCAGGCGCAATGATTCGCCCGCCCATGAACAGCATGAGCAGCGCGAACAGTAGCAGGCTCATCTCCACGATGCGTGGCCGGAGAGGGAATCCTGCCAGGTGGTAGCCCGCCGCGGTCAGACCGAGGGCGATCAGAAGGGGACCGATGAGCCGGTTTCGCCAGCGTTTCGCTGCCCGGAGGAACTGCGGTGCGGCGTGCCAGATCAGCAGGACCGCAAAGGCCACATTGGCCAGTGTGGCAAGCATGCTGCCGGGAAGGTACAGGAACAGGATCCGCGCCATCAGCCAGATCCCCGCCAGGAGCCAGAGAACGTCTCTGCGGATGCGGTTGATCAGATAGCCGCCCACCACGGCCAGTGCAAAACCGAACAGGAGTTCGTGGGCGTGTCCAAGCGGACTGCTCAGGCCGGCCAGGGCCGGTGCTCCGGAACGCATGCCGTACAGGGAGGCCGGGACGATCAAGGCCGCCTGCAGGGCGGCCAGCGGAAACAACAGCCGTTCGGCGGCCACTGGCTGGGTTCTGCCAGGCATGCTACAGTCCTTTTAAAAGGTATTTTTAAAACATGTTTACTTGTGCGTAGATTGGGCTGCAGCACCGCCAGGGTCAAGTGTGAGCAGGCGGCGGAGTTCCCGCTCGTTGCGGATGATGTCCGCAAGGGTGTAGCGGTCCAGGGTTTCCAGAAAGGAACGCAGGGCGGAGGCCAGAATGCCCTTCAAGCCACAGGCCGGGCTCAGGCGGCAGCTTCCGTCCGTGCCGAAGCACTCGACGATCCGCATATCGGGTTCGGTCTTGCGCACCAGTCGCCCCAGGTTGATGTCTTCTGGCGGGCGACCCAGGCGGATTCCGCCACCCTTGCCGCGGACGGTGTTGAGGTAACCGAGCTGACCCAATTGGTAGACGACTTTCATGACGTGGTTGCGCGAGATGGCGTATTTTTCGGAGATTTCGGAGATTGTGGCGAGCCCGTCCTCCTTGACGGCGACATACATCAGGACGCGCAGCGAGTAGTCGGTGAACTGGGTCAGTCGCATGGTGTCTTGGCCATTATTCCGTTATGTGTGGATGGTACAGAATGTTGTGATCCAATGAAGCTGATTGGATTCTACCTAAAAAGAGGTAGAAATTGATGCAGAATATCTATTTCTAAAGAGGTATATGCGCGTTGTCGTCGGAGGTTCCATGGAGGATCCGGCAATGAGGGGTGCCCCGGCGCGTGGTCCGGAACAGGGTGGTCTGCTGCCTTTTCTGTGGCGGTTGCTGGGTACAACCTGTGTCGGCATCGGTGCGGTGGGCGTCTTCGTCCCCCTGCTGCCCACCACGCCGTTCCTGCTGGTGGCCGCCTGGGCTTTCGCACGGGGTTCGGAGCGGTGGCGGCGCTGGCTGGTGGAGCATCCGCGCCTGGGTCCTTCCATCAGGGCCTGGCAACGCTCCCGTGCGATTCCACGCAAGGCGAAGATGATCGCCGTCCTGTCCCTGCTGTTCAGCCTGGTTCTGGCCCTCTGGCTGGCGCTCCCGCCGTTCGCCCTGGCCCTGCAGATCACCGCCCTGGTGGCGGTTTCGGCCTTCATTCTTACGCGGCCCTCTGCCGACTGATGTTGCGCTGGATCAAGAGTGAGCATCTGATTCTCTGGCACTATCTGGCTTGATAACCGGGGCAAGAACCATTTGGGAGTGACTGTGAGAGGGCACCGAGAAGACATGATAGAACTCTACACCCGTGCACGGCCTGTGGCATCGACTGTCTGGCTGCACGGTCTCGGTGTTAACGGGGGCGACATGGACGCCATCGTTACCAACATGCGGCGATCACGGGAGATCGGGCTGCATCATGTGGCACCCAATGCCCCCTTACGTTCCATCACGGTCAATGGCGGAAGACGTGCGCGGGCCTGGTTTGACGTGTTGGGCGATCCCGCCAGTGTGCCGGAAGACCGGGGCGGTATTGAGGACAGCGCCAGTCGCATCCGGGATATTCTCGACGCGGAACGTGCGCAAGGCTTCGCCAGCAACCGGATTATCCTGGGAGGATTCTCCCAAGGCGGATCCATCGCGCTCCATGCCGGCTTGCGGTATCCCCACCGGCTGGCGGGAATCGTCGTTTTGTCCGGTGAGCTTGTGCTCCCGGACCTGCTGGCCCGGGAGCAGCACGGGGCCAACTTGGAGACTCCGGTGCTGATGATCCATGGTACGGACGACGAAGCCATACCGGTTGAGAGCGCGCGGCGTGGCCGTGACCGGCTCATGGACCTGGGTTATCCGGTGCATTGGCATGAACTGCCCATGGGCCATGAGGTGACGGTGGACGAGATCGCCATTATCGACGACTGGGTTCATGATCGGCTGAAACCGGCCCTGTCATAGTCCGGTCTGCTCAGACGAAGTCCCGATTCGGCAGCAGCCAGTTAATGTCCGGTCGCCGACCCTGTTTAACGGCAGCCGCATAGCCGTCGAGAAACCCCGACAGCACGTCATCGAGTGCGTCCTCCATAGACCGGTACCGTTGCGTGTCCGAGACTTCCGGCACGCGCATGCCAGGGGTCTGCAGGTAGTGGCTTTGTTCGGCCTCAATCCAGGTTTCTCCCAGGACCTGGTAGAAACGGATCCGAATCATCTCCGGTATCCCTTCCAGTGAGAAGGCATATTCGTCCACCAGACGCCGGGCCCAGTTGATGCCGGGCTGCCTGAACCGTTCCTCGATACGCGGGTTGTTCATACGGAATCCCTCATTTGGCAAAAAAAAGGTATATGAACTGCTTCTTTTAACCTTACTTGATTCGGGTCAAGTCTGCGCTGAGTCAAGCCTCGTTACCATACCGCCGAGGATGACACCACGGGAGCCGGTTCGATCCCGGCCGCTGATGCAACGCACAAGAGGACAACAAGCAATGATTCGAGCAACTTTCACCGCATCTGCCTTGCTGGTCGCAGGTTTGGCGATGGGATACACGGCTTCGGCGACGGCCGACGACATTGAGAGGGGCGAGCGCCTCTCCAGTAGTTGTGTTGCCTGTCATGGACCGGGCGGCAACAGCCACATCCCCGCCATGTATCCCAGTCTCGCAGGTCGGGATGCCGGCGAGCTGGCGACACTGCTCGCGGCCTATCGGGACGGGGATATCCAGGATTCGCAGATGACCCCGCAGGCCACGCATCTCTCCGATGAGGATATCGTCGATCTCGCGGCGTACTTCGCGGCCCAGGAACCCAAGTAGGCGAGGCGATCATGCGGATTCTGGCGGCTGGCCTGGTTGTTGTTCTCGGGTTGTTTCTGTCGGCACAGACGGCGATGGCCAGTCCCGCCAGAGCCGCGGTCGATCGGTTCTTCCCGGAAGCGGATCGCCTGGCGGAACCGGCGGGAGAGCCTCCTGCGGTTGCGGTGTTCCGTGGAGACACACAGATTGGCCTGCTGTTCGAAACCAACGACGTCGCCCCGATCCCCGCCTACTCCGGGGAGCCGGTCAACATGCTGGTTGGCATGGACATGGACGGTGTCATCACGGGTGTGCGTGTGCTGGAGCACAGCGAGCCGATCATGCTGGTGGGAATCCCCGATTCCAAGCTGGAGGATTTCGTCAACCAGTATGTGACCCGGGCGATCCGTGATCGGGTGCGCGTCGGATTGTCTCCGCGCCAGCGGGAAGGCTTCAAATACGTGGATGGCGTCGCCGGGGCGACGGTAACCGTGGTCGTGATGGGGGAGGCCATCATGCGCGGCGCGCGCCAGATGGCGGTTGCTCACGGCCTGGTTGATCCCGACGCCGTTCCGGCTGTGGTGCCGGCCACGGTGCGGAAGGATGTCTTCGAGCCAGGGGACTGGGATCAGCTTCTGGACCAGGGTGGTGTGGGCCGGATGCGTATTTCCCGGGGAGACGTGGATGCCGCATTCTCCGGTACCGACGCCGAACACGTAGATACCGCACCGCCAGGCACCGAGGACGAGACCTTTGTTGATCTTTACGCCGCTTATCTGAACGTACCCTCCGTCGGCCGTAACCTGATCGGAGACGACCACTACGACAGGATCATGGGGAGGCTGGAGGACGGTGAACACGCCATCATGCTGATGGCCCAGGGACACTACTCCTTCAAGGGATCCGGATTCGTACGCGGCGGGATTTTCGATCGCATTCAGCTAATGCAGGGCGAGACGGCGATCCAGTTCCGGGACACTGATCTGGTACGAGCGCCGCAACTGGTTGCCGAGGGTACGCCACGGTTCAGCGAGCGTGACATCTTCGTCGTACGCGCCGAGCATGATTTCGACCCGGGCCGGCCGTGGGAACTGGAACTGCTGGTGCGGCGTCAGGTAGGAGCCCTGGATTCCGTGTTCGTCAACTTCGCGATGGAGTATCAGCCACCGGAAGCCTGGTTCGACTACCCGGAGCCCCCTGCGCAACTGGCCGAAGACGACGGCCGACCACTATGGGTCACGGTCTGGGAAGACCGGGTCATGCATATCATCGTCCTGGGGGCCGGCCTCACGCTGCTGACTTTCATCCTGATGTTCCAGGACGTGCTTGCCCGGCGGCCGAAACTGTTGCTGCGGCTTCGCAACGCCTTCCTTGTGTATACGGTGGTGTTCATCGGCTGGTATGCACTGGCCCAACTCTCGGTGGTGAACATCTTCACCTTCACCAATGCACTGTCCACCAACTTCCAGTGGTCCACTTTCCTGATGGATCCGATGATGTTCATCCTGTGGACCTTCGTGGCGGCAACCCTGCTGCTCTGGGGGCGGGGCGTGTACTGCGGGTGGCTGTGCCCGTTCGGGGCCATGCAGGAACTGATCAACGAGATCTCCCGCAAGTTGAAAGTGCCCCAGCTGGAGCTGCCCTGGGCGGTACATGAGCGGCTTTGGTCATTGAAGTACCTGATTTTGCTGGGCCTTTTCGGTATTTCGCTGCATTCGCTGGCGACCGCCGAGATTTATGCCGAGGTAGAGCCCTTCAAGACGGCAATCACCATGCGCTGGCAGCGGGAATGGGGCTTTGTCCTCTATGCCGGGATTCTGCTGGCCATCTCCATCGTCAACCGCAAGTTCTTCTGCCGCTACATGTGTCCGCTGGGCGCCGGTCTGGCGATACCTGCGCGCATTCGCCTGTTCGACTGGCTGAAGCGGCACAAGGAATGCGGTACCCCTTGCCAGATCTGCGCCAACGAATGTGAAGTGCAGGCCATCCATCCGGACGGTCGCATCAACGCCAATGAATGCCACTACTGCCTGGACTGCCAGGTGACCTACTGGAATGACCGGAAGTGTCCTCCGCTGATCGCCCGTCGCAAGCGGCGCGAGAAGGCGGAAAAAGTGTCCTCCGGCAGCCAGGGTGGCGGTTTCCCGGAAATCCGGGTCAACAAACAGGCTGCCGAATCGGTGCGTGCCAGGCAGCCTTCCGTGAGAAAAGAGGTGACGTCATGACAGACCGTAACAACGACAATACGGAACTGAGCAGCCCGGGGCGGCGGCGGTTCCTGGGAGCGACGGCCGCGGTGGGTATTGTCGGCGCAGCCGGCGCGACCGGGGCCGGCATGCTGGTGCGCAGCGGCGAGAGTGCTGCGGCCAGCGGCGGCGCCGCTGACCACCATATAGCGCCCGGACAGTTGGATGAGTACTACGGCTTCTGGAGTGGTGGCCACTCCGGTGAGGTCCGTATCTTCGGCATTCCGTCAATGCGGGAGCTGTTGCGGATTCCGGTGTTCAACTTCGACAGTGCCACTGGTTGGGGGATCACCAACGAGAGCAAGCGCGTGCTGGGTGAGAACGGCGCCCTCCTCAATGGCGATACCCACCACCCGAAGGTCAGCTATACCGATGCCCGCTATGATGGTCGCTGGTGCTTCATCAACGACAAAGCCAACACACGGGTGGCCCGCATCCGTCTCGATATCATGCGGACGGATAAGATCACGACCATCCCGAACGTGCAGTCCATTCACGGATTGACCCTGCAGCGTGTCCCCGAAACCGAGCGCGTGTTCGCAGCCGGCGAGATGATCATTCCTACCCCGAATGATGGTCGCCACCTGGATGATCCGAGCGAGTACTGGACACTGATGTCCTGTCTCGACGCCAACACCATGGAAATCAAGTGGCAGGTCATTGTTGATGGAAACATGGACAACTGCGACACCGACTACATGGGCAAGTACGTCGGGGCTACGTGCTACAACTCGCCCCGCGGCGTCACACTCCAGGAAATGATGGGGCCGGAGCGGGACTGGGCAGTGATCTTCAACGTGCCCCGCATTGAGGAAGCGGTTGCCAATGGGGATTATTTCACCATCGGTGATTCCGATATCCCGGTGGTGGATGGACGGGGAGCGGACAAGAACGGCAGTGACTACACGCTGTACATCCCGATCCCCCGGAACCCGCATGGCTTCAATACCAGTCCGCCGGACGGCAAGTACTTTGTGGTCAGCGGGAAGTTGTCGCCCACCTGCACCGTCGTGGAATGGAGCAGGGTGGACGATTGGTTCGAAGGCAAGCTCAGTGATCCCCGCGATACCGTGGTGGCGGAGCCGGAGGTCGGGCTCGGTCCGCTGCATACGACCTTCGACAACCGTGGCAATGCCTATACATCGCTGTTCCTGGACAGCCAGGTGGTGAAGTGGAACATCGCCGACGCCATCCGCGCCTACAATGGCAGTGATGTGAACTACATCCGTGATCGCATCGACGTGCATTACCAGATCGGCCACCTGAAGGCGTCACTGGCATGTAGCCGGGATGTGGACGGCAAGTATCTGTCCGCGTTGAGCAAGTTCTCCAAGGACCGGTTCCTGTCCGTTGGCCCGATGCATCCGGAGAACGATCAGTTGATCGACATCTCCGGTGATCGGATGAAACTGATCCACGACGGTCCCACCTATGCCGAGCCCCACGACGCGCTGATGGTGCGTGCGGATCAACTCAACCCGATCAAGGTTTACGAGCGGGACGATCCGTTCTTCGCCGAAACCGTCGCCATGGCAAAGGCCGACGGAGTGACGCTGGAACGGGATAACAAGGTGGTCCGCGACGGCAACAAGGTGCGGGTGTACATGACCTCCATTGCCCCGAACTTCGGCATAACCGAGTTCCGGGTGAAGCAGGGTGACGAGGTGACCATTGTGGTGACCAATCTGGATACCGTGGAAGATGTCAGCCACGGTTTCGCGCTGGTCAATCACGGGATCAACTTCGAGATCCACCCGCAGCAGACTTCTTCGGTGACCTTCGTTGCCGACAAGCCCGGGGTGCACTGGTACTACTGCAGCTGGTTCTGCCACGCGCTCCATATGGAAATGTCCGGTCGGATGCTGGTTGAGGCCTGATCGGGCAAGGGCGACTCCGTCTTCTGACGGAGTTGCCCTGTCTCTGGCGGGTGATGACGACTGTGTATAAACATGCCTTTTTTTGCCTGATTGCGTTGCTGCTCCTGGTGGATCTGGCCGGGGCGGCCCAGCGCACAAGCCCCGACGATGGTCCGTTGCAGGCCAGGATTGATGCCGCGAATGCCGGCGAGGTGCTGGTGCTGGCCCCCGGCGTTTACCCGGGCGGTGTCACCATCGACAAACCGTTGACGCTGCGCGGGGAGCCCGGTGCGGTCATCGATGCGGGCGGCCAGGGCGACGTCGTCCGCGTGGAAGCGGAGGATGTGCGCATCGAAGGGTTGGTGTTGCGCAACTCGGGGTTCAATCTCACCGACATGAACGCGGGCGTCCATGGCGCCCGCGGTGCCCATCGCCTGCACGTGGAAGGCAACATCCTCGAGGACGTGGCCTTCGGCGTCTGGGCCTGGCACCTGGAAGACGTGAACATCATCGACAACCGGATCGCCAGCGACCCCTCGGTCCGCTCCCAGGATCGCGGCGACGCCATCCGGCTGTTCAACGTCAGACATGGTCTGGTGGCCTACAACACCGTGCGCGATGCCCGGGATGGCGTCTATATCGATACCAGTGAGCATGTGGAGTTTCGCGGCAATCATTTCTCCGCGCTCCGCTACGCGATTCATTACATGTATTCACACCACGGCCGCATTGTGGATAACACCACCACCGACACGCGCAGCGGGTACGCGTTGATGATGTCCAATCACCTGGAAGTCACGGGCAATCGCTCTGTCGGTGATCGCAACTACGGTTTCCTGTTGAACTTCGTCAATCACAGCAAAGTGGCTGACAATCTGGTGGACCGCGTCACCGGTTGGTCCGGTGCCACCGGCGCTGAGCATGGGGTGACCCTGGGTTCCGAGGGCAAAGCCATCTTCATCTATAACTCCCAGTCCAATGACATCCGGAACAATATTTTCGCTAACAGCGAGATCGGTATTCACCTGACGGCGGGCTCCGAGGGCAACCGGATTCATGGCAATAATTTCATCGGTAATCGGACCCAGGTCATGTACGTTGCCACGCGCAAGCAGGACTGGTCCTACGAGGGGCAGGGCAATTACTGGAGCGATTACCTGGGTTGGGATCTGCAGGGAGACGGCGTTGGTGACCATGCCTATGAGCCCAACGATTCCGTTGATCGCCTGCTGTGGATGTATCCGATGGCCCGCGTGCTGATGAACAGCCCCGCGGTGCAGTTGCTGCGCTGGGTGCAGCGCGAATTTCCCATTTTGCGGCCATCCGGGGTGAAGGATAGCGCGCCGCTGATGCGACCAACCCGCTCGCTGGAGGAGCTGGGATGAAGCCGATTGTCGAACTGGACCGGGTGGAACGCCGATTCAACGGTGTGCACGCGCTGAAGGGTCTGAGCCTGACACTGGCGCCGGGTGAGGTGCTGGGTCTGCTAGGCCACAACGGGGCGGGCAAGTCCACCATGATGAAGCTGGTGCTGGGCGTTCTTGCCCCCACCGCTGGCCGGGTAACGGTGCTTGGAGCGGATCCGCGGGGAACCGGTGCGCGGAGCCTGCGTCTTCAATTGGGATACCTGCCGGAGAACGTCAGCTTTTACGATAATCTGAGTGGTCGCGAAGTGATCCGGTACTTCTCCCGCCTCAAGCGTGTTCCATTGCGCGAAGCCGATCAATTGCTGGAACGGGTGGGGCTTGGACACGCCGCCAATCGCCGGGTGCGCACCTACTCCAAGGGCATGCGGCAACGCTTGGGACTGGCCCAGGCCTTGTTGGGTGAGCCCCGACTGCTGCTGCTCGACGAGCCCACGGTGGGGCTCGACCCCATGGCGGTGCGGGACGTCTACGGCATGATCGATGCGCTGCGGGGCAAAGGCACCAGTGTGATCCTCTGCTCCCACGTGCTGCCCGGCGTGGAACGTCACATCGATCGCGTCGCTATCCTGTGCGAAGGGCGCTTGCTGGCGTCGGGCACCATCGACGGTTTGCGTGAACAGGCTGGTCTGCCGCTGCGAATCCATGCACGCGGCGCTGGTCTGAACGGGACTGTGCGGACCCGCCTGAACGGGCATGGGGTGGATATCCAGGCGGATGGTGATGGGAGCATTCGTCTGATCGCGCCCCCTACCGAGAAACTCCATGTTCTACGTGCATTGCTGGAAGAGCCGGATCTCAGTGATGTCACCGTGGAGGCACCCACCCTGGACTCCCTCTACGCCTATTTTGATGAATGTGGCCGGACCGGAGGGGAGCGTCATGCGTGAAATTCTGATCGTGGCCGAGAAGGAGTTCCAGGATGGCCTGCGTAATCGTTGGGTGCTGGCCATCACCGTGGTGTTCGCGCTGCTGGCCATTGGTCTGGCCTGGTTCGGGGCAGCGGCTTCCGGTGAAGTGGGCTTTACGCGCATTTCAACCACCATCGTCAGTCTGGCCAGCCTGGCGGTGTTTCTGATTCCGCTGATCGCTCTCATGCTCGCCTACGACAGCATCGTGGGAGAGGATGAACAGGGCACGCTGTTACTGTTGATGACCTATCCTCTCAGCCGCACGGGCCTGCTGGCGGGAAAATTCCTGGGGCACGGGGCCATTCTGGCCTTGTCCACCGTGCTCGGGTTCGGCCTGGCGGCGGTGATGATCATCGTGCTCGCGGAGCAGGCGACCATTGCCAATCTGGCAGGGCCATTCAGTCTGTTCATCATCAGTGCCGTTCTGTTGGGCTGGGTTTTCCTGGCGCTGGCGTACCTGATCAGCGTGGTGGCCCGGGAGAAAGCGCGCGCCGCGGGGCTGGCATTGCTGGTCTGGTTCGTTTTCGTGTTGGTGTACGACCTGGCGCTACTAGGCCTTCTGGTGGGCACCGAAGGACGGCTGGACGGTGGTGTGTTCCGTTTTCTGCTGTTGCTCAATCCCACGGATGTCTTTCGGCTGGTGAATATGACCGGCTTTGAGGAGGCCGCCGCGGCCAGCGGGCTGCTCTCCGTGTTCGGTGATCAGTCCCATTCCATGGGGCTGCTGCTGTCCATCCTGATTGCCTGGATCGTCTTTCCATTGGGCGCCGCCGCAGGCCTGTTCGCGGCGCGCCGTACCTGAAATACGGAGTTCGCCCATGCCTACACGACGGAATGTTCTTTTCCTGCTAGCCGGCTTGCCGGCCCTGAGCCTGTTCGGATGTGGAGGCGATGGTGGTTCCGCCGCCGACGCATGCTCGCCGATCCGACTCACCGACGACCATGATTGCGCGTTGTGCGGGATGACAGTAATCCGGCATCCCGGCCCCAAGGCGCAGGCGTGCCTTCGGGATGGCCGGGTTCTGCCGTTCTGTTCAGTGCACGATATGCTGTCCTGGGCCTGGCAGCCGGAATCCGGGCCCAGTATCCGGGTTCTCTATGTCCATGACCTGTCGCTCACCGGCTGGAATCAGCCTTCGGATGATGCCTACGTCCCGGCGGAAGAGGCCGTGTACGTGGTGGGCCATGACCAGCGCGGGGCCATGGGCCATTCCCCCGCGCCGTTCTCCGATCGCGGGGATGCGGAAGCTTTTGCCGAAGCGCATGGCGGCGACTTGCTGGCATACGATGAATTGAACTGGGATACCTTCCGGGGCAATGGCGCCGAATCCGGTGGGCACGGCCACGGTGGACACGGTCATGGGAGTAGCGGTGACAACGACGGGAATGATCACGGCGGCGGCAACGGCGGGCACGATGGCATGGGCCGGCAAGGCCATTAACTTCCTTTAGGAAGCACTGATCTATTCCCATGATGCTCAGCGTGCGCGAATGGCCCGCCCTGCGGGGCTTTGCAGCGTGTCCGGTTGCCGCGTTGCGGCTCTTGCCAAGGGCTCGCCATTGCCTGCGAGCCGCGCCTTGCCCCCGAACACGCTGCAAAGCCAGAGCACCATGGGAAAAAATCAGCGCTTCCTTAACGCTCCAGGTACGCCTCCATGGCGGGGCTGTTATCCGTCCGGAAGCCGTCTCCGTCGCGGCTGATCAGGGTCACCTTGAGGTCCTGTTCCGCGGCCACCTGCAGCGCCCGTTCGGTGCCCAGCACCAGCAGCCCCGTGGCGTAGGCATCGGCCCAGGTGCTGGACGGATGCAGGACCGTGACAGATGCGAGCCTGTGACTGATCGGCTCACCGGTGCGCGGGTCCAGGATATGGCTGTACCGTCGCCCGCCTTCCTCGAAGTAGTTGCGATAGTCCCCGGATGTGGCCGCGGCCATGTTCTCCAGAGGAAGGATCAGCGGTATATCCTCCGCGCCGCGGTGGTGGGGTTGCTCAACACCGATGCGCCAGGGGCGTTGCGCGCTGTAGCGCCCCCCGGCCCGAAGATCCCCGCCGATGTTCACCAGATAGTTCTCGATGCCCTGACGCTCAAGGTACCGGCCCACCGCATCCACGCCGTAGCCCTTGGCGATACCGGACAGGTCCACCAGGAAGTCACGCTGCCTTCGGGCGCGTTCACCGGCGCCGTCCACCTGTAGCCCGGCGATGCCGGTCTCCGCCAGCGCCGCTTCCAACTGCCCGGCATCCGGTCGACGGTTTGGCCGTCCTTCGGGACCGAAGCCCCAGAGGTTGACCAGTGCGCCTACGGTGACGTCAAACGCCCCCTGGGTGTGCGTCGCAACGTCCTGGCTGATGCCCAGCACCTCCAGGACTGGCCCGGGGAGATCCACCCATTCGCCCACCGGAGCCCGGTTTAGGCGGTTCAGCTCGGAATCCTCCCGGTAGGTGGACATGCCCGCATCCACACCGTCCAGAACGTCCCGTATTCCGGCCTGGAGTGTCTTCAGCTCGTGCTCCGGCCATTCCCCTGGCAGTGTGACCTGATAGAAGGTCCCGAAAACCCCGCCTTCCAGGACGGTGCTGGTCTCATCCGGTGGTGAGTCGCCTCCGCAGCCGCCGGTCAGCGCCAGGGTCGCCAGCAGGATGGAGACGAGGGTCATGCGTGCGCTGCTCATTCGGTGAAGGGCGTTCCTCGAAGTTCCCGGGCGATCCGGCGCATCTCCGGGTACAGGCGTTCCGCCAGTTCCGGCGATGCATCCTCACCATACCGTTTCCTGATGCCATGTTCATGCAATTGTACATGCCGGGCCGGTTCGATGGCATGGCGTGCCAGGGTGTTGCGTACGCAGGCCAGGGGGCAGCCGTCCAGAGCCAGGATCGGGCGCCCGGACCGCGCCAGTTTCACCAGCTTCGGAACGTCGCCGCCGACGCCGGCAATACACGACATCTCCGCCTCATCGGCGCGATCCAGGCGCAATGCCAGGGTGTTGGTGAGTTGCGCTGCGCTGGAGCAACCAGAACAGCTATAGACCAGTGGCAGGTCCTCTGTCTTGCGTTTCGCCATGGTGGTCTCCTCTCCGTCGCGTGCACAAGCCTGCAGGACCGGCGATGCCGGGGCCTTGATCTGGAGCAAGGACCACGGGCACGGCCGGTTGACAACTTGCACCTGTCTGACAGGTGGCGCAGAATCCGTTACTAACGAAACAAAGCCAACCCCACCATTCCGCAAGCCCATCGGGACGGCCGTCAGGGTCCGGGCTTCGGGCTGTCAGGATGATTAGACGCATGCCAGGCACGGATCCGTACGTCAAAGTGCTGGATATCGAGCAGACGCTTGCCGATCTGAACCGGGCCATGGATCAGTTGCGGCGCGAACGGGACGATCTGGAGATCGCGCTCACCACGGCGGTGGAGCATGGAGATGCCATCGAGGCGCAACTGGAGCTGGCGAACCGTCAGTTGCAGCGGGAAGTGCGCGAGCGGCGTGCCATCGAGGTGCAGTTGCGTCAGCTCGTGGCAACCATCTCCCAGAAAAGCCGGGATCTGGAAGTGGTCCTGCAGACCATCACCGAGCATTCCGACCAGATGGATCTGCACTGGCTCGATCGTTACCGGCAGTCAGAGGACAGTGCCCGTCGGGACCCTCTCACCGGGCTGGCCAACCGCCGCATGCTGGACGAGCGGATGGCCGATGAATGGGCCCGTGCCCGTCGCCAGCGCCAATGGCTGGCCATGCTGTTGTGCGACGTGGACCACTTCAAGACCTACAACGATCTGCACGGGCATCAGGCGGGCGACGATTGCCTGAAGCGGATCGCGGAAACCCTGTGCCAGGAACTGCACCGGCACAATGACCTGATTGCCCGGTACGGCGGCGAGGAGTTCGTATTGCTGTTGCCGGATACGGACGAAGTGGGGGCGCAGCGGGTTGCCGAGAGTATCCAGCGGGCATTTGAAAAGGCGGCATTGCCCCACGAGAATTCCCCCCATGGGCGGATCACCCTGAGCATCGGCGCCGCTGCCATGATCCCGGATGAGGATGACGAGGGAGCCTTGTTCGCTGAGGTGGACCGCCGGCTGTACCTGGCCAAGCAGCAGGGCCGGAATCTGATTGTGGCTTCCTCTTGATTCACCATCATGGAGCACGCGTATGGCAGAAGAATACGGAGAATTCCGTGCGCTACGGTATGACCGGGAAACGGAATCACTGAACCTGTCCTTCTGGCCCGGGTCCGTCCCCTTGCAGCAGCGCTGGCGTAACAACGGCCTGTCCGCCGATTTTCTCGGGGATTATGTCACCACATTCTTTCCCCTGGAGGATGACAACCCGGCGGCGAGGGCGCGGCAGAACGAGATACGGGGCGCGGTGGCGTTCATCGCCAACGAACTGCTGGAGAATGCCATGAAGTTCCATGATGGCAGGCTTCCGGAGCCCATCACGGTTCATCTCAATCTGCAGCCGGAGCGCATCCTGCTTCAGCAGAGCAATGGTGTGAGTGCGGAGGCGGCGGAGGATTTCCGCGCTTTCGTGCAGCGTCTGCGGGATAACGACCCCGGTGAGCTGTACATCCAGCAGTTGGAGGAGAGCGCACTGTCCGAAGGCTCCGCAGGTGTTGGTTATCTCACGATGATCAACGATTACCAGGCGGAACTGGCGTGGCGCTTTGACGCGCTGCCCGACCCCGGATTTCGCGTGACGACACAGGTGATGATCAGGATATGACGGAACAAGCCTTGATGAACGCTCTTGCCGGCGAAGGTTATGAGGTGGAGTTTCGCCCGGACGAGGACTGTGTACGCATGTCGGGAGCCCTGCGCCTGGGAGGGCTTGCCGAGTACGCGCCCATTTCCGCGATGCTGGAGGAGGCATTGCAGGGGCGCGAACGTCTGGTGCTGGATCTCACCGGGCTGGAGTTCCTGAACAGCTCGGGAATCGCCACGCTGTCCCGGTTTGTGATCAGCGCCCGTAACCATGCCCAGTGCGGCCTGGTCATTCGCGGGTCGAACGAAATCGCCTGGCAGGGGAAGTCGCTGAACAATCTCAAGCGGCTCATGCCCAGCCTTGAACTGC
This sequence comes from Ectothiorhodospiraceae bacterium, assembly GCA_020831885.1. GTDB lineage: Bacteria > Pseudomonadota > Gammaproteobacteria > Nitrococcales > Aquisalimonadaceae > LSCE01. The sequence continues at coordinate 71,904 of JAFIFU010000011.1, forward strand.
GCTTCGACTGACACCCTGGTGAGTACGGAACAGGCTGACACCCGCATCCCGTTCACGTCCGGCCTGACCTTCCGGCAGGCCGCGGCGACGCTGGTGATCGTGGTGTTTCTCGGGCTGGTGGCCGGTTTTATCGAGCTGGTGACCGACTGGCGCTCCATGCGCCAGGAGATCCAGCAGCAGACGCTGGCCACGCTAGAGCTGGTTCGGGGGCCGGCCACGGAGGCGGCTTACCAGTTCAACGACCAGCTGGCCGCCGAGGTGGTTGACGGCCTGTACGCCAATCCGAGCATCGGCCAGGCAATGCTGCAGGACAATTTCGACGGCGTGATCGCGGAGCGGGGCCGTGCCGATGCCCAGCCTGCCGGCCCGTTGGTGACGCGGCTGTTCGGGGATATCACCGATTACCGGATCGACCTGCACCACGGAGGCGTGCGCCCGGGAACCGGGGAGCTTGTGGGTGCGCTGCAGATCCGCCTGGACGAAGAGGCCATTGCCAGCAGTTTCATGGAACGGAGTCTGGTGATCGTCCTGGTGGGCCTGGCCAAGGCGCTGGTGATCTCCGCGCTGGTGGTGCTGATCTTCTACTTCATGATCACCCGGCCGTTGCTGGGCTTGCACAGCGCCATCGGAAGGATTGACCCCACGCGGCCGGGGGAGTGGCCACGACCCCGTTTCCGGTATCACGAACGTGACGAGCTCGGGCAGATTGTCAACGGTCTGGATCGTCTGATGCACGCCTTCCAGCAGGTGATGGCGCAGCGGGACAAGGCCCGGGATGAGAACACCCGGCTGGGTGCGGAACTGGATGTCTCCCGCCGCATCCAGCACATTCTGCTCCCCTCCCCGGAAGAGCTGGCCAGCGTCCAAGGCCTGGATATCGCCACCTATATGGAGGCCGCGGACGAGGTGGGGGGCGATTACTACGACGTTCTCAGCCACGCCGACGGCGTGCGCATCGGCATCGGTGATGTCACCGGCCACGGGCTGGAGAGCGGCGTGGTCATGTTGATGACCCAGAGCGCCGTCCGCACTCTGCTGGGAACAGGTGAGGCGGATATGCGCCGGGTCATGCAGGTGCTGAACAGCACGATCTACAACAATGTGCAGCGCATGGGCTCCGGCAAGAACCTGACGCTGGCGCTGCTGGATTACCGGCCGATCGGCGACGGGAACGGCGAGGATAGGGGGCAACTGCGCATCAGCGGTCAGCATGAGACCGTCATCGTGGTGCGCCGGGATGGCCGCGTGGAAATCATCGATACCGATGAGCTGGGCTTTCCCATCGGTCTGGTGGAGGAGATGGCCGAGTTCGTCAGCGAGATCACGTTGGAGCTGCAGGAGGGGGACGTGGTGGTGCTGTACACCGATGGCATCACCGAAGCCGCCGATGAGCAGCACCGGTTGTACGGTCAGGACCGTCTGGTGGAGGTGGTACGCAGTCATTACCGGGAGCCGTCCGAACGGATCAAGCAGGCCATCGTCCAGGACGTGAAGCGCCACATCGGTACCCAGGTACTGTACGATGATCTGACACTGGTTATTCTCAAACAACGATAAGCTGCGGGGGAACGGCATATGGGCGTGACCGTGGCAGGGAGGATCACGCGGCAGCTTTCAGGCTGCCTGCTGGGGGCCGGGATGGCTTTGGGTGGTGTACAGGCGGCGCAGACCCTGGATGATATCCAGTGGATCAGCGAGGAATACGCACCGTACAACTATACCGAGGACGGAGTGCCCACAGGCATTTCGGTGGAGGTGCTGCAGCACATCTGGGAGCGGCTGGATATCCGGCGTGAAGTCGCCGACATCCGTGTGCTGCCCTGGGCCCGGGGCTACCGTATTGCCCAGGATGATCCCAACACCTGCCTTTTCCTCACCACCGTTACCGAACCGCGGCGAGAGCTGTTCCAGTTCGTCGAGCCCGTGGTGGATGTCACCATTGCCATTGTCGGGCCACCCCTGGAGACGGGCCAGCCGGCGATCCGTTCCATCGAGGATCTGGAGCCCCTGACCATCGGTGTGGTACGGGATGACATCGGCGAGCATCTGCTTCACCATCTCGGTGCCACGGCCACCGTGGTCCGGACAGATTCGCCCCACATCCTGGTTCGGATGCTGCGGGGCGGCCGCTTCGACGCCGTTGCCTACGACTCCCACGTGACCCGCTGGAACATGGTGCGGGAAGAGATGGACCCGGCGGAATACGAGGATCTGTTCGTACTGAGCCACGGTGTGATGGGCTATGCCTGCCACCGGGACATGGATCCGGAGCTGATCGATCAGCTCCAGGGCGCCCTGGATGCCTTGCTGGCGGATGGCACCGTGGAATCCATCATCCGCCGGTACCGGGAATAGCCGGAAAAAGCCCGCTGGCCCGCTGGGTGGGTCGCCCGATGGCAGCCTCCAGTACCGCCGGGTCCGGGAGCAGCAACGTGAAATGGCGGGCGGCCCGGGTCACGGCCGTGTACACCAGTTCCCGGGTGACCACCGCACCGGCCGTGTCCGGAAGGACCAGTGCGGTGTGCCGGAACTCCGAGCCCTGGGATTTATGCACTGTCATGGCATAGACCGTTTCGCAGTGCTGTAGCCGGCTGGGCAGCACCCAGCGTATGGTTCCCTGCTCACCGGGAAAGGCCACCCGCAGCCGTTTGCCGTTTTCCGGATCCCCCGGCGTTACCGGTACGTTCAGGGCGATGCCGATATCCCCGTTCATCAGCCGGAGCCCGTAATCGTTCCCGGTCACCAGCACCGGACGTCCCTCGTACCAGTGGCCGGTGTCCGGCGGGGTGATCAGGCCCTGCCGTGCCAGGTGTGCCTGGATGCGCAGGTTCACCTGGTCCACCCCCCAGGCGCCCCGACGCAAGGCGCACAGCAGTTGGAATCCGGTCTGCGCGGCCAGCACGGCGGCGGCCCAGGCGTCCAGCGTCTCCCGCGGGGCATCGTCGGCGGGGCGCCGGGCGTGCATCACCTCCAGTGGGTGGCGGTACCCCGGGGCCTGCCCGGAATGGCCATCACAGGCCACCTGGAGCAGGGCCGTTGTGTCCGGCCCGGTGAGCGGGATGCAGTGCAGATCCTGATAACGGTCGTCGGTGAGGATATCCCGGGTCCGGGCCGAATCGCCGTCGTTGATGGCCCGTGCCAGGGCCCCGATGCCGCTGTCCGCCGCGAAGCGGTGGCTGTGACGCAACATGCTCACGGCCTGGTCCAGGGGCCGGCCCCGGATATCCACCAGAGTATCGTCGATCTGTTCATCGGCCACCCGCTGCAGCCAGTCCCTGGTGGCCGGTGTGTATTGTCCTCCCGCGGCGCGGCTGCAAAGGCTGCCCAGCACCGCGCCGGCCTCCACCGAGGCAAGCTGATCCTTGTCGCCCAGCAGTACCAGGCCGGCCGCTGGCGGCAAGGCCTCCAGCAACGCGGACATCATTTCCACGTCGATCATGGAGGCCTCATCCACCACCACCAGGTCCAGCGGCAGTGGCCGCAGGCGGTTGTAAGCGAAGCGCCGTGTGTCCGGCCGCGCCCCCAGCAGGCGATGCAGGGTGGTGACCGCTGTGGGGATGGCTGCCCGGATTCCATCACTGTGATGGAGCCCGGCGAGATCCAGTTGGTCAACCTGGGCCGCGATAGACTCATTCAGCCGCGCGGCGGCCTTCCCGGTGGGTGCGGCCAAGCGGATGCGCAGCGGTCGCGGATCCGGTGACTCCAGCGCCAGCGCCTGCAACAGGGCCAGCAGGCGTATGACCGTGGTGGTTTTCCCGGTGCCCGGCCCACCGGTGATCACAGCGAAGCGGGAACGGGCGGCCAGGGCGCAGGCCAGCTTCTGCCACTGGGCGCCCTCCGGCTGTCGCCGCGGCGGTGGGAAGAGCTGCACCAGCAATTCCCGAACCCGGTGTTCGTCCCGTTCCACCGGCGCCGACAGGCGCGCGGCGATGTGTTGTGTGATGGTCTCCTCGTGTCGCCAGTAACGGCGCAGGTACAGGCGCTTCCCCTCCAGAACCAGGGGTTCGCTGCCCGGTCCGCTGCCGGCCACCTGGCTGGAGGCCAGGGCATGGATCCAGTCTTCCAGCGACAGCCCCTCCAGCACGGCATGGGGGTGGATGGGCGGAATGCCGCCAGCCGGGACGTCGGTGACCGGGATGACGGTCTCCGGGTGTCTCAGCGTAGTGTCCAGGTCCAGCAGTAGATGACCATGGCCGGCTCGCTGGCTTGTCAGGGCCGCCGCCAGCAGGGCCGGAGCAGGGGTGTCCGGGCGGCGCTGGTGCAGGGTGGCCGCCAGCGCCAGATCCACAGGCCGGATCCAGCCCTCGCGTGTCCAGGCGCGGAGCAGGCCCAGGAGCGTCTCCGCATTCCGCAGGCAGTCATGCATGATCAGAAGACCTCCCTGTCGACGCCCGCGCCCAGCAGGGCGTCCAGCTCCTGGATGAAGGCCCGGGGCGGGTGCGCCCGGAGAACGCCGTGGCCCGCAGCGCGCACGCCGCGCAGAAACACATACAGTGCACCGCCCACATGAGTCCCGTAGTCATAGGCGCGGCCCAGACGCTGACCCAGGTGGCGGTGCAGCGCGAGCAGGTACAGTGCGAGTTGCAGGTCGTAGCGCTTCTCCAGCAGCGCCTGCTCCATTGCGGATGTGGTGTAGTGGCTGTCGTCCGGCCCCAGGTAGTTGGATTTCCAGTCGATCACGTAGTACCGCCCGTCATGCTCCGCCACCAGATCGATGAAGCCCTTGAGCAGGCCGTTCAGGGTGTCCGGTTTCAGCGCAGGCCGTGGCTGGCCCGGGAGGATGTGCCGGCGCAGCAACGCGTCCAGGTCCGCTGTGCCGCTCCGGCGGACGGCGAACCAGAACTCCTGCTCCACCCGGTAGTGCGCCAGTGCCGATAGCCGCATCGGGCGCCCGGTGTCGCTGGCGGTGAGAGGGCACTGCAGCATGGCACGCAGCCAGGCATCCAGCACCGGCACCTGGTCCGGCCATTGCCGGTTGGCACACCACCGCTGCAGATGATCGGCCCACTCCGGGGATTCCGGCGCCTGGGCGAAACCCTGTGCTCCCGCCCATTCCAGCAGGCCGTGCAGAAAGGTACCGGGTCCCGGACCGCGGGGGAAAGCGTGGATGGTGCCTTCCGAGGGAAGCGCTTTCGGGGCGGATGAATCGGGGACGGGGACAAGGGTGTCCGGTTCCGTTTCCTCGCTGCGGGTCGCTTCCCGGGCGGTTTCCGGCTCCTGGCCATCGGCGGCCTGGGTATCCAGGGACGAATAGCTGGCCACCCACCACGGCTGGAAGCGCCGGTGCGAGGGCTTGAGGGCGGGCTGAAAGTTCTGGGGCGCCGCCGCCGGCCGGTGGCTGCTGGCATCCACCACGGGTGGGAGATCCTGTACCCCGATGTGGGGGCAGCTCCGCCGTAACGCGTCCAGCCGTTGGGTCAGCGCCGCCGCATCGCTGATCTCGCTGCCCCCGGCCAGCAAATAGCCCAGGGCCCCCTTATGCAGCTTTACCGCCCCTCTCTGGTGCTCCTGCTTCTTGCCGGGGGCCAGCGGCGCCAGACCGAGCCAGGTGGCGTGGCAGGCCCGGGTCAGCGCCACGTACAGCAGGCGCACGTCCTCGCTCAGGCGTTCATCGTCGGCCTCCTGGATCGCCGACCGGTCGTCACCGATCTCCAGCCGGATGCCGTCCCGGTGGTACAGCGCCTGCCGGTCCTTGCCGGAGATCTCCCGCCAGGAACAGGCAAAGGGCAACACCACCAGCGGGTATTCCAGGCCCTTGGACTTGTGGATGGTCACCACCTGGATCAGTTCCGCGTCGCTCTCCAGGCGCAGCACCTGTTCTTCCGGGGGCGGGTCCTGGATGTGCTCGGTGAGCACACGGACCAGGGCCTGTGGTCCGTCCAGGGTGTCGCCGGCCTGCTGCGCCCATTCCGCCAGATGCAGCAGGTTGGTCATGCGGCGTTCCCCGTCCGCCCGGGCCAGCAGCCGCCCGGCCACATGAAAATCGTGCAACAGCCGCCGCAGCATGGGCAGCACGCCCTGGGAGACCCAGCGCTTGTGATAGTCGTAAAAGCGTTCCTGCCGGCTTTCCCAGAACAATTCGTCCTCGTGCAAGCGGTCCAGATCCTCCAGAGCTTGATCCAGGCTGCGGGTGGCCAGCGCGGCCCGCAGCAGGCTGTCATCCTCCGGCCGGGCGCAGGCCCGCAGCCAGGCCAGCACATCCTCCGCCTCCGGTGTCTCGAACACGGAATCCCGATCAGACAGGTACACGCTTGAAAGGCCGCGCCGCTCCATGGCCGCGCGGATTTCCGCTGCCTCTTTCCGGTCGCGGACCAGGACGGCGACATCGCCGGGCCGCAGTGGCCTGAAGCCGTGTTGACCATGGAAGCCGGTCAGGCCGTGCTGCGCCTGATTCAGCCAGGAGGTGATCTGTTCCGCCGCCTGTTCAGCCATGCGCTGTCGGAACCGGGTGGTTCCCACCGAGTCGTCGCTCCGGTCCAGCCAGACGGTGAGGGCCGCCGGGGGGGCGCCGTTCAGAACCAGGGTCTCGTCCCGGCCCTTGGCATGCACTGGGGTGAAGGGCACCGGATTGTCGCCCGCGTTGTGGTCCTGGAAGCGGAATGCGGCGCGTGGAAATCCTTCGGCTTGCCGGAAGAGGTGATTCACCGCCTCCACCATGCTGCGCGTGGAGCGGAAGTTGCGGTCCAGTGTGTGGTGCCGGCCGGCAGTGGCCCGACGGGCTTTCAGATAGGTGTGGATATCCGCACCGCGGAAGCCGTAGATGGCCTGTTTCGGATCGCCGATCAGCACCAGACAGCAGGATTGGTCGTTGTCCCCCACACGGTAGACGCGATCGAACAACCGGTATTGCACCGGGTCGGTGTCCTGGAACTCGTCGATCATCGCCGCCGGGAACTGCCGCCGTATCCGGGCGGCCAGGATGTCGCCCTTGGGGCCGTGCAGGGCGGCGTCCAGTCGCTTCAGCAGTTCGGTGAACCCCAACTCCGAGCGCTCAGTCAGTTGCTGATCCAGGCGTTGACGCACCCAGTTGCGCGCATCCGCCAGAATGAGGGCGCGCAGTTGTCGTTCGCCGCCCGCCAGTTCTTCCAGGGCGTCGCGCCAGGTGTCCAGTTCATCGAAGAACGGGTGATCCGGTCGCTGGTGTCCTTTGTTCAGACGCAGGCCCTTGTCCAGTACCTTTGCTACGAAATACGGGGTGTCGGGGCCGCCCCGGGCCCAGGTGCCCAACTCCTCCAGGCACCGGGCAAAGTCAGTGTCCCGGGTGAACCGGCTGAACGTCGCTTTGTTGATCCCCTTGCGTAGCCCGTCCAGCAGTGACCGCAGTGTGTCCGTATCCGAACCGAAACTGCTGCGCGCCCGTGCCTCGGCTTGTTCGCAGGCCGCCCGGGCATTGATCAGCATGTCCAGGTGGGCATCCAGATCGCCGGGCTCCAGCGGTTCTCCCCCGTACATCAGCACCGCGTCATCCCGCATCAAGGGCTGTTTCAGCGCCCTGTGCAGGGTGTCGGGCGAGGCGAAGCAGGCATGCACGCGATCGGCCCGGCGTTCGTCCAGCGGATAGAAGCGCCGGCGCCAGTAATCGTTGATCGCGTCCCGTTCCAGCGCGGTCCGGTCGGTGACCAGTTCCTGGCGGAACAGGTTCCCGCTGTCGAAGGCGTGCTCCCGCAGCATGCGGTAGGCCCAGCCGTGGATGGTGGAAACGGCGGATTCGTCCATCCACTCCGCGGCAACCTGCAAGCGGCGGGCGCAGGCCGACCACCGGGCGGGCGTATAGGCGTTACGCAGGGCCAGCAACGGATCGGGGTCGTTGGGATCCGCCTGCTCCGGTGCTTGCCGGAACGCCTCCGCCGCCTCCACCAGGCGTTCGCGGATGCGCATGCGCAGTTCCTGCGTGGCGGCCTCGGTGAAGGTCACAACCAGTATTTCCGGCGGCAGCAAGGGTCGATGGTATCCGTTCTCCCCGGGCTGGCTGTCGTCCGCCGGGGCACCATGGCCAAGTACCAGGCGGACGTAGAGCAGAGCGATGGTGAAGGTCTTGCCGGTGCCGGCGCTGGCCTCGATCAAACGGCTGCCGCGCAGGGGGAGTGTGAGTGGAAGTGCCATCAGTCTGCCTCCTGCCGGCTGCCCACATGCTCAAGCAGGCTCCCGTACAACCGACGGCTGGTATGCAGCAGTCCTGGCTCGACGCGCAGGTCCTCCAGCGTCTCAAAGCAACGGGCGAACTCCGGGCTGCGATCCCGCACCAGCTCAAAGGTATCGGCCAGCGCCGACAGGTCCGGCGGCAGGTTCCCGTCCGGTGCGATCCCCAGCGCCTGTATGCCCAGCTCCACGGTGGCCGGCAGCGGCTGCTGCATCCCGTCCAGCCAGGCGTGCATGAGCGCCAGCAGTTCGCGCCGGGCCTGGTCCGCGGGCAGGCCGTCCAGAACCAGGTCCTCCGAGGGGGTGAACAAGCGGGTGGGGGTCTGGGGATACACAAGCTGCAGCGCCAGATGGGTGGGCCAGAGATGTACGATGGCGGACCAGCGAAGCCCTCTGGGTTTTCCCGTGTGCAGATTGCCGGCGCTGAGGACCATGCGGCAGCGGCGGCCATCCCCGGCGCGGCGTAGCCCCTCCACGGTGTCTTCCAGGGCCAGCGGCATCTGGCGTTCGTTACCGGTTTCCGGATCCCGTGTGGGGAAACTGCTATCCAGGGCCAGGACGGGCTCCGGGTGCTCCGGTTGCGGGTAATGCATCAGTGCATCCTGGTACCGGACCAGCATGCCGCGCACGGAGTCCGCGATCTGCCCGGCCTTCAGCCTTCCGAACGGGGGCGGCGGAAAGTCCCCGGCCAGTTGCCGCCGGCGGATAATCAGTTCCAGAGTCTGTTCCGCATCCGCCGCCGGTGTCAGCGCCAGTTGCCGGCCCACGGCCTGCAGGACCTGATCCCGCTGCTGCCAGGCGCCCAGATTGTCGAAATCGAAGGGCTCGTCGTCCTCGCTGGTGAGGAGATCCCTGCCGAACCGGACTTTCAGGCGCTCACGGAAAAATGCCTGGACCGGGTTGCGCAGGAAGCCGGCCAGTTGTTGCAGGTTGATGGGATTGTCGGGTACCCACAGCTTCAGCGGGCCCGGCCCCCGGGGCCGGGTGCGTTCCCGGTGCAGATTTTCCCATTCCGCCGCATGGGTGAACCGCCGGCGGGCCGCCAGTTGCCGGGCCCGGGCCCTGGCGTCGGCCGGGGTTCGCCCGGCCGGTCGCGTGAAATAGATGGCACTGAAGGGTTGCAGGGGGTGCTCCGTGGTCAGGGCATCCAGCAGGGTGTCGCCGGCCGCGTCGTCCCCGTCACCGGCCATGCGCCAGCCCGCCGCCAAGTGGTCCCGCAACTGGCCCACCAGCACACTGGGCGGGCGTCGGCTGTTGTCCTGCAGGCTGCGGCCGGACCAGCTCACATACAATCGTTCCCGGGCGGACAGCAGCGCTTCCAGGAACAGGTAGCGGTCGTCGTCCCGGCGGGAGCGGTCCCCGGGAGCATACTGGCCGGGCATGGCCATGAGGTCGAAATCCGTCCGGATGGTCTTGCGGGGGTAGTCGCTGTCATTCATCCCCAGCAGACAGACCTGACGGAACGGGATGGCGCGCATGGGCATGAGTGTGGCAAAGGTGACCGCGCCGCCCAGAAAGCGCTGGGACAAACGCGGTTCATCCAGCCGACTCAGCCAGCTTTCACGCACAATGGCGAGCGGTAGCGGGTCGTGGAAGCCCGCGTCCTCGCATTCCCCAAGCCAGCCATCCAGGCCGTCCCGCAGTCGTTCCAGCAGTTGCACGTCCTGCTTTTCCACGGGTTCGAAACAGTCTTCCAGCAGGGTACGCAGATGCTCCGCCCAGTCGCCGGGAGAGCGGGAGGCCTCCATGGCCTCCCGGTGGTGGTCCAGTGTTTCCACCAAGCGGAACAACGCACCCACCAGCTCTGCCTGCAGTCCGGCGACTTCCGCATAGGGCACCACACCGTCCCAGTCGCTCAGGTTCCAGTCCGCCTCGCCCACGGCATAACCCACCAGCATGCGCTGCAGGCCGAAGCGCCAACTGTGGGTGTCCGTGTGTTCCGGCAGGTCCAGGCTTGCCCGCTGACGTGCGTGCAGGCCCCAGCGGATGTTCGCCCCGCGGACCCAGCGCTGCAGCACCGGTAAATCCCCCTCCTGCACGGCGAAGCGGGTGCGAAGGGCGGGCACCTCCAGCAGTTCCAGCACCTCGCTGGCGCGGAACCGGAGCCGGGGCAGGCTCAGCAGTTGCTCCAGGGCGACCAGCAACGGGGCCCGGTGGCGGAGCTGCCGATCGCTGACCTGGTAGGGGATGTGGCGTGGGTCATCTTTCCGGTACTGGCCGAACACCGCCTCGATGGCGGGCGCGAAGCCGTTGATGTCCGGCACCATCACGATCACGTCCCGCGGGCGCAGCTCCGGGTTCCTGCGGAATGCGTCCAGCAACTGGTCGTGCAGTACTTCCAGTTCCCGCTGGGGGCTGTGGGCCACGTGAAAGACGATGGAATCATCTGTGGCGGCATCCACCGGGGGCCAGGTTGTCCGGGTCTCCGCCAGCGGCCGCAGTTCCAGTATGTCGTCCTGCAACTGGCCCAACAGCCGGCCGGTATCTGGGGACACGAAGGCCTCGATGCGCAACTGTTGGTCGTGGAAGCGCCCCTGGTAGCTCGGCGGGTTGTCGTGTTCGTCCAGCAGGTGCAGGTAATCCCGGCCCTGCTTGCCCCAGGCCGCCAGCAGCGGGTGAGCATGCAGGTGCAGTTCCGCCTCGTCCACTGCCGCCGGCATGCCGGGCCTGCGATGCTGGCGACGGTATTCCGCCCGCAGGAGGTCCCGCTGCTCGACGATATCCCCCCAGTAATGCCGGCAGGGGTTGACTGCGCACAGAATGACCTGCGCCGCACCGGAGAGGGCGGACAGGGTGTGCAGCACCTGCTGTGGCAGGGCGGAGACACCGAACACGATCACCCGTGGTGGTAATCCCGGGGGGCGGGTGTCGGGACTCAGTGCGCCGGCGGCGCGCAGAAAGCGCTGATGGATGGCTGCCCGGTTGGCCGCCCGCTGTTCCTCCGGCATGGCGGCCAGCAGATCGCGCCAGAGCTGGGCCTGCCAGCGCTGCTCCTCGTCCAGCGGCCGGCGGTCGCCCCGGGGGGAGAGAATCACATCGTCACCGGTTGCCCAGGCGGCCAGCCAATGGGGCCGGTATACCTGGTACTGGTCATAGAGATCCGCCAGCCGCTCCGCAAGCTGAAACCGCTTGCGCTGGTCCGGGTCGTCGCCGAGAAAATGATGCAGCGGCCGGAACAGCGCGTCGTCCACGCGCTCCGGAATGAGCTTCATCAGCCGCCAGCGCAGCCGGGCCTTGTCGAACGGTGACTCCCCGGGTAAGGTTCCGGGCCCTTCCACGGCTTCCAGCACGTGCCGGTACACCTGCCACTGGAAGCGACCGGGCAGCATCACGTCAATGCCGAACGCCACCCCCCAGCCGTTGCCGTGCATGTCGTCGCCCGGAAACGCTGCCATGGCCATTTTCAGCCACTGGGCGATGCCGTTGCTCTGCACCAGCAGCACCTCGTCCTCCATTGGTGGCAGCGGGTTGCGTGCCAGCCAGTCCATGACGAGGGCTCGCAGATCCTCCAGGCGATTGCCGTGGAGGACCATAAACCCCGGTTCAGGCGCGAAGGATGTGGTCATTGTCCCGGTCTGCTCTGCTGTTTCTTCCCTGTAAGATTCTGGCGGTCGCGCCGGTGGTGGAGACGACCCGCACCGTCCCGCCCGGCGTCGGTCAGTCGTGGGGTTCAGCCAGTTCGACTGTTGTGTCGGAGGCGCTGACCGTGAGCTGGTCGCGACCCCGGTGCTTGGACGCATACAGTGCCTGGTCGGCCCTCGCCACGCTGGCGCGCCAGCCGTCCGCACCGAGGCCGGAATACCCCATGCTCATCCGTATGGATAAGCCCGGTGCGCTGTCGAACCGCAGGGCGGTGACACGGTCCCGCAGCCGTGCGGCGAGTCTGCCGATATCCTCCGGACCGGTATCCGGCAGGTAGACCAGAAACTCGTCACCGCCCCAGCGGCATGGAACATCCACCGCGCGCAGCTGAGAGCGCAATTCCTGCGCCGCCGTCGCGATCACCTGATCCCCGAACAAGTGACCGAAGCGGTCGTTGATGCTTTTGAAATTATCCAGGTCGATGAACAGCAGGCCCCCTCTGCCGGATGCCGGTTTACGGTCCAGCAGATCCTGCAGGTACCGCCTGCTGAACAGCCCGGTGGCCGGATCCCGCTCGAGCTCATCGTTGAGTCGCCGCAGTCTCTGGCGCTGCCGTGTGCGCTCGCGCAGGGTGCGGGCGTAGTGCGAGGCGAGAAAGCCGAAGGCGCCGATCTGGAAGCACACAAGCCCGAAGGACAGTGTGCTGAACGGAAGCAGAAAATAGCCCAGTTCCCGTAGTGCATCGTGGACCCCCCCGGCCAACAGCACCAGAAATCCGGCCAGATTGAGCCGCCAGCCTGTCCGGTCGATGTGGCGCTGGGGTGACCGCATCAGCGTGAGCAGGACGATGCTGGTCAAGGTGAGCACAAAGGCAAAGTACCAGGGCGTGAGTGTTCCGTAATCGGCGAATACCGACATGCCCTTCACGATCAGGTCATCGCTGGCGATGACCAGGGACGGGTGTTTGATCCAGAGCAGTGCGACGGCAAGGGTGGCCGTGCCATAAAGCGTCCATGCCTTTGCCCTGGGCAGGTGGTCGTCGGCGGCCATGGCCCAGTAGAGATTGATGTAGGCCGCGGCCGAAAGCACGGTGGCGGTCAGCGCAAGCTGGATCTTGAACAGGGTTCCGGAAAAATCGCCCAGCAAGGCGTCCACCCGCACGGCGGCGTCCGCCCCCACATAGACCGCGGCAAAGAGATTCGCCAACGCGAAACAGCGTGCCACCAAGGCCTGATGGTCCCGCTGGCCGCGCTGGGAAAGGGCGAACACCACGGCGATGATCAGGAGCGTCAGGCTGACCCCGGTGCCGATCACCTTCAGCAGCAGGACCGTCACATCGATGGTGGCTGCATCGTCGAGCCGGTTGAAGAGCGTGTCTTGCATGAGGCTGGTGTGGAACTCCCGTTTTCCGGCGGGCTTGGCGATCAGGCGGTTGCCGGGGTGACGGCTTTGATAGTACTAAGCTTTGAGCAGGTAAAGCCATGCCTCTGTGCCATGGTGCGGTTTTCCGGCCCGGGTCCGTGGAGCCCGCCCGCGGGGGGCCGGATCCGGGTCCGGAACCCTCCGGGACCTGCTTGGAAATCGATCAGCGCTCCCCTTGGTGTTGTCCTGATGAAAGGCTTATCCTGCAGCGGGTCACATGACAAAAACTGAGGCGCCACCGGCGCCGGAGGAGGTCCACCGTGAATCCCGTGATCAAGCGCCTGGCCGCCGGCCTGGGAATCCTGCCGCTGGCATTCGTAGGCCAACTGCACGCCCATCACCCCATGGGAGGCGAAGCGCCCGCCACGCTGTTCCAGGGGTTCGCCTCCGGCCTTGCCCATCCGGTCATCGACGTGGAGCACGCGCTGTTCATCATCGCCGTGGCCGTGCTCGCCTCCCTGGCCACGCGGCTGCGTCCGCTGCACTGGCTGGGCTTTATCGGCATGACCGTGCTGGGCGCCACCCTGCATTACCTGGGCTGGCACAGTGGGGTCGCGGAACTGGCAATCGCCCTGTCGCTGGTGGTGGCGGGGGTATTCATGGTCCTGGGCCGTTCCGGAGCAGGGTGGCTGACCGGTGGTTTCCTGGTGATCGCCGGCCTGTTCCACGGCTACGGCTACGGCGAGACCATCATCGGCTCCGAGATGGGGCCGGTACTGGCCTATCTGCTGGGTTTCAGCCTGATCCAGGCACTGTTGCTGGTGCTGCTCACCGTCGGCTTGCAGTACATGCGCAAGCGCCTGGGTCGTCATCACGCCACGGCTCTCCGCGCGGCAGGTGTGGCGGTGGTCGCTGTGGGCGGGGTGCTGCTGTTTGCCTGAGCCGCCGGTCTGAGCGGTCTCAGTCTGCCACGCTCCGGAGCAGGGCGCGCAGACAGAACCGGACGGTTTCGTCAATGATCCGGTCAGTACCCCCTTCCACCCGGCGCGGGGTGGGTGCCAAAGGCCCGATCAGGGACTGAACCTGGGCACCCTGAAAGCACGCTGCCGCCACGGAGGGCTCCATGTCCACGAACTCGCCGGTGCGCATACCCTCGTCCAGCACCCGGCGGTAGATGCGCGCGTAGAGTTCGCGGAAGACGATGCGCTCTTCCTCGATGCGGGGATCCACCGGTTCCGCGAGCAAGGCGTAGGCCATGCGCGGCCGCTGCAAGGCCCGTGAGGCAAAGGTGCGGATCAGGCTTTCCATGCGCTGGGCGGCGGTGCCGGGTCCGTTGGCGATGTCCTCGATCACGGCGACCTCCCGCTGGGATACAGTGCGGAACACCTCGGCCATGAGATCGGTCTTGGAAGGGAAGTAGCGGTAAACGGTGCCCGGCGCCAGACCCGCCTCGGCGGCAACGTTCTCGATATGCGCCTGCTGAAAGCCGCCCTGCGCGATCAGTTCCCTGGCGGCTTTGAGGATGCGTCGACGATTGGCTGCAAGGCGGGCTTCAACGCGCTTTGTCCGTCTGTAGGCCATGCTGACACCCGGCGACAATCCGTACGTCCACGACAATGCCCGGCCGCCGGGCGATGGCGGGCGGCGGGGCCCGGGGGGTTGAATGCCGGGAGGGCCAGGTGCCCCATCGAG
>JAFIFU010000052.1 GCA_020831885.1 Ectothiorhodospiraceae bacterium
GCAGCCCCCCCTGGCGCCCCACCCCCCCCCCCCCCCCCCCCCACACCCCCGGGCCGGGGGGGGGGGGGGCGGGTGCCCCCCCCCCCCCCCCCCTCCAGGCACCACTGGAGATCCTCGGCGCCGCGGTGGTGGAACTGGAACTGCAGGCCGACCGGCCGGTGGCCATGGTGGCGGCCAGGCTCTCGGACGTAGCCCCGGACGACAAGGCCACCCGCGTCACCTACGGACTGCTCAATCTCACTCACCGGGACAGCTCGGAGACACCGGCACCCCTGGAACCCGGACGGCGCTACCGGGTTCAGGTGAAACTCAACGACGTGGCACAGACCTTTCCCGCCGGCCATCGGATTCGGCTGTCGCTTTCCACATCCTACTGGCCCCTGGCCTGGCCACCGCCGGAACCGGTACGCCTCACCGTCCTCACCGGCGCCAGCCGCCTGCACCTGCCCGTGCGCCCGCCACGCAACGACGACGATGCGCGCATCGTCTTTCAACGCCCCGAGGGTGGCCCTCTGTCCACCGAAATCCGGCGACTCACGCCACAACGGCATAACTGGCGCGTGATCCGGGACCTGGCCGAGGACAGGTCCACCCTGGAAGTGATAAATGACCACGGCACGGTGCTGCTGACGGCGCTGGATCTGGAAATGCAGCGCACCGCGCTGGAGTGGTACAGCTACCAAGGGGATGACTTCAGCTCACCTCGCGGTGAAACCTACTCCGAACGGGGGTTCCGGCGCGGCGACTGGCAGGTGAGGACCGTGACCCGCACTATCCTCACCTGCAGCCCCACGCATTTCCACATTCACGCGGAACTGGACGCGTACGAGGGGGAGCGGCGCGTCTACTCCCGCAACTGGGACACCGCGATTCGACGGGATCTGGTATGACCTCGCCGATCATGCCACCAAACGATCCGAACCCGAACCCGGATCAGCGCATTTCAGCAAGCCGGGCTCTGTATCGATATGGCGATGGTGTCGGATTCCGTCAGCCCAGCCGAGTTCTCCGCTTCCAGGCGGATCTCGAAGTTCTGCCAGTCGCACTGATAGCCGAAGTACATCGTGGTCGATGAACCGGTTCCCGCCGATATCCAGCTGGAAGAGCCCACCTCCCGTCTGGACCACACCAGGCTGTCCCCGCTCAAGGTCCCATCCTGGTTGTCCGTGGCGGTGCCGGTGAAATCGATCTCGATACCCATGCTACCCGGGTTACCCTCGTCGCCCCAGGGCGTGAAATGCGTTCCGTCCGCGGGACTTGTGATGCTGACCTCGGGCGGCACCCGGTCGGTATCCTCGATGTGGATGGTGATACGGTCCGAAGCGGCACCGTATTCCAGCTCCACTTCCCATTCGCCTGGTGTGAATTTGCTGCGCGAGAACTCCAGCGTTCCTGGGGCGGTTCCCATCTCCAGGCCATTGAAACGCCAGGTAACCGGGTAGCGGGGTTCACTGCTGTCCCGGCGGGAGTCATCCACGATGCCGCGGAAGACCACCTCCTGACCAAGCGCAAACGTCGCGCCGTCACTGGGTTCGATGATGTCCGCCGTCACCGGGCATTCGGGGGGCGGATCGGTGGCACCAAGATCCCGCACACTGAAGGTCACGGAATCCGAGACGGACAGACCGCTTCCCGGGCTCGATGCCTCTGCAACAACCGTGTACGTCCCATCGCAGAGGTGCCCGATGGCCAGGGTCTCGCCGTTGTCGCTGCTGCCCAGACCGATGTACGTTCCCAAATCGTTCTCGTAACCCCAACTGATGCTGAGGGTATCCGGGTTCGCGCCCTTGAGGCCGCTGGCAACGGCGAGGAACGCGATGGTGTCCCCTTCGTCGAAACCGGTCCCGGCGGCCGGCGACAGTATCTCCATAGCGGGAGGGTCACCGGGAAACTGCATGGTCGCCGATGCGTTGACAGACGGGCTGGTGTTACTGACCAGGACGTAGATGGTTCGCGACTGGTCGGCAAGGACATCGACGGTGATCTGATTGTCATCCGGCTGCACCTGGCAAGCGGTGCTGCCGCGATGATCATCGTCGTAGAACTTGACCCGGATGTGTTCCGAGCCCGACGAAACCCCCAGTTCCACGGCGTAGTCCTGCTCGGGCATGGCATGCAGGTTGATCCGCATGACCCGCGAGCTGAGCGGATTCAGCGTAAACGTGAAGTTGCTCGGCGGGGCAATGTGCGCATAGTCGATAACCTGCGGTTCCGCGGTCCGCCAGTCGAACGCGCATGGTCCGGCGGAGAAGTTGCCCGCCAGAGGGTCACCCTGCTCGAAAGCGATGTCCTTCGCCCAGTTCCAGTAGGCATCCCCCAGATCATCGAAGGGCGTTTCAGCCTGAACGAACTCATCCACGTGCTCCATCCGAAGCCCCCTGGAGAACATATCCCCCAGTGAGGGAAACTCCAGGTCCGAGGCGTGAAGGAGGTAGTAGAAAAAATGCTCTCCGCGATAGGGCCGCTGGTCGGTCAATGGCTGGTCCACCCGCAACAGACCCTCGATACCGCTGAGTTCAGTCAGACCGTTGATATCCTCAGTCAGCCGGGCGGTTCCCTCCATGACGAACGAATGCCGGCTGGTATGCCCGAAGCTGTACTGCATGGCGTGAAAGAGTTCGTGGGCAGTGGTCAGCCGCACGCGGTCAAGCCCGGAGTTCACGGTCACGCGACACGTCACGGCCAGTTGTTCGTTGCGTCGGTAAAAGCCGCGGTAGTTCTCACAGGACGCGTCCGCACCCTCATTGAAGAAATAGTAGTGATAGAGAGAAACACTGCTCGAGAACATGGTGAACACGCTCTCGATCAGCTTCGGTCGGCCGCTATGGTTCATTTCCTGATAAACCGGCAGGGCGTCATCCAGGGCTTGCTGGATGGTGGTCAACGCATCGGCGAAGGTATCGCAATCCAGCTCGCTGCCCCCGGTGCTCTGACCGCTTACCGGGATCAGGATCGGGCTTGCAAGCACCGCCTGAAGGTCACAGATGACCTTGAAACCCGCGGTGTGCCCCGGCGCATGACTCATGGGATGCATCACCTGCCCACGCGTGCGCGCATAGGCCGACGAGGGAGTGGCCTCAGGTTCGCCTTTCCGTTCCAGATCCAGACCGGGAAAATGCTCCCGCAGTAAATCGTCAACCACGCTCCCCACTTCATGGGACTGGGGTTGCGCGTGTTCTGCGAGGCCGATGCGGGTGGGATAGTGCGGTCCGCCGATACTGGCCAGGGGGACGAAGTAGATGCGGTAGGCGGGATCGTAGGCACCAGCCCGGGTGGTCCAGACATCAGGCGCCTGGAAATCCTCGTGCTCATCGTGAAAATCCACGAAATCGCCGTACATGAACTGCAGCGGATAAACGTGATCCTCGTCGAACCCCTCCGGCACGGGAATCCCGATCAAAAACGGGTCACTGGTGGGAACCCAGTCCTCTTCGGTGTCGACGGCCGTTACCTGTACCACACGGTCGAAACCTGTAAAGCGCTCATCGTCCGCCGGAAAAGAAGACTCATCCGAGGGGTCGATCCACTCAACGAGCACTTCGACGCCCTCCAGATCCGCGTCCGGGTGGAGACCCAGCAAGACGCCATCGACGTTCAGCATCTCACCCGGCGATAGCAGCTCACCCGCCCCATGTACCGGATCTTCGCCGGGCTTTGGGGGAGCATCCGGCGGCTCTCCGTTCTCCGGCTCATCCGCTGCCACATCGCTGCCGCCGGACGAACTGTCGGATCCGCCGAAACAGCCGGCAAGCAGTGCCAGACCGATACCCGCAAGGAACAGAGCCAGCCAGAGCCGGTGCCGAACCATATCCCCTCCCCCCGATGATGATGCTCGGGTTGTTGCCGTTATCGGCGCGCCGGCGGCGGTAGCCGCCAAACACATGCCCCAGACAGCGCCGACTTCTCTATACGTTTGTTTTTACGGTCACTTAACCCTCCCGCCGCTTGGAAGCCAATAACCCGAGTGGGGTACCCTCATGCGTCATCTCCGGCAAGCGCAACGTCGATCCCATCCCAGTGGTGGCCTTCCCGGTTGCGGCCACCACTGGCAGAACCACGGCATGGGGCACTTCCCCCCGGCGACGAGCGAAGGCGGACCGCGAGCGTGAACACAGGAATCCGTGCGTACCTGCCCGCGGGGATTGCGCGGAGTATCAGACTGGTGGGGCCGGTGGAATTTCCGGTAACCGGCGAGAGATGCGGCTGGTCGAAACAGGAGGCCCGGGATGGGCAGCGAGCGGAATGTTGCGTGCAAAAGAAACGGGGTCAGGAATGATGCCTGACCCCGTTTCTTTGTCCTGGTGGAGCCAGGCGGGATCGAACCGCCGACCTCCTGCATGCCATGCAGGCGCTCTCCCAGCTGAGCTATGGCCCCGAAAGGTGCGGCGTATGTTAAGGGCGCCCTAAAGGGTTGTCAACCGGGGGGCATACCCTTGTCATTCGGCGCCGGCGTGGTCACGAATCCACTGTACGGCAGCCTTGATACGTGCCAGCGCCTCTTCCCTGCCGATCAATTCCAGCGTCACGTCAATCGACGGGGACGAGGTGCTTCCGGTGAGCGCGACGCGCAGCGGCATACCCACCTTACCCATCTTCAACTCCAGCTTTTCCGCCACGCCGTGCACCACGTCGTGCAACGCGGGCGCCTCCCAGCGCTCCAAGGTCTCCATTTCGGTGTACAGGGCCTCCAGCGGTTCGATGGCCGCGGCCTTCAGGTTCTTTTTCGCCGCCTTCTCGTCATAGGTCTCCGGCCGGCGGTAGAAGAAGACGCTGCCCTCGGCCATCTGGGACAGGGTATCGAAGCGCTCACACTGGGCGCGAACCACATCTTCCAGCTTCGGGCCGCTGGCGGCGGGATCGATATCGCGCTGCCCCAGATGCCAGCCCAGATGGCGGGCCACATGCTCCGGCGCCAACGTCTTCATGTAGTGCTGATTCAACCAGTTCAGCTTGGAGACGTTCAGTGCCGACGCCTTGGCGTTGAGGTTGTCCAGATCGAACAGAGACACCATCTCATCCAGGCTGAAAATCTCCTGATCGCCGTGGGACCACCCCAGCCGCACCAGATAGTTCAGTACCGCCTCCGGCAGGTAGCCTTCGTCACGGTAGCTCATCACACTGACCGCACCGTGGCGCTTGGACAACCGCTTGCCATCCTCACCGAGGATCATCGGCACATGGGCGTACACCGGCAGTGGAGCGCCCAGTGCCTCCAGGATGTTGATCTGGCGCGGAGTATTATTGAGGTGGTCGTCTCCACGGATGACGTGGGTGATGCCCATGTCCATGTCGTCCACCACCACGGTGAGGTTATACGTGGGGGAACCATCGGTGCGGGCGATGATGAGATCGTCCAGTTCCGTGTTGCTGAACACCACCCGGCCGTGCACCTTGTCGTCCACCACCACGCTGCCCTCCTGCGGGTTGCGGAAGCGGATCACGTAGGGGGCATCCGGCGCCGGCGGTTCTGTCAGGTGGCGGCAATGGCCGTCGTAACGGGGTTTCTCCTTTCGCGCCTGCTGCTCCTCCCGCAGCGTATCCAGCCGTTCCCGCGAGCAGTAGCAGCGATAGGCATGCCCCTGATCCATGAGCTGCTGAATGACTTCCTTGTAACGGTCGAATCGCTCTGTCTGGTAGAAAGGCCCCTCGTCATAGGTCAGCCCTAGCCAGGTCATGCCCTCCAGGATGGCATTCACCGATTCCGCATTGGAGCGCTCCAGGTCCGTATCCTCGATGCGCAGCACGAAGCTGCCGCCGTGCCGGCGCGCATACAGCCAGGAGAACAACGCCGTACGGGCGCCGCCGATGTGCAGGTATCCGGTGGGGCTGGGGGCAAAACGGGTCTTCAGACTCATGAATCGGGCATCCCCTGTTCAGGCGGAATTCAGCAAGGGCGGTATCTTAGCAGAGCCAGCCCGGCGCCGGGAAAACCAGCTGCCTGGCCGAGTTGACACATGTGGCCCCGCTCCCTAAAATTCTCGCCACTTCAGGACGCGTAGCTCAGCGGGAGAGCACTGCCTTCACACGGCAGGGGTCGCTGGTTCAATCCCAGCCGCGTCCACCAAGAATATCAAGGGCTTGCAGCGGTGCTGCAGGCCCTTTTTCTTTGTCGGGACAGTTTTGGGCCAGTTGGCCTTTTCCAAAGGCGTCGCTTGCGCCCCCCGTCGTCCTTCATCCTTGCAAGCTGTCCGAAAACCAGATTTCGGGTCGGGTACCGGGCCTTCGGCATGGATGACGTGCCCCAGGAAGGCCCGCCGGTTGCTTCGGCTTGTCGTCCCCTCCCGCGCGATTCGAACGACCTGGAGGCCCCATTGCGTGATGGCCTAAGATGATGAGTTGAAGCCAAGGCGATCACCTCCTCCGCTGGACGCCGCTACCGCAAGCAGGGCTTGGCAGACGGCTCGGAGGGCATTCGAGACGACACTTCCACCCAAGGGCGGTTCATACGTATGCCAGACTTGCCAGACGGCTGTGAGGAGAGAGCCCATGTGCGGCAGGGTTCGTGAGCTGGCCAAAGCAGCGGGCATCCGACGCAAAGTAGTTGCACGTTCATTACCCGAAATCGCTGCCGTTCGACGTACCGCACCTGTGGCTGGTTTCGGCCAAGAGCGGCCATTCATTGATTTATTGCGTCCGTCAAGTTTCTTGACCGCTGAGACTATCGGAAGGGTTTCAGCGCCCGAAAGTTAAGCACTATCCCACGAAGCGCAACGTCAGGAAATTCCGGGATCGCTCCACTCAAGGTTCGGAGCATCCAGGAATCCCAAGGCGGTTCAATGAGAATCAGCGCCGGCATCTGGAGCTTCTTCTCTAGGCAAAGCTCAACGCCCCCAACTACTTGCATCTAATTCTGATAGAATGTTTTTGTTGGCATCGCTCTCGCGCGGCGTCTAACGTTCAGAGTAACCGGCCTGCTTTGGAGCGCAGCGTCGGCTTGGGGGAGCCACTCGCATAGTCGTGGCCAGGTTCCGCGGCGAGAGCCCCCGTGTGCAAACACGCTTTGGATTGAGTGTGCACCAGGAGAACGCATGTTGCGCGGTCTTGACCGGGGTCAATTCTTCTTGCATGCGAGCAGCTATAGTGGTTGTCATCCTCGCTATCTCCCGTGAAGGCCCTGTGTCATGCGGCAGCACGAAGTCCACAGCCCCCGCGACGCACCACAGCCGATACCGTCCTGGTGCTTGTTGCTACTGGTGCTTCTCGTCCTGCTACCGGTCACCGTGTCAATGGCAAGTCCGGAGCCATTGCATGCCGTCGACGGATCTCCCGCTGAATCAGGCTTCCACTCGCACGGTCCTTCGGACACCCCGATCTGCCATCACGTGAGTAACCATCAGACGGTCCCGGGTCTGGTTGCCGACAAGCGTGACCTGGACGTTCCGGCTTCCGACGAGGGTTCCGCCGCACTACCTGCGCATGATCCGGCATCCAACCTCATCCCGACGTACACCTTTGAGATTCCCCAACGATTGTCTGCCCGTACTCTGCCAGGGGTGCCGACCTACCTGCTGACCCAGCGCCTGCGCGTCTGATTCACCGACCTCCCGCAGCACTGCGCCCACGGGCGCTCCTTACACCTTGACCCGGGAGGTCACCACCCATGCATTCACTGATTCACGACACCGGTGCGGGCTACTGGCTCGGCCACTCGCTGATGGTGCTCCTCATGATCGCCGTCCTCGCCCTGGCCCTTGCCGGCGCCTACCTGATCCTGTCTGCCCTGCTCGGGCGACACGGGACACGCGGCGGCGAACCGCTGCAGGCACTGGCAGAGCGTTACGCCCGGGGCGAGATGGGCCGGGAGGAGTTTCTTCGGCGCCAGCAGGATCTGCTGGACACCCAATGACCCGGGACAGAACGACTGTCCAGGACAATTCCACCCGTTGAAGCAAATGCTTCAGGAGATTCCAAAATGACGATGAAGCGCGGTTACAAGGCAGCACTCGGTCTGGCCCTGCTCGTTGGAGCAGGCGTTGTCGGTATCGCCGGCGCTCAGGGAACGCAAGGCATGATGGGCGGCGGCCCGGGCGCTCAAGGC
This sequence comes from Ectothiorhodospiraceae bacterium, assembly GCA_020831885.1. Classification (GTDB taxonomy): domain Bacteria; phylum Pseudomonadota; class Gammaproteobacteria; order Nitrococcales; family Aquisalimonadaceae; genus LSCE01. The sequence continues at coordinate 8,039 of JAFIFU010000052.1, forward strand.
ATGCACGGCGGTGGCATGGGCATGATGCAGGACTGCCCGATGATGGGCGGCAAGTCCGGCGGCATGCAGGGCATGATGAGTGGCGGTATGCATGGCGGCGGCCAGGGTGGCATGGGCATGCATGGCGGCATGATGTCCGGTGGCGGCATGGGCATGCAGGACGGTATGGGCATGATGGGCGATCTGGGTCTGGATGAAGACCAGCAAACCCAACTGCGCGAGCGCCGTAGCGAGCATCGCCACGCGCAGTTCAACCGGATGGCTGAGATGATGGACTTGCGCGAGGAGATTCACGTTCTTATTCACTCGGAACGGCCCGACCCCGATGCGGTCCGTGAGTTGCACGGCCGGATGGCCGATCTGCACGGGGATATGTTGGCCGATCGCATCCGCCTGCGGAACGACATGCAGGACATGCTCACCGACGAGCAGCGCCAGCGGATGAGTGAGCGCATGGGCGAAGGGCGTGGCGACATGGGCGGCGAACGCGGTCGCGACGGTGACCACCAGCAGCATCACGGTGGCAATTGATCGTCCACGGCAATCGGTGATTCGCATTGCCGGGGCGCCGCTGGTCACGCCAGTCGGCCGCCCCGGCAACCAGTTCCTCCCAAGGAGGAGAACGAGATGTGGACACGCCTTACCCAACGACTGGGGATCCCCTTAACGGTGGTCCTGATCGCCGGCGTCGCCCTGATCGGCGGCAAGCTGGCTGCCAATCACTGGGGACATATCATGGGCTTCGCCCCGCTCCTGCTGCTCGCAGGCTGCTTAATCATGCATCTGTTCATGCACCGCCATGGAGGGCATGATGACCGGCAGCGCTGAGGACCACCAGCTGAACGTCGCAAGCCTGGCGGGCCGCATCACGCGGCAGCCGGAGTTGAACGTGCTGCTGTTCGCCTTCCTCCTGAACTATCCCTGGGAGTTTCTGCAGGTTCCGTTTTTCCAATCGATGGCAGAGGCAAATCACTGGGACGCAATCCTCTTCTGCACGCGAGCAACTGGCGGCGACGCGCTGATCTCGTTGTTCAGCTTCTGGGTGGTTACAGCAGTATGGCGTAACCGCTGGTGGGTCTGCCGCCCCACAGTACGACAGCTCGCGGTATTCATCTCGGTTGGGCTGCTCGTTACCTTTGTATTGGAATGGCACGCCACGGAGATCGCACAGCGGTGGGCTTATGCAGACCACATGCCTGTATTGCCGATACTGGGGACCGGAGTCCTGCCGGTGATGCAATGGATCCTGCTCCCACTGCTGGTTGTATGGCTGGTCCGCCGACAAATTGCTCACTGACATGAGGAATGAGATGAAACACCGCATGATCGCGCTCATCGCATTCCCGGCGACCGCGCCGATGGCATCCCCCGCGCTCGCTCAACGATACGAGGACTACCATGGCTTCTGGCATCCCGCATCGGGCTGGGGTCACATGCTGTTCGGCGGTCTGATGATGATCATCTTCTGGGGTGGGGTCATCGCCCTGATTGTGCTGCTGATCCACTGGCTGGGGGGCCCTGGCGATTCGCGGTCGCACAAGGAGCGGGCACCTGATGCCCTGGACATCCTCAAGCAACGTTACGCGCGCGGCGAGATCGACAGAGAAGAGTACCAGCAGCGAAAACAGGATCTGGCGGAATGAGCGCGGTCTACCTGCTGGCATTCAACGGTTGACCATGTGGAGCCCATTCACAAGACGACGGTCCGGGGTTCGGACGCCGCGCCGGCGCCGGAGGCTGATCATTTTTCTGTTGCTAGCGCATCTTGTTGGATTCGCGTCGTCCCTGGACGCTTTGATGTCGACGCGGACCTCCCAAGGGGCAATCGCATGGATCGTGTCTCTCAACGCCGTTCCATATGTAGCGGTCCCTGCCTACTGGGTTCTGGGCCGCAGCCGCTTCCAGGGTTACGTGATCGCACGGCGCGACGAGGATTCCACCCTTGCCGGGGCACTCGCCGACAAGACTGCCGAGCTCTGGTCACATAGGCATACCCCACCCTACGGAACCAAGGACCTTCGAGCGATCGAGCGTCTGGCCAAGATGCCGTTTCTGCAGGGAAACGAGGTGGAGCTACTCATTGATGGTGAGGCTGCCTTCGAGAGCATGTTCAACGGCATCGAGTCCGCCACGCGGTATGTGCTGGTGCAGTTCTACATCATCCGGGATGACGCATTAGGACGTGCCTTGCAACGACGATTGATCGAGCGCGCTGAAGCAGGCCTGGATGTTTTCCTGCTTTACGACGAGATCGGGAGCTACCGTCTCCCGGCCTCGTATCTGCGCGCATTGACCGATGCCGGCGTCAATGTCCACCGCTTCCATTCCACGCGTGGACCGGGGAACCGTTTCCAACTGAACTTCCGTAACCATCGAAAGCTGGTGGTGGTGGACGGGGAGCGCGGCTGGATGGGTGGGTTCAATGTCGGCGTGGAATACCTTGGCGAGCATCCTCGCATCGGGCCATGGCGCGACACGCACCTGGCGGTAATCGGCCCTGCAGCGCTGAATCTGCAGCTCTCCTTTGTCGAGGACTGGCATTGGGCCACGGAGGAGATTCTGGATCTGCCCTGGAGCCCGGCTCGCCCCGGCGATGGTGATATTCCCGTCCTGATGCTGGCCTCCGGACCTGCTGACCGCTTTGAAACCGCCAGCCTGATGATCCAACAGGCCATACACGCCGCACAGCACCGCATCTGGATCTCCAGCCCCTACTTTGTCCCCGACGAGGGCGTGCAAGGCATGCTGAAGCTGGCAGCGCTCGGCGGGGTCGATGTACGCATTCTGATCCCAGAACGCCCGGATAATCTGCTGACCTACTATGCGGCCTATGCGTTTTTGGAGCCACTGCTTGACGCCGGCGTCACGGTCTATCGCTACCAGGACGGATTTCTGCACAGCAAGGCGTTCCTGGTGGACAACGCCGGTGCGGGAATCGGGACGGTCAATTTGGACAACCGCTCTTTCCGCCTGAACTTCGAGATGACGGCCATCGTCCTCGATACCGACTTCGCAGCGGAGGTTGAACGCATGTTTCTGGCTGATTTTGAGCGATCCCGGCTGATGCGACAGCGCGACATCCACGACAGGCCATTGTGGTCTCGCGTCGCGTCCCGTGCGGCGTACCTGTTTGCTCCCGTGCTCCAAAAAACAATGCGATTGACCTTCCCATCATTGGAAGGTCAAGAGTGACGACATCGGTTCCCGTTGGCCGCGCGATTCGGCGGAGAAGGTCGGGCAGCGGGGCAAAACCAACAAATCTCTGAACAGGCGAACGCACCATGGACAACAGCGAGCTTCGTTTAGCCGTCCCCGGCATGGGCAGTGACCACTGCGCGGGAATCATCTCCGCGTCTCTACGGAAGCTCGACGGGGTGGTGGAGGTCACCACCAACATCGCCGCGCACCGGGTGCAGGTCAGCTACGAGACCGACAAGCTGGACAGCGGCCGCATCCGCCAGGCGGTAGAGAACGCTGGCTATGATGTGGCTGCGGTATCCGGCGCTGACGAACCACAAAAGGTGGTTCTGACGGTGCCCGGCATGGGCTCCGACCACTGCGCGGGGATTATCCGCAACTCGCTGGAGCGTCTGGACGGCATCGACAGTATCTCGACCAATATCGGCAACCATCGCGTTACGGTGGAGGTGGCCGCCTCCGGGCCCCGCCCTGAGCGGCTGCGGAAAACGGTGGAGGACGCCGGCTACGACGTCGCTTCGGTCACCACCGAGGGCAGCAACGACGGCGCGGACGATGCGGAAATCGAGGAAGCCTACCTGAGCCAGGCTTGGAAGCGTCTGTGGATCGCCGCTGTGCCCACCACCATCATCATGATCCTGATGGTGCCGCACATGTTCTGGCAGCCAATTCCCGGTTATCTGGCAATTGTCGCCCTGCTGGCCTTCCCGGTGGTGTTTCTTTACGGCGGCGCCGCCACACACAAAATGTCATGGCGGTCGATCAAGAACCGCAATGCCAACATGGATGTGCTGATCTCCATGGGCAGTCTGCCGCCCTACCTGATCGGCCTGGCCGGCTTCATCTACCCGATGACCTCGTTCATCGAGATGGCGGCCACCATCATGACATTCCACCTGTTGGGCCGCTACCTGGAGGCCAAGGCCAAGGGCCGCGCATCGCAGGCCATACGCCGGCTACTCACCATGGGCGCAAAAACAGCGCGCGTCGAGCGGGATGGCGAGGAAGTGGAAGTGCCGGTGAAGGAGCTGCAGCCGGGCGATATCATGATTGTGCGCCCCGGCGACAAGGTACCCACCGATGGCGAGGTGGTGGACGGCGAAAGCCATCTGGATGAGTCGATCGCCACCGGCGAGTCCGTGCCCGTGTATAAAAGTGCCGGGGATGAAGTCATCGGCGCCACCATCAACAAGGAAGGCCGGCTGCGCGTGAAAGCGACCCGCGTCGGCGGCGATACCTTTCTGTCACAGGTCATCAAGCTGGTGGAGCAGGCGCAGGGCTCGCGCGTTCCCATTCAGGAATTCGCCGACCGCATGACGGCGCGTTTCGTGCCCCTGGTTCTGCTCATCGCACTCGGCAGCCTCATTGCCTGGTTGCTCTTCCCGGACGCGTTGCGACCGATCCTGTTCTGGGGTGCGGAGTTCCTGCCCTGGGTCAACCCGGATGCCACCGTACCGGTACTGGCCATTCTGGCCGCGGTTGCCGTTCTGGTCATCGCCTGCCCCTGCGCGCTTGGCCTGGCAACGCCAACGGCGCTCATGGTGGGCTCCGGGCTGGGCGCTGAGCGTGGCATCCTGATCCGCTCCGGCGAGGCCATCCAGACGTTCAAGGATGTCAAGGTCATGGTGCTGGACAAGACCGGCACCATCACGCGGGGCGAACCAAAGCTCACCGAAGTGGTGCCAGCGGATGGCTCCAACGAACACACGTTGCTGACGCTGGCCGCTGCAGTGGAAAATGCATCAGAGCACCCTGTCGCCCGCGCCATTGTCGATGGGGCCCGCGAGCGAGGCGTGCAACCAGGGGAGGTAACCAACTTCCGTTCCACCGGGGCAAGGGGTGTATCCGGAACAGTGGACGGAAAAGCGGTGCTGATCGGCAACCGCCTGCTGCTGGAAGAGGAAGGCGTTTCAGGACTGGATGCGCTAGACGGCACCTTGCTGGAACTAGAAGAGCGAGGCCGTACCGCCGTGATCGTGGCAGCGGACGACCGTGCGCTCGGTGTGGTAGCCGTCGCCGACACCATCAAGGACGAATCCATTGAAGCCATCAAGGGCATGCATGCATTGGGACTACATGTGGTGATGGTCACCGGTGACAACGAGCGCGCCGCGAAAGCGATCGCCGCGGAAGTCGGCATCGACGAGGTGCAGGCAGGCGTGCTGCCCGAAGGCAAGGTGGATGCCATCCGGGCCCTCCAAGAACGCCATGGCAACCACATCGCCATGGTCGGCGACGGCATCAACGATGCCCCAGCGCTGAAGCAGGCCAATGTCGGCATTGCAATCGGCGCCGGCGCGGACGTGGCCATCGAGGCCGCGGACGTCACGCTGGTACGCGGCGAACTCACCAGCGTGGTGGAAGCCATGCGGCTGTCGAAGGCAACGTTCCGCAAGATCGTGCAGAACCTGATCTGGGCCAGCGGCTACAACGTGGCCGCGATCCCCATCGCAGCCGTCGGTCTGCTGCATCCGATGATCGGCGTGATCGCGATGACCGCCAGTTCGCTATCGGTGATCGGCAACTCTGTGCTGCTGAAACGCGCGCGGCTCAGCTAGAAACTCGCATAGAAAGCACAGCACTGCCTTGCGATACACGCCCGCGAGGCGCTCCATGAATCGAGCACATGTCAGTGCCTCCCTGGCGCGACACATGCATGTGTCGCGCCAGGGAGGCACTGATTGATTCGCACGAGCTGCTAGTGATCGTGCGCCGGCTCGATGCTGATGATTTTGTAGTCGGTGGCGCCGGTCTGGTGCAACACGAAGTGCACTTGCGCGCCGACCTCCAGCCCCTCTGCCAGCGATGGATCAGCCAGCGCCAGCTCCATGGTCATGGCCGGCCAGCGCAGCGCCGGAATGGGCCCATGTTCCAGCACCACGCTACTGCCGTCCTCGGCGATCGAATGCACTTTCCCGGTGCTTTCGGCTGTGCGCTCTTCCTGCTCCGCCTCCTTGTCGTGCCCGCCGTGGTTGTGTCCGTGGCCACCGCCGGCGAATGCGCCGCCCGTGGTGGTCAGGGCCGCCGCGGCGACAAGGCTGATGGCGATATGACTGAGTTTCACGGTTATCTCCTTCATCTGTTTCAATTCAAGGCTGTTTCAGGAAAGCGCCGCCGATGCCAGAGCCAGTACAGCACCGGGATCAGCAACAGGGACACCAGCGGGGCGGTGATCATGCCACCCACCATGGGCGTGGCGATGCGCTGCATGGCCTCGGAGCCGGGGCCGCTGTCCAGCAGCAGCGGGCTCAAGCCCAGCACCACGGTGAGCGAGGTCATGGCCTTGGGGCGCACGCGCATCACGGCGCCATCAATGATGGCTTCGCGTAGCTCCGCGCGCGTTTGGGGTTGCCGTTGTTCGACCGCACCACGGACGTACATCAGCATCACCACCGCGAACTCGGCAGCAAGGCCGATCAACAGGATGAAGCCGGCCGCCACGGCCACCGACATGTCGTAGGCGAGCCAGTGCAGCAGCCACACACCGCCTACGGCCGCAAATGGCAGTGCGCCCATCAGCATCAGTGTTTCCGCGCCGCTGCGGAAACACATGTACAGCAGCAGGAAGATCAGCACGATGGTCACCGGCACCACCCACTGCAGGCGCTCCTTGGCGCGTTCCATATACTCGTACTGGCCCGACCAGCTGATGGAATAGCCGGCCGGCAGTTGTACCTGCTCCGCCACCGTGCGCCGGGCCTCCGCCACGTAGGAGCCGATATCCCGTCCGCGGATATCCACCACCACCCAGCCGTTGAGACGGGCGTTTTCGGTACGGATCATCGCCGGCCCATCGACGATCTCCACCCGCGCCAGGGCCTGCAGCGGCAGATAGGAGCCGGTAGGGGTGATGACTGGCAGATCCCGCAAGCGCTCGAGCGAGTCGCGCCAGTCTTGTGGATAGCGGAGGTTCACCGGATAGCGCTCCAGCCCTTCAACGGTTTCGCTGACGTTCATGCCGCCCACTGCGGTCTGGATCACCGCCTGCAGGTCGCTGACGTTGACGCCGTGCCGGGCCGCCGTGCGGCGGTCGATATCCACTTCGATGTATCGGCCGGTCGCGGTGCGGTCGGCATAGGCCGAGGCCGTGCCCGGCACGCCCTGCAGCACCTGCTCCACCTCACGACCAATGCGTTCGATCTCGGCCAGATCAGCGCCGGACACCTTGACGCCGACGGGTGAACGAATGCCGGTGGAAAGCATGTCGATACGGGTCTTGATAGGCGGCACCCAGACGTTGGCCACCCCCGGGAAGCTGACCGCCTCGTCCAGCTCACGGATGATGTCGGCCTTGGTCACGCCTTCGCGCCATTCCGACCGGGGCTTGAAGCGGATCACCGTCTCCAGCATGCCGATCGGGGCGGGGTCGGTGGCCGTGTCGGCACGCCCCGCCTTGCCGAAGACCTGGTCTACCTCAGGCACCGACTTGATCAGCCGGTTGGTCTGTTGCAGGAACTCCCGCACCTTGCCGATGGAGACGCCGGGCTCCAGCGAAGGCATGTACATCAGATCGCCTTCGTCCAGTTCGGGCATGAACTCGCTGCCCAGCTTGCTGGCGGGATACGCCACGCTCGCCACCACACCCAGCGCCACCACAACAGTGATCCAGGGGTGGCGCAGAAGTGCATTCAACCCCGGCCGATAAACGGCGATCAGCCCGCGGCTAAGGGGGTGGGCCGATTCCGGGCGGATGCGACCACGCACCAGATACCCCATCAACACCGGCACCAGCGTGATCCCCAGCCCCGCTGCCGCCGCCATGGCGTAGGTGCCGGTAAAGGCCAGCGGCTGGAACATGCGGCCTTCCTGACCCTGCAAGGTGAACAACGGCAGGAAGCTGACCACGATAATCAGCAGCGCAAAGAAAATGGGCCGCCCGGTCTCGCGCGCCGCCGCCGCAACGGTGACCCAGCGATCCTCTCCGGGTGGCGCCCGCTCAAGGCGCTTGTGCAGGTTTTCCACCATGACGATGGCAGCATCCACCATCGCCCCGATGGTCACCGCAACCCCCCCCAAGGACATGATGTTGGCGTTGATCCCCTGCTGCTGCATGATCACCAGCGCCGCCAGGATGCCGATGGGCAGCGCGACGATGGCCACGAGTGCAGAACGCAGGTGCAACAGGAACACCAGGCAGACCAGGGCAATGATCAGGAACTCCTGCAACAGCTTGACGCTGAGGTTATCCACGGACTCCTGGATCAGCGTGGAGCGGTCGTAGGTCTCGACAATCTCCACACCCGCCGGCAGGCTGGCCCGCAGGTCGTCCAGACGTGCTTTGACCCGTTCGATGGTGGCAAGCGCGTTCTCCCCGTGACGCATGACCACCAAAGCACCGACCACCTCACCCTCGCCGTCGAGCTCCGCCATGCCGCGGCGTGCGGCGGGCCCGGTGCGGATCTCGGCCACATCCTCCATCAGCACCGGCGTTCCGTCGTCGCCCAGCCCCACCGGCACCAGCCGGAGGTCCTCGATGCCTGTGAGGTAGCCCCGCGAGCGCACCATGTACTCCGCCTCGCCCATCTCGATGACCGAGCCTCCAGCCTCCCGGTTGCTGTTGCCGATGGCGGTACGAATGGCGTCCAGGGTGAGGCCGTAGGCGCGCGCCCGGTTTGGGTCGAGCACCACCTGGTATTGCTTGACCATCCCGCCCAGGGTGGCGACCTCGGATACACCGGCCACGGACTGCAGCTCATACTTGAGGAACCAGTCCTGCAAGGACCGCAAATCGGCCAGATCCAGCTCGCCGCTATGATCCACCAAGGCGTACTGGTACACCCAACCCACCCCAGTGGCATCAGGGCCAATGGCCGGTTGCGCACCCTCAGGCATGCGGGGCGCGACCTGGCTCAGGTACTCCAGCACGCGGGAGCGCGCCCAGTATGGGTCAGTACCGTCCTCGAACAGCACATAGACGTAGGAGTCACCGAACATGGAAAACCCACGCACGTCCCGCGCCTGCGGCACCGCCAGCATGGCGGTGGACAGGGGGTAAGTGACCTGGTCCTCCACCACCTGCGGTGCCTGTCCGGGATAACTGGTGTGGACAATCACCTGCACGTCGGAGAGGTCCGGGATGGCATCCAGCGGCATCTGCCGCAGGGAAATCACACCCCAGATCACGAAGACACCGGTGAGCAATAGGACCAGCAGGCGGTTTTCCAGCGACCAGGAAATGATGCGGTCAATCATGGCTGTGCCCCCCGTGATCGCTGTCGGCGGGCTCGATGGCAGTGATCTCGTAGACGAAGTCCTCACGCTCCACCATCCGGAACCGCACCGCCATACCGGTTTGCAGGCCGTCGAGCGTCACCGTCGGGCTCACGTTGAAATCCATGGTCATGGCCGGCCAGCCGACCTCTGGAATGGGGTCATGGTCGAGGTTCAGCACCCCGGCTTCCGCATCCACCGAATTCAGTCGCCCATCGGCCCAGACGCCGTCTTCGGCGATGGTGTCGTCGTCCTTGGTCATGCGGTTGAGCTCGGCGCCGGCAGCGGCCTCGGAGTCCAGCAGGAAGTGGCCTGACAGCACCACCCGCTCGCCCTGCTCCACACCCTCGATCAGCTCCAGGGCGCCATTGGCGCGCTGGCCCACCAGAACCTCGCGCGCCTGGAAGCGGCCTTCACCCAGCGCCAGAATCACCCGATCCTGCCGCCCGGTGCGGATAACGGCTTCTGCGGGCAGGTGCAACACGTTTTCCAGCGACCGCGCCGCCAGATGCACATCGGCATACATGCCCGGCTTGAGCCGTTCGCCGGGGTTATCGAAGGCAAGCCGCACGCGAACGGTACGCGTCGGGCTGCTCAGGCTGGGGTAGATGTAATCCACCCGGCCTTCCAGCACCTCCCCAGGTCGAAACGGCAGCTTCACGTGCGCTGCCCCGCCGGTGGTCACGGCATCCACCTGATGCTCGAACAGATCAGCGATCACCCAGACGGTGGACAGGTCGGCAATGGTCATCACCTCGGTGCCGGGCGTCACGTACATGCCCTGCCGCACATTCAGGCTCTCCACCACGCCGTCGCCCCCGGCGCGCACCGCAATCAATCGCCGCGGTTCGCCACCACGCTCGATCTCGGCAACCTCCGCAGCGGCAACACCCAGCGCCCGCAGCCGCTCCCGCGCCGGCTCAGCGCTAACGCCGCGCCGGAGCGCGTGCAACAGCTCCTCCTGCGCATTGATCAACTGCGGCGAATACAGGCGGAACAATACCTGACCGCGCTCCACCCGCTCGCCGGTGGTCCGCACACGCAGGTCTTCAATCCACCCTTCGGTGCGCAGGTGCACGTGGGTGAGGCCGGACTCGTCGTAGTCAACAAAGCCCACCGTCTCCACCGTGCGCTGCAAATCCCCCCGAGCGACGGCACCAATGCGCACGTTCATGTTCTGTTGCACCACCGGGCTGATCTGCACCACGCCTCGTTCAGCCTCCCCTCCGCCGCCGGCATAAATGGGGATAAAATCCATGCCCATTTCGTCCTTGCGCGGCTCATCCGACGTCACCGATGGGTTGTGGGGATGGCGATAGTAAAGGACCTCGCGGTCACCACCGTTGGCGCTCACCGTCTGATGGGCGTGCGAATCCTGCAGATACGGCACGGCAAGCACGCCGAGCACCAGGCCAGCAGCCAGAAAGACAATGGCAATCAGGGTTTTCATGCGTCTTCCCCCATCAGATAAAGCAGATCGAGCTGCTCCAGGCGGCGATCAGTGGCAATGCGCAGGGCCTCAAGCCGTGTATCCAGCTCGGTAAGGCGGGCGCGAACGTAGGCGGCAAAATCCGTGGTGCGGGCGCGGTACGCCTGCTCGGCGGCTTCAGCGTTTGCCAGCGCCTGCGGCAGCAGTCGCTGCTCATAGCGCTGTTCGCGGGCCATCAACTGCCGCCAGCGGCCCTCGGCTTGGGCAAGCTGCATCTGCAATTCGCGTTGCCGCTCCAGCCAGGCGTGTTCGGCCGCGTCGCGCCGGTGCATGCTGGCAGCCAGGTCGCGGTCCTGGCGCTGACGGGTGAACAGTGGAAGATCGAACATCACCATCGCCGACAGCCGGTCCGGGGCATCCATCCCGCCGCCGGATGCGGTCGGCCGACCGTATGCCACCTCCACACTCCACTGCGGCCGATACCCCTGGCGGGCAAGCTCCACCTCCTTTCGCCCGGCCCTCAGAGCCGCCTGTTCGGCCATCAGCAAGGGGTGCGCCTGCAATTCGTCCGCAGGCAGCCCGAGCGTAGGGAACTCCGCTGCCAGCGGCCGCAAGGCGTGGTCGCCCCCCAACCAACGGGCCAACTGCCCCTCGGCTGCAGACTGCCGCCCACGGGTGTCAAGCACGCGGTCGTGTAGCCGCTCCAGCTCCAGTTCGGCGCGCAGCACATCCTGCTGTGTGGCCCGTCCGGCGGCGAACTCGCGTTCGGTTACCTCCAGCAAGTCCTCGAACAGGGGCTGGCTCTGCTCCAGCACATCCAGCGCAGCACGTTGGAAGTACAGCTCCAGATAGGCCCGGCGCACCGCTCTGAGCGCCGCGCGCTCGGCATTCCCGGCACGTGCCTGCTCCGCGCCGGCCAATGCCTGCTCCCGCTCACCGCTCAGGCCGCGGGTCTGGCCGCGCGGGAATGTCTGGCGCACGCCGATGCGCGCCTGGGTCATGCCGTCCTCGTCCAGCCGCAGGCTGTCCGCCGGCACATCCATCAGTTCAAGGATCACCATGGGGTCGGGCAGCCGCCGGGCCGCGATCGCGGCCTCCTCCCGCGCGGCGGCGAGCGCCTGGAAACGCAGCACGGAGGGGTCGTCGGTCAAAGCAAGGCGTTCAGCCTCGTACAGTGTCAGGGGCTGGCTGGCGCCCGCGAGCAGGGGCACGGCCAGCAGTCCGCCAATCACCAGACGGCAAAGCCTGGCTCGGGTAAAGGGGTGCATAACGATCATCCTCGTCAGCGGCGCGAAGTGGCGCGCCTGCAATGGGCTCCGCTCAGCGGGAGCGGGCGTAGGCGGCCCGAAGCCGCCGACGATCAGACGAGGAAAACGCGTGGAGGGCGAAGCTCGAGGGATGGTTGGTTATCTGGAGATGCAGGCACCTGTTCGGGATACGCGCAAGTCGCGATGACGGGAAGCGCATCTGGCTCGGTAACAGGCAATGGGGCACAGCTCACGCAATCCGGGCACGGTTGCGAGGCATGGTCGTGGTCAGCACCATGACTGGTATCTGAACAGACTGCAGCAGCCGACTCGGAGACCGGGTCACCGCTCCGTGCATCACTGCCATAAGCGGAGACAGCCGGGAAGGAGGCCAGCACGAGGGCCATCATGACAAACGTGACGATGACAATGGAGCGCAATCTGTTCACGGCGCTAACGATACCAGCGATTCCGGCAAGCAAAACTTGACCAAGGTCAGAATCCAGAGGTTTTCAGCCGGGAGTGCGCATGAAAGGTAGCGCACTCCCGGCTCGGTACGCTCCAGACTGTCTTCGGTGTAGACCACACAGTTCGCCCCCCATTAGGCATCGAACATTGCCGTAACCGGGGAACATGATTCGCGTTCACGATCCCTGCGACCCATTTGCATTCTAGAAGCAGCTTGACGGGCAAAAGGGAAATTCCCGTCGCCTGAATGGCGGCTACGAGTCGAAACCGGTCCCAGGAGCGGCGAATCGAGCATTAGCGATTCCGGGGAGGCCGCGTACGAATGCTTTGGACCGTCGGTAGTTGTCAGGGTCGTGCTTCGGTTGTCTTCTTGCCCTTCGGTGCGTTGTTCGGTTCGAGCCGGTCTTAATTGTAGCTCTTGCCTCCTTGTCGCCACCTCGGGTGAGTGGCGGACCAGCCGTTCGATGGCGGCGAGGTCAATCATCTCACCCGGGAATACGTGGCGCTTGGTCCAGAAAACTGGCAGTGGTCACCAGGAGATCGCCGCTGTTGGGAGTGGTCCGAGGTGCGCTAAAGATCCAGACCGGGCGAATAAGGCAACGGACTCCCACAGCTATTCCGCCGCACCAGCTCCCGTCGCTGTTCGGGTGAGCCATAAACGGCAACGTATGCGTCCTTCTTGCGCCGCGCTTCCTGTTCGCGATTCAGGCGACGCATTTCCTCGCTGCTAATGACTATCTTGGCGGGACGCATAAGATGATGAGTTGAAGCCAAGGCGATCACCTCCTCCGCTGGACGCCGCTACCGCAAGCAGGGCTTGGCAGACGGCTCGGAGGGCATTCGAGACGACACTTCCACCCAAGGGCGGTTCATACGTATGCCAGACTTGCCAGACGGCTGTGAGGAGAGAGCCCATGTGCGGCAGGTTCGTGAGCAAGCTGGAAGCCGAGATAGAACGGGAATTCTCCATCGTGCGGCCCTGGTGGCAGATGGATTGGGTCAGCTACAACGTGGCTCCGACCCAGTCCGTACCCATCATCCGCCTTGCCGAAGGCGAGCGTGTCGGGGACATGCTTCGATGGGGCCTCATTCCGCCGTGGGCGCATGGCGAGCAACCAAGGTACGCGACGATCAACGCCAGAGCGGAAACCATCGAGTCGGCTGCCACGTACCGCGGCCCCTGGAGACGCTCCCGACGCTGCCTGGTGCCAGCCATTGGCTATTACGAGTGGAAGGTCGTTGACGGCCGGAAACAGCCCTATTTCATCCGTCTGGCAGGTGGTGAGCGGTTCGCCTTTGCAGGGCTCTGGGAGTCATCCATCAAGGCGGAGGGCGAGGTGGTGGAGAGCTTCACTATTATCACGGTTCCGGCAAACCCCATGGTGGCAGACATCCAAGCCAAGGGGCGCATGCCAGCCATGCTGTTGCCGGAAGACAGCGCCGCCTGGCTGGAAGGCACGATGGAAGAAGCTCGAGCCGCCTTGGTCACATTCCCGGAAAACCAGATGGATGCCTATCCGGTCAGCACACAGGTGAACTCGCCGAAGAACAACTACCCGGAACTGCTGGCGGGTGGGGTAACGGTCCGAGACGACGACGGAACTCAGCGCTGACCTATGCAGGCCAAGCGGCTTCGGCAACCATTATTCTGACTGGCAAACTCAGCATGAGTACAAGCAAACCGACGATCCGGCATTTGCCGGCGAACACGCAAGGGCGCGACTTCGTGGTGGGCGATCTGCACGGCTGCCGTCGCGAACTGGATCAGGCGCTGGATGCCGTGCGCTTCGATCGGGCGATTGATCGGCTGTTCAGCGTCGGCGATCTCGTCGACCGTGGGCCGGACTCAGTCGCCTGCCTGAAGCTGCTCGACGAGCCCTGGTTCCATCCCATTCAAGGCAACCACGAGGCCATGCTGGCCACATGGCTGGACGCCCCACCCCGCAGCCCCGAGGCGAGATTCGCGGCCATGCAAGCGCTGGACAACGGCGCCCGGGCGTGGGCCACGGATTACCTGCTGTTTCGGGAGGCATTGCCAGCCGAACTGGAACGATTGATGCGAAAGCTGGGGACCTTGCCGCATGTGCTGGTTGTGGGTGACGGCCCCGCACGGTTCAACATCGTGCATGCGGAGCTGCGCTGCCAGGATCGTGACGACGGCGTATTCACCGACGCCGACATCGATGCCGGCCTGCCCGATGCCCTGATTTTCGATCTCCAGTGGAGCCGCGTGATCATGGCACCGGGCAACGACAAGCTGCCGGAGGAAGCGGCAGGGCTCTCCACGACCTATTGCGGGCACACCATCGATCCTCGGGTGCGGCGACGGCTCTCGCATGTCTGTATCGATACCGGAGCATGCGTCGCATTCAAGACCCGCAGCGCCGCGCACGCGTTGACGCTCGTTGAGCACAGCACAGGTGAGGAGACGCGGATCGCTGCGGGCCAAGCACCGTCATGACAAGCCCGGAAGCGCGTGAGGTCTGGGCACGGCCCCGACCACGACTGGGGTTTCCCCATCGTTGGCAGTGACTGGCGACGGGACAATACACAACTTGATTGTGATGGGTGCAAGCAGCCTGGCATTCAGAGACAAGCGCAGCGATCAACGCCCTTTCGCCGCAAAAAGCGGTGGAGTTAGAGGACGTCTGCGAATTTGCGCAGTCTGTCTGCTGTGACGACGAGCCCCTGAGCAGCGAGCGTCTCGAGATACTCATTATTCGTAGTGGCTCCAGAGCCGGAGAACTTTCACCACCTTCTCTTCTTCAAGCACCTGATAAACCAAGCGATGTTGAATATTGATGCGGCGTGAACAAGCTCCTGAAAGATCACCAATGAGCTTCTCAAACGGAGGGGGCTTGCAGTACGGATCTTCAGCGATCAGCGTCAGCAATTCTTGGGCTTTTAGCTTCAGGCCGCTGGAGGCCAATTTCTTTGCATCCTTCTGGGCTTGCTTGGTGTAAACCAACCTCCATGTCACCAGTCCAGCTCCTCATCGCACTCATCAACGGGGGTATCCATTCCCTCACGAATAGACTCACGCATACCAGGCACTGAGAGCAGATAAAGGGTTTCCTGAATTGCAGCCCAATCTTCCTCGGCCACCAGCACAGCTCTATTTCGCTTACCCATGATGACAATCGGCTGGTGGGACTCCGCAGTTTCATCGATCAACCGATAAAGATTGCTGCGCGCCTCAGTGGCAGTAATTCCGGTCATGACGCACCTCTAGTGTGTTCAATTCTCCACCAGTGTACGCCTTTTAGTACGTACGTCAAGACGAACGTTCCTGCATAATCGGGATAGGGCGAGGCCTCACGGGCCCGCTCCTCCCACACCACCGGGCATACGGATCACGTACCACGGCGGTTCAATGA
>JAFIFU010000053.1 GCA_020831885.1 Ectothiorhodospiraceae bacterium
CCGCGGGCGGGGCTGGTTCAGCCGACGCCGCGCGGCTGTCCCACGCACGTTGGTTGCGGAACGCCAGCAGTGAGCGTTCCTGGTGGTGTTCCCGGTACTGGCGCATTTCCTGGAGTACGGTGGGTGTGTGGCGCCACAGGCAGAACAGCACTGATCCCACCAGAAAGCCCAGCAATCCCAGGTACCAACCGGCCTGATAGACCTGGTAAAGCCCCAGACGGCGGAATATCTCGAACCAGAACGGGCCGAACTGCGCCTGGTAATCCGGGTAAGGCTGGGTCTGGGGGATCACCGTGCCGATTACGGACGCGATGCTGATGGCCACCAGCAGGGTGATGGCCAGATTCATCGACCCGAGAAAGTGCAGCAAAATGCCTGCACCACTGCGGGGGTGGCGGCGTGACGCGCGGTGGTTCGGCATGTGCTGAAAGCGAACTAATGCTGTCCGTGGTGCTGAGCGCAGGTCGCCGTCTGCTCCGTGGCCTCACCGTGCTGGTGGTGGCCGCCGGACAGCAGATGCATGGCGGGGGAGGTGGCGGTCCACAATCCGAAAACGAGCAGAACGCTCCCCGTGATCGTCCGCGCGTGGCGGCTTCCCTGCCAACGGCGCAATGCCTGCCCGAACACGGTGACCCCGGTCATGGCCGGGAGCGTGCCCAGGCCGAAGGCGAACATCACCGCGGCACCGGCCAGGGCCGAGCCCGACACGGAGGCGGCCACAAGCACGGTGTAGACCAGACCGCAGGGCAGCCATCCCCAGAGCGCTCCCAGGGCCAGAGCCCGGCCGGGGGTACGCACAGGCAGCAGACGCTGTGCCCGAGGTGCGATATGGCGCCACAGCCGGCCGCCCACGACCTCGATCCGGCGTAGCCCGGTCCAGTTGAACAGCAGGTGCGCCGCCACCGCGATCAGAATGGCCGCGGTCAGCAGGCGCAGGACCACCGCCCAGGTGGAAATCGCGAAGGTGGCACCGATGGCCGCCACCACCGCCGCGGCCATGGCCCCCATCAGGGTATAACTGCCCAGCCGGCCAAGGTTATAGCTCAGCGCCAGGCCCAGGCGCGACCCCGTGCCCCCACTTTGCATGCCGGCGCCCAGGCTGCCGGCGACGCCACCACACATGCCCAGACAATGGGGACTTCCGGCAAGGCCGATGAGCAGGGCTGCCAGCAGGGTCAGTTCAGTGGTCATTCGGTTCGTCCTTGGTCCGTTTTGAATGGTTGTCGTCTTGCCCGGTCTGTTGCGCCGACGCACCCGCCTTGCGATTGCGCCGGGGCTTGTCCTCATCATCCATCAGGATGGAATAGGCCGGCGAGTCCAGATCATCGAACTGTCCGCTGCGCACGGCCCAGAAGAAGGCAGCCACCCCGATGGCCACCAGTACCAGGCTGATGGGGATGGAGATGAAGATGATATTCATGCCGGCTGACCCTCCCGTGCGGAATCCGCGGGCATTGGGCAGCTGAGTTGATGCGGCCTTCTGCCGGCCAGGCGCCGGGAGTTCAGTACAACCACCAGCGAGCTCAGCGTCATGCCCGTAGCCGCCAGCCACGGTGGAATGAAGCCCATGGCGGCCAACGGCAGCATGGATGCATTGTAACAGGCGGACAGAACCAGGTTCTGGCGAATGGTCCGCAGCGTGCGGCGCGCGGTCTCCAGGCCGTCGCTCAACTGACTGAGTCTGCTGCCCAGGAGGATCATGCCCGCCGTGGTCTGCGCCAGGGCAGTGCCTTCGTTCAGCGCCGCGGATACGTTGGCGCCCGCCAGGACCGGTGCGTCATTGATGCCGTCGCCCACCATGAGCACCACGGCACCTTGTGATTGCAGTCGCCGCAAACGTGCCACCTTGTCCTCCGGGGACATGCGGGCGTGCCAGGTGTGGATTCCCAGTTCCCGCGCGGCGTCCTGGACAGGCTCCGGAGCGTCCCCGCTGGCGATCTCAACCGTCACGCCCCAATCCCGGAGGGCCGCCACGGTTTGCTCCGCTTCCGGCCGTAGACGGTCGGCCAGGCGGAAGCTGGCCAGCAGGCCACGCTCGTCCCCCAAGGCAATCCAGGCGCCCTCTCGGAGCTCCTCGGATACCGGGGCACCGGACAGCGCCGCAACCCAGTCCGGCCGGCCAATGCGCATGGTCCGCCCGTCCACCAGGCCCTGAACGCCGCCGCCGCGGGTGACTTCCGTCCGCTCGGCGGTGTATCGGGTGGGTGCGGGGAAGGCGCTGGCGATGGGGTGCTCCGAATGATGCTCAAGGGCTGCGGCCAGGGCCATGACATCGCCCTCGTCCCGGTCGGTCACGGGCCGGATGTCAGCCACGTTCAGGCGCCCCTCGGTCAGTGTTCCGGTCTTGTCCATGACCACATGGGTGACCCTGGCCAGGGTTTCCAGGGCGTCGGCGCGTGTCACCAGCAGGCCCTCGGTGGCCAGTCGGTTGGTGCCGGCGGCAAGCGCGGTGGGCATGGCCAGCGAGAGTGCGCAGGGGCAGGTGGCCACCAGCATGGCAAGGGTGATATGAAAGGCCCGGGAGGGATCGATCTGCCACCACACGGCGAACACCGTAGCCGCGGCGATCAGCACCACGGTCACGAACCAGCGAGCCACCACGTCGGCCATCTTCGCCAGCGCAGGTCGCTCCGACTGGGCACGACGGAGCAGTCGGCCGATATGGGACACCATGGTGTCCTGCCCGACGCGCTCCACCCGCATCCGGATTGTGCTGCCCAGATTCAGGCTGCCGCCCACCACCGGACTGTCGACGCTTCGGGGTTGGGGCTCCGATTCCCCGGTGAGCATGGATTCGTCCACGCTGGTGGAACCGGCGAGGATACGCCCATCGGCGGGAATGGTGGCACCCGGTCGCACCAGGAGTTCATTGCCCACGTCCACGTCCCGCAGCGGGATTTCCTCCTCGCCGTCCGGTCCGAGCCGGACGGCTGTGCTGGGTACCAGGCGTCCCAGCGCGTCCGTGGTGGCGTTGGCCCGATGCCGCGCGGCCATCTCCACGTAACGGGCGGTGAGCAGGAAGAACGTGAACATGGAGACCGAATCGAAGTACACCTCCGGACCACCGGCAAACGTGATCCACACGCTGGCGGAGTAGGCTCCGCCGATGGCGATGGCAACCGGGACATCCATGCCCGGTCGTCCGTTGCGCAGATCCCGGAAGGCGCCCAGGAAGATGGGCAGCCCCGCATACAGCACCACCGGCGTGGCCACCAGCATGCTGACGCCCCGCAGGAAATCCTCGTAAATCGCGTCCATGCCGTGGAACTGCCCGGAGTACAGCGCCACGGCGAACATCATGGCCTGCATCATGCCCAGGCCGGCGACGATCAATCGCCGCAGGGCTGAGCGGCGCTCCTTCACGGCCTGGGAGTCGGAGGCTTCCGGCAGCACAGGGTGAGGCTTGTAACCGAGACGCCCCATGTGGGCCATCAGGCTGCTCAGTGCCACCGTTTCCGGGTTCCAGCGCAGGATGGCGCGGCCGGTGGCCGGGTTGACCCGGATCTCCTCCACGCCCTCGGCCTCGCTGAGGCTCTTCTCGATGAGCCAACCACAGGCGGCGCAATACAGGCCCTCCACCAGGATCGAGGCTTCCCGGGTACCATCCTGTGCCTGGTAGACGAAATCCTGCTGCACCCGCTCCTGATCGAAGCTGGCGTAGCGCTTCGCGTTCGCCGCGGCGAGATCCTCCGGTTGGCCGGTGGGTGCAGGCCGGAAACGGTAGAAGGCATCCAGGCCAGCCCCGAGGATCGTGCTCGCCACCGCATGACAACCGGTGCAGCACACGGGCTGCTGCACGCCGTCCACCTCCACCGAGAGGTTCAGTCCGGGAGGCACCGGTTCACCGCAGTGAAAGCAGTCCTGAACTTGCCTCACGCACTCAGCCTCCGCGGGGTACCGGCGTCAGCGCCAGCTCGTTCTGTTGGGCCTGGATCTCCGTGGCCAGCAGCCAGGAACTGTCCATCGGTTGCAGTCGGACGTAGTGTCTCCCGGTGACCGGGCGCCGCGCGTCTCCGCGGTACAGCCCCGTGCTGTCCCGGTCCAGTTCCAGCTCCACGTCACGCTCCGCATGGGTGGGGTGGGACAGGAACAGGTGCAGGCGCTCAGGGGGTTCCTCCAGGCCATCCAGGCGGATGGTGACCAGACCCTGGTCGCGGTCCAGCACCAGTTGGCCGTCCACGCCGAGGGCCACCGCCTGGTGCTCCAGCTGATAGGTTTTGTGAATGGCCCGGCCCACGGTGGAGTAATTGTCCACCACCAGGCTGTCGCCCTTGGTGACCGCTGTGTAGAGCAGACTGAGGCCGAGGGCGATCGCTGCCAGCGGCGGAGCGATGACGAACCAGAACCAGAACTGACGGTACCAGGGAGCGACGGCTTCTTCGGACATGGCGGATTACTCGTCAGGCCCGTGGAATCGGGCCGCATTCGTGGATTGAATTGCCGGATCGGACTGCGAGGTCAACTGCAGCTCGATGGGATGTCCCGGTCCGGTGGCGGCGCCCCGTGGCACCTGAACCCGGGCGATCACCGTGTCGGTGCTGCCGGCTCTCACGTGAATGCGCTCCGGCCGCGTGATCACCCGGGCGCCCGGCAGTCCGTCCACGGTCAGGACGTATTCATGCGCCTGGCTGTCCTTGTTCAGGATGCGCACGGTGTAGACATTCTCGATGGTCTCGAAATCCACATCCCGGTACAGCACGTTCCGGTCCGCCATCACCTCCATGGCCAGCGGCGTGCGCAGCGTCAGGCTGTACAGCACGCCCACCGTCAGGGCCAGCAGGAGCAGGCCGTAGATGAGGATGCGGGGCCGGAGGATGCGCGAGGGCTTGCCCTCCATGGCATTTTCGGTGGTGTAGCGGATCAACCCGCGGGGGTAGTCCATCTTGTCCATCACACCGTTGCAGGCGTCGATGCATGCGGCGCAGGCAATGCACTCGTATTGCAGGCCGTCGCGGATGTCGATGCCGGTGGGGCAAGCCTGCACACAGAGGTTGCAATCGATGCAGTCCCCGAGCCCCTTGGCCTTGTGGTCCACATTGCGGCCGCGGCCGCCGCGGGGTTCGCCGCGTTTCTCGTCGTACGAGATAATCAGCGAGTTGGGGTCGAACATGGCGCTCTGGAAGCGGGCGTAGGGGCACATGTAGATGCAGACCTGCTCCCGCAGAAAGCCTGCGTTGCCCCAGGTGGCGAAACCGTAGAACAGCAGCCAGAAGGTTTCCCAGCCACCCAGGCTGAACGTGGCCACGTTGACCGAGAGCTCACGAATGGGCGTGAAGTAGCCGACGAAGGTGAAGCCGGTGTATAGGGCGAACAACACCCACAGCACATGTTTACTGCCGCGCCGCAGCAGTTTGGTGCTGTTACAGGGCGATTTGTCCAGCTTCAGGCGCTGCTGCCGGTTGCCTTCCGTCAGCCGTTCCATCCAGATGAAGGCTTCGGTCCAGACGGTCTGTGGGCAGGCGTAACCACACCACAGGCGGCCGGCCAGGGCCGTGAAAAAGAACAGGGACAGTGCGGCAATGATCAGCAGCAGCGCCAGGTAGAGGAAATCCTGCGGCCAGAAGGTCAGACCGAAGATATGGAACTGGCGCGCCGGGAGGTCGAACAGCACCGCCTGCCGACCCTCCCATTGCACCCAGGCAAGGCCGTAATAGATGCCCAGCAGCACGATGACCGCGATATTGCGCAGGGTCTGGAAAGGCCCCTTGACTTCCCGCGGATGGATTTTCTCCCGGGCGACGTACATGCCCGCATCCGCCGTGACCTCTTTCTCCTGGTTACGCATTCCGGCTGCTATTGCCTCCGCTCAGCAGGTAGGTCAGGCTGCTGGAGAGCAGCCCCACGCCCCAGAACATGAAAAAACCGATGGTGTAGCCCGCCATGCGGCTGATGTTCCAGTCTGGCACGGTCTGCATCTGCAGTGTTTGCGGGTCGATGCTGGCGAAGAACACCACGGAGGCCACGGCCGCCGCCAGAAACGACGGCCACAGGGTGCTGCCCAGGCAGCGCATGTACCAGGCCCTATTCATCGGCAGCTCCGTCCGCTTCCCGGGCCCGCGCCTCCTGGGAAAGGCTGTACACATAGGCCGTGAGCAGATGGACCCGATCCTCGCCGAGCAGTTCCTCCTGGGCCGGCATCACGCCCTGGCGGCCGTCGCGTATGGTGGTGCGGATAGCCTCCAGGCTGGTGCCGTAAATCCAGTTTTCCGGCGTGGTGAGATTCGGAGCGCCCAGCGCTGTGTTGCCGGTGGCGTCCATGCCGTGACAGGCCGCGCACTGCTGTTCGAAGCGGTCCCGTCCACGGCGCACCAGATCATCCGGGGCGCTGCGGCCGGTGAGGCTGAACACATAGGCGGACACTTCGGTCACACCCTGTTCGCCCAGAGCCCCTCCCAGGGCGGGCATGACGGCGTTGCGGCCGCCCAGGATGGACTGGTGGATCTGTTCCGGTTCCCCGCCCCAACTCCACTTGTTGTTGGTCAGGTCCGGAAAGCCGGGCCGGCCGCCTCCATCCGCCCCATGGCAGACCGCGCAGTTGTTGCCGAACAGGCGACGGCCGGTTTGCATGGCTTCATCGTTCTCCGCCAGCTCGGTCACCGGAATCTGAGCGTAGCCGGCAAACAGCGGCGCCACCCGTTCCTCCGTGGCCGCCACTTCCTCTTCCCAGGCGGTGTACTGGGACCAACCCAGCAGACCCGGGTAGCTGCCGAAGCTCGGATACAGCACCAGGTAGATCAGGCCGAACACGATGGTGATATAGAACAACCACAGCCACCAGCGCGGCATGGGGTTGTTCAGCTCGGTCAGGCCATCCCATTCGTGCCCGGTGGTTTCATGGGCCGCGCCCTCGCCGGGGCGCTTCCTGGCAGTCCAGCGGATGAGCCAGACACAGGCCAGGATGTTGGCCACTGAGATGATGCCGATGTACCAGTTCCATGCGCTACTCATGACCTGCCCTCGTGCTTGTTCTGATCTTCACTGCCGTCCTGGTTTTCTTCCAGCGGCAGCCGAGCGGCTTCGTCGAAATCCTTCTTGCGCCTGCTGCTGAAGGCCCAGACCACGATGCCGAGAAAGAGGATCAGCAGTACCAACGTCAGAAGGCCGCGAACCGTGTTGATGTCCATGAATCCCCCGGTGCTATCGGTTGTGCCGGACGGCTGTGCCCAGCCCCTGGAGGTAAGCGATGATGGCATCCATCTCCGTCTTGCCCTCCAGTTCCGCCGCCGCGTTCTCGA
This sequence comes from Ectothiorhodospiraceae bacterium, assembly GCA_020831885.1. GTDB lineage: Bacteria > Pseudomonadota > Gammaproteobacteria > Nitrococcales > Aquisalimonadaceae > LSCE01. Next base: position 7,236 of record JAFIFU010000053.1, read on the forward strand.
TCTGCTCGTCGGTGTAGGGAACACCCAGCCAGCGCTGCTGGGCGCGCATGGCGCGGGCCACACGCTCACCGTTCACCTGGCGATCGGCAAGCCAGGGGTAGGCGGGCATGTTGGACTCGGGCACCACGTCCCGCGGGTTCATCATGTGGACGTAGTGCCACAGGTCGCTGTAGCGGCCGCCCACCCGGGCCAGGTCCGGCCCGGTCCGCTTCGAACCCCACTGGAACGGCCGGTCGTAGACAAACTCCCCGGCCAGGGAGTAGTGCCCGTAGCGCTCGGTTTCCGCCCGGAACGGGCGGATCATCTGCGAGTGGCAGTTATAGCAGCCTTCCCGCACGTAGATGTCACGCCCGGCGAATTCCAGCGGCGCGTAGGGCTCCACGCCCTCCAATGGTTGAGTGGTCTCGGTGGCGAACAGGAGCGGCACGATCTGCACCAGACCGGCCACGCTGATCACAGCGATGATCAGCACCGCCATCAGGCCGACATTTTTCTCGACGACTTCATGACTCATGTTTTCACGCCTCCTGGGCAGCAGCGCGCGCGGACACCGTCTCCCGGGCCGGGCGGGTGGTCATCCAGACATTCCAGGCCATCAGCAGCATGCCGGCGAAGAACAGCAGACCGCCGAGGAGCCGCACCATGTAGTAGGGGTAGGTGGCGACCAGGGACTCGATGAAGGTGTAGGTCAGCGTGCCGTCCTCGTTCACGGCACGCCACATCAGGCCCTGCATGACGCCGGCGATCCACATGGAGGCGATGTACAGCACCACACCGATGGTGGATATCCAGAAGTGCAGCTCGATCGCCTTGATGCTGTGCATCTCTTCCTTCCCGTACAGCTTGGGAATCAGGGCGTAGATGGCGCCGAAGCTGATGAAGGCCACCCAGCCCAGGGCGCCCGCATGTACGTGGCCGATGGTCCAGTCCGTGTAATGGGACAGGGCATTCACCGTCTTGATGGACATCATCGGTCCTTCGAAGGTGGCCATGCCGTAGAAGGACAGGCTGACGATGAGGAACTTGAGGATCGGGTCCGTACGCAGCTTATGCCAAGCACCCGAGAGAGTCATGATGCCGTTGATCATGCCGCCCCAACTGGGCGCCAGCAGCACCAGGGAGAACACCATGCCCAGGGACTGGGCCCATTCCGGCAATGCGGTGTAGTGGAGATGGTGCGGACCGGCCCACATGTAGATGGAGATCAGCGCCCAGAAATGCACGATGGACAACCGGTAGGAATAGATGGGGCGGTTGGCCTGCTTGGGCACGAAGTAGTACATCATCCCCAGGAAACCGGCGGTCAGGAAGAAGCCCACCGCATTATGGCCGTACCACCACTGCACCATGGCATCCACGGCGCCGGAGTAGACCGGGTAGGACTGGGTCAGGCCGACTGGGATCGCCAGATTGTTGACGATGTGGAGCACGGCCACCGTCAGGATGAAGGCACCGTAGAACCAGTTGGCCACATAGATGTGCTTGACCTTGCGTTTGGCGATGGTGCCGAAGAACACCACCGCATAGGCCACCCAGACCACGGCGATAAGCAGCGCGATGGGCCATTCCAGCTCGGCGTACTCCTTGCCCTGGGTGATCCCCAGCGGCAAGGTGATCGCGGCCAGCACGATCACGGTTTGCCAGCCCCAGAACGTGAACGAGGCGAGCTTCGGCAGGAACAGGGATGTCTGGCAGGTGCGCTGCACCACCCAGTACGAGGTGGCGAACAGGGCCGAACCCCCGAAGGCGAAGATCACGGCATTGGTGTGCAGCGGCCGCAGACGGCCGTAGCTTAGCCAGGGCACTTCGAAGTTCAGCGCGGGCCAGATAAGCTGCGCTGCGATCAGCACGCCGACGCCCATCCCCACGACCCCCCAGACAACGGTCATGATCGCGAACTGACGTACGACGGTCTCGTTGTAGGTGATTTTTCTGTCCATCGGCTCCGGTCCGGTTTCCAATTTGAATTGGGCAGATCCCACCTGCCTCCCGATTAAGCAGTATCGCAGCTTCCGGGCGTTTGGGGGCAGGCTTCGCACGAATTATCGGTGTCATGCATTTCGCTGTTCTTGATATGAATCAATGACAGCCCGGCATGCCGCGGGACAGATAATGCACGGCCGCGCGCGAGGCGTGAAGGCCTCGTGCACTGCAACACGGCATTGCTTTGATCTGGGTCAAGGTTCGGTCCGGCCGGCTGGCGCAATCTGGGCCCCATGGCGGAGGACATGCGGGCCGGGAACCAGTGCCGGGCCGCCGGTTCACGCCCTGAGGGATGCAGCTTGGCGCAGGCGCCGCCTGCGTGGTGTGGTCGGTGAAGAGACAGGTGCGAGGGAGGAATCGAAATGAGCAGACTATCCACGGTACAACGGCAGGCCATGGATTACAGCCGACGGCTGGGGCAGCGTGTGCGGATTATCCGCGGCGTGGCCGGCCTGACCCGAAAGGAGCTGGCGGATCGCTCCCATGTGTCGGAGCGTTACCTGGCATCTCTGGAGCTTGGCCAGGCCAACCCGTCCCTGGAGATCCTGTTCCGGCTGTCAACGGCGCTGGACATGCCCATCGAGCGGTTGATCTGCGTTCATGCCAGCAACCAGGTCCGGGTCTGCCCGGTGGTGTCCGGCGAATATCGCATGCAGGCGGCTGCTGTCTGAGGGGGCACGGTCGCTGCCGGATTTGTGGTATAACTCGCCCCGTTTCTGCAATCGACGGCCACTGCCATGGTGGTCCGGAGTTCACGCGAGCGAGGTGTGTCATGACCACCATCCGGCAGGATGATTTCATCCAGAGTATTGCGGACGCGCTGCAGTACATCTCCTACTACCATCCCGCTGATTTCGTGCGGGCGGTAACTGAAGCCTACGAGCGGGAGGAATCCCAGGCGGCCAAGGACGCCATGGCGCAGATCCTCATCAACTCCCGCATGTGCGCGGAAGGGCGCCGGCCTATCTGTCAGGATACCGGCATTGTCACCGTGTTCCTGAAAATCGGCATGGATGTGCGCTGGGACGCGTCCATGGGCGTGCAGGACATGGTGAACGAGGGCGTGCGCCGCGCCTACCAGCACCCGGATAACGTGTTGCGTGCCTCCGTGCTGCAGGATCCCGCCGGTGCCCGGAGGAATTCCGGCGACAATACCCCCGCCGTGGTTCACATGCAGGTGGTGCCCGGCAATACGGTGGAGGTGGAAGTCGCCGCGAAGGGGGGTGGCTCGGAGGCCAAGTCCAAGTTTGTCATGCTGAACCCCTCTGACAGTATCGTGGACTGGGTGCTGAAGACCGTCCCCACCATGGGTGCCGGCTGGTGTCCCCCGGGGATCCTGGGTATCGGCATTGGCGGTACGGCGGAAAAGGCCATGGTACTTGCCAAGGAAGCCTGCATGGAGTCCATCGACATCCACGAACTGAAGGCCCGTGGTCCACGGAACCGCATCGAGGAGCTCCGCCTGGAGATTTACGAGAAGGTGAATCAGCTCGGCATCGGCGCCCAAGGGCTGGGTGGGCTCACCACGGTCCTGGACGTGAAGATCAACGACTACCCCACCCATGCGGCGAATCTGCCGGTTGCCATGATTCCCAACTGTGCGGCCACCCGTCATGCGCATTTCGTGCTGGATGGTTCCGGCCCCGCCGAGTTGGCGCCGCCGTCTCTGGATGACTGGCCGGAGATCGCCTGGAGCGGAGCGGACAACGCTCGCCGGGTCAACCTGGATACCGTGACCCCGGAGGAGGTGGCCACCTGGGAGCCGGGCGAGACGCTGCTGATTTCCGGCAGGATGCTCACCGGGCGGGATGCCGCCCACAAGCGCATCGCGGACATGTTCGCCCGGGGCGAGCCGCTGCCCGAAGGCGTGGATTTCCGCAACAAGTTCATCTACTACGTGGGGCCGGTGGATCCGGTCCGGGATGAAGTGGTGGGCCCGGCCGGTCCCACAACCGCCACGCGCATGGACAAGTTCACCGGGATGATGCTGGAGAAAACCGGCCTGCTGGGCATGATCGGCAAGGCCGAGCGTGGTCCGGTGGCGGTGGAGGCCATCCGCCAGCACAAGGCCGTTTACCTGATGGCGGTGGGGGGCGCGGCGTATCTGGTGTCCAAGGCCATCCGCAAGTCCCGGGTGGTGGCCTTCGAGGATCTGGGCATGGAGGCGATCCACGAGTTCGAGGTTGAGGATATGCCGGTCACGGTTGCTGTGGACGCCCGTGGTGAGTCGGTCCACGAAACCGGGCCGAAAATCTGGCGGGAGAAGATCGGCAAGATTCCCGTCGTGGTGGAGCCCGCCTGAGCGCCCGCCTTTTGAATTACTGAGTTAGCCCCCACCCTGTCGGCCCTTCGGTCCGACAGGGTGGGATGGTCTGCATCATTCCCCAGTGCCGGCCGCCTTACTGCTGATCCACCAAGCCCAGAATCGCGTCCACGATATCGCTCATGGTGATGATGCCCACCAGCTCGTTCTCGTGGGTGACGATCAGCCGTCGTATGTCGTGGGTCACCATCATGCGTGCCACGTATTTGGTGTCCAGTTCCCGGGAGACGGTAATGGCAGGCTTGGCGCAGACGTCGTAGACGTTGAGCAGGTCGATATCGCCTTCCTCCGCAACGATGGTCTGCAGGATGTTCGTGTAAGTGACCAGGCCGTAAGCGTCATGCGGGTTCTGCTTGTCCACCACCAGGCATTTCACTTTTTTCCCGCGCATCAGACCCATGGCCTCGCGCAGACTGGCCAGCGGTGACACCGTCACCACGTCCTTCACCATGATGTCCTTGACCAGCATTATGTTCTCCTTGATAAACAATAAACTACAAATCGTCCTTGATGCGTTCCTCGAACTGGGAAACCTGGCTCGTGTCGATGCCCATGATGTGTTCCAGTGGGAGGCAGAAGGTCACGCCACGGGTCTGATTCGTAAGATCCAGTTCCTTGGAGATCGCTTTCATGACGGTGAGCGAGAGCTTTCGTTCCAGCACGAAGATAAGAACAGACTGGGAGCCCTCGAAGGTCAGCCCGAAGAATGTCTTTTTCTCCTTCGCCCCGATGCCGCGGGCGTTGAGGATGGTGACGCCGCCGGCACCGGCCTGTTTTGCCGCGTCGATGGCCTTCTCTTCGAACTCGTCCGCGACGATGGCAACCAGAGCGGAAAACTTCATGATGGCTGTCCTCTGAGTTTGGCGTGGAGCTCAATGGCGATAGCGTAGAGCATGACGGTCACAATCGGAAAAATGGAGGCGAACGCGATCAGCCCGAACCCGTCGATAAGCACATTGCGCCCCTCGATATGGGTGGCCAGACCGATGCCAAGCGCTGTCACCAGGGGCACCGTCACCTCCGAGGTGGTGACGCCACCCAGATCGAAGGCAAGGGCCACGATGTACCGGGGAGACATGGCCGTGAGAAAAATGACCAGGACGTAACCGGCCATTATGTACTGATGGATCGAGTCCCCGGTAATGATCCGGTGGACGCCTACTGTGATGCCGATACCCACGCCCAAGGCCACCAGAATACGGATAACGGACCCGCGCAACCGGCCATTGGCCGCTTCCTCTGCCTGGTTTCCCACCGCGATCAGGGCTGGCTCCGCCATTGTGGTGGCGAAACCGATACAAAAGGCGAACAGGTAGACGAACAAATAGCCGTCCAGGCCGATCAGTTGCTCCGCCATGCTGCTACCGATGGGGAAGAGCCCCAGCTTGAGACCCACCACGAAGGCGTACAGCCCCACCACCACCATAACAAAGCCGGTCAGCACCTTGGGAAGGTGAGCGATCCGCTTCCGCAGCACCAGATACTGAAAAACCACGATGACCAGGATGATGGGCAAGACGTCGCGCACCATCATCAACAGGTCGCCGAGCATGGTCATCACCCAGTGCGAGCCGTTGGCCAGCACGTCGTCCGCGGCGAACTCCTCTGCCATGGCGGCACCATTGGCCACCGCTCCCGGGTCCGCCTCACCGAAGCTGTACACCAGGATCCCGTAAAGCTGAACCGTGATCATCGGCACCATGACCGCCAGTGCCACCAGGCCGAAGCCGTCGGTGAGCGCGTTGCGCCCGCGTATGGAGGAGGCCAGCCCGATACCCAACGCCGCGATCAGCGGAACGGTGACAATGTTGGTGGTGACGCCGCCGGAGTCATAGGCCAGGCCGACGATTTCCGCCGGGGCGAAGAAGGTGACCAGCACCACCAGCAGGTAGCCCACGATCATGTACCAGTGGAGCGGGTGACCGAATACCGTGCGCATGATACCGACGGCAACCACCGTCCCCACGGACAAGGCCACGATCACCCGCAGCACCGTGGCGCTGATCCGTCCCTCGCTGATTGTCTGCGCCTGCTCCGCGACGGCGATCAGGGCGGGCTCCGCGATGACGGTGGAAAACCCCATGCAGAAGCCGAAAACCAGCATCAGAGGGAGCGAACCCTTGCGAGCGAAGGCGTTGGAGAGGTTCTTGCCGATGGGGAAAACACCCATCTCGAGACCCTGGAGAAACAAGGCCACCCCCAGCACGACGATGCCCAGGCCCATGGCGATGGACCACATGCCGTCCGGTGCCTGGCGCAGTACGAAGGCCTGAAAGACGGCCACCACCAGAACGATGGGCAGCAGATTGCGGAAGGCATGCAGCAGCGTGTGCCAGAATTCCTTGACGTGGTGCAAGCGTCAGATCCCTGGTCGGTCAGTCCCGTTGCCCGGCGCGTTCCCGCCCTTCCCTGCCCGGCGTGGCGAAGCGGTCCGCGATATGGGGCACAGCATACTAACCTTTGAGCGCGGATGGCCATGTCTCCGTGGCCGCATTCACGGTTGGCGCGGCGGGCCACCGCTTCCCCAAGCCTGCCAAGACGTGCTAGCGATCGCGAAAGGGCAGGAATCACAGGGAACGGTCGCTTTGCGGGCGGTGATGCGTTAGAGTGTAGAGCGAGCGCTCGCTCGGTTTTTGGGGTGATATGCGCCTGCCTTGAATCGAGCGCCTGGCAGTTCCTGTGAGGGCAGGAGGCGCGGGCACAGACTAGAGAGCAGCTATGCCGGAAGTGGACTACCAGCGTTTCCGTGAACGGGTTGCCGCCTGGCAGCCGGAGCTGGTACGGGAAGTGTTCCGGCAGCACCAGCACCTGATCCGGGTAAAGAAGGAGGAGGTGGCGCTGGACCGCCTGGACCTGATTCTCCGCACGGCGCTGGACATCAGCAATCGCAAGGGCTTCAAGTCCATGAGCGTCCGCGACCTCAGCGAGGCCACGGGCATCAGCATGGGCGCGCTGTATGCCTACATCGACAGCAAGGACGGTCTGCTGGACATGATCATGGCCTATGGCTCGGTGGCAGCGCGCTGGGCGGTGCAGGTGCCGGACCAGGTGGTGGGAGCCCGTTCCCGCCTGGACTGGGTGCTACGCTCTCATCTGTATTTGTCCGAGGTGTTGCTGCCCTGGTTCTTCTTTGCCTTCATGGAGGCGCGCCACTTCAGCCAACGGGCCCGGGAACAGGCCATGGGAAGCGAGCTCTGGATGGAGCGGCTGATCTCCGAGTGCCTGGAAGAAGGGAACGCCAGCGGGGAATTCGCGGTGGCCCGGCCTGATCTGGCCGGAGCGTTGATCAAGTCCCTGCTGCAGGACTGGTATCTGAAGCGCTGGAAGTACCGGCGGCGTAACGTGGATGTGGAGGCGTATACGGGCACCGTCATGGAGTTCATCGAGGCCTGGGTGCTGCCGGATCGGTCCACGGCTCCCGGCCGGGTACAGACTGACCAATCATCGAGGGTAAATCATGAAAAAGGATCTGTTTGATCTCAGCGGCAAAATCGCGTTGGTGACCGGCGCCAGCAGGGGTATCGGCGAGGCTGCTGCCCGCCTGCTGGCCCAGCACGGAGCCCATGTCATCGTGTCCAGCCGCAAGCAGGAGTCCTGCGAGGCGGTGGCAGCCAGTATCCGTGAGGAAGGCGGCAGCGCCGAAGGCGTGGCCTGCCATGTGGGGAACATGGATCAGATTGCCGGCATCTTCAGCCATATCCGCGAACAGCAGGGCCGGATCGATATCCTGGTGAACAATGCGGCGGCCAACCCCTACTTCGGCCACATTCTGGATACCGATCTCGGGGCATTCAACAAGACGGTGGAGGTCAATCTCCGCGGCTATTTCTTCATGTCCGTTGAAGCCGGAAAGATGATGCGGGAGCAGGGTGGTGGCGTGATCCTGAACACCGCATCCATAAACGGTGTCCGCCCGGGCGATATGCAGGCGATTTATTCCATCACCAAGGCGGCGGTGATCAACATGACCAAGGCGTTTGCCCGGGAGTGCGGCCCCATGGGCATCCGTTGCAACGCGTTGCTGCCCGGCCTGACGCGCACCAAGTTCGCATCGGCCCTGGTGGAGAACAAGGACATCTACAACCGTGCCATCCAGCAGATCCCCTTGCGGCGACATGCGGAACCGGAAGAGATGGCCGGCACCATTCTCTATCTGGTCTCCGATGCATCCACCTATACCAATGGCTCCTGTGTGATTGTCGATGGGGGAATGCTCGCCTGACAGCGGCATCCGCCCCGGTTCGCGGAGCACCGTATGTTCGGATCCGCGACACGCGGCCGTGTATTAAGGGACCCACACCAATGAGTGACATGCTGATCAATCGCAGAGATCTGGCGTTCCAGCTCTACGAGCTGCTGGATGCCGAGGCCTTGACCCGGCGGGAGCGTTACGCCGAGCACAGCCGCGAAACCTTTGATGCGGCGCTGGACACCGCGCTGCAGATCGCCACCGAGCAGTTCGCGCCCCATAACCGCAAGGGGGATGAGAACGAACCCCGGTTCCGTGATGGCGGTGCCGTGACCATTCCGGAGACGAAGGCCGCCTGGCGGGCCTTCGCGGAGGCCGGCTTCATCGCGGCCCATCACGATGCCGAGTTGGGCGGCATGCAGCTCCCCACGCTGATCCAGCAGGCCTGCCAGTCTCATTTTTTCTCGGCGAACGTGTCCACGGCCGCCTATCCGTTCCTGACCATTGCCGCGGCCAACCTGCTGCGTGCACACGGCTCGGAGGAGCAGCAGGCCCGCTGGCTGCCACCGATGCTGGAAGGACGTTTCGCCGGCACCATGGCGCTGACGGAACCCCATGCCGGCTCATCATTGGGGGACTTGCGCACGCGTGCAATCCCCCAGGATGACGGCACGTACCGGATTATCGGCAACAAGATCTTTATCTCCGGCGGCGACCAGGACATCACCGAGAACATCGTGCACATGACCCTGGCGCGCATCGAAGGTGCTCCCGAGGGCGTGAAGGGCATTTCCCTGTTCATCGTGCCCAAGTTCCGGCTGAATGCCGACGGCAAACCCGGGGAGCGCAACGATGTGACGCTGGCCGGGCTGCTCCACAAGATGGGTTATCGCGGCACCACGTCCACCGTGCTGAACTTCGGTGATCACGGCGACTGCCACGGTTACCTGGTGGGTGAGGCCAACAAGGGCCTGACCTACATGTTCCACATGATGAACGAAGCACGTATCGGTGTCGGGGTGGGTGCTGCCATGCTGGGATACACCGGTTACCTGCACAGCCTGGACTACGCACGGTCGCGGCCCCAGGGGCGCCCGGTCACCCGTAAGGGGCAGGGCGGACAGGTTCCCATCATTCAGCATCCGGACGTGCGTCGGATGCTGCTGGCGCAGAAGGCCTATGCCGAAGGGGCGCTGGCGTTGTGCCTGTACGCCTCACGCCTGTTCGACGACTCCACCACGGCGCCGGAACCGGAGCAGCGGCAGCGGGCGCAGCAGTTGCTGGACCTGCTTACCCCCGTCGTCAAGTCCTGGACCGCGGACTACGGTGTGAAGGCCAACGACCTGGCCATCCAGGTGCTGGGCGGGGCCGGCTATACCCGGGATTATCCGGTGGAGCAGTTCTATCGGGACAATCGCCTGAACCCCATCCACGAAGGGACCAATGGTATCCAGGCCCTGGACTTGCTGGGACGGAAGATGGGGCAGGCCGATGGGGCCGGCTTCAAGGCGTTACTCGAGGACGTGCGGGCGACGCTGGCCGAGGCCGGCGATCTGGATGACCTGTCCGATCTGGTGGCGGCGCTGCGTTCCGCCTTGAAGGTGGTCGCCAGGACCGCGGATGTACTGGCCGATGCCGGACATTCCCATGGGCCGGACCAGGCACTGGCCAATGCCTACGTGTTTCTGGACATGATGGGCCGCTTCACCGTGAGCTGGCTCTGGCTACGCAAGGCCGTCCTGGCCGAGCGCGCCCTGGCCGCCGGCCTCCAGGGAGAAGAAGAGGCCTTCTACCAGGGCAAGCGCCAGGCGGCCCGGTATTATCTCCGCTGGGAACTGCCCGCTGTTCACCAGCAGGCTGAGCTGCTGGAGTCCCTGGATACCACCACACTGGACATGCAGGAGGATTGGTTCTGAGCCGGTCCCTATCGCAGGAGGTCGTTTCGTGAGCGAGCAGATGAATACACAGGTGAAGCTGGTCCAGCGCCCCGTGGGCGAACCGGCACCGGATTGTTTTCAGGTGGAGCAGGGGCCGATACCGGCACCTGCCGAGGGCGAGGTGCTTTACAAGGTGCTTTACATTTCCCTGGATCCGGCAATGCGCGGTTGGATGAACGAGGGAAAATCCTACATTCCGCCGGTTGGGTTGGGTGAGGTGATGCGTGCCGGCGGTGTGGGCCGGGTCATCCGTTCCAATCACCCGGATTTCGGCGAAGGGGATTACGTCAGCGGTTACCCGGGGGCGCAGGAGTATGCGGTGGAGAAGGGCTCTGACCTGATTCCCGTGGATCCGCAGGTGGCTCCCCTGGAACGTTACCTTGGCGCGCTGGGCATGACCGGCATGACGGCCTATTTCGGGCTGTTGGACGTCGGCCGGCCGCAAGCCGGGGAAACGGTGCTGGTCTCCGGCGCCGCCGGTGCGGTGGGGTCCATCGTGGGCCAGATCGCCAAGCTCAAGGGGTGCCGTGTGGTCGGTATTGCCGGCGGCCGGGAGAAATGCGATTTCCTGCGGGAGCTGGGTTTCGACGCGGTGATCGACTACAAGGACGAGAATATCTTCCGTGCACTGAAGCAGGCCTGCCCGGACGGGATCGACGTGTTTTTCGACAACGTGGGTGGCGCGGCACTGGAGGCCGCCCTTGCGCGCCTGCGCCTGGGGGCACGGGTGGTGTTGTGCGGCGCCATCTCCCAGTACAACACCACGGAACGCCCCACGGGTCCTTCCAATTACATGTCGCTACTGGTGAACCGGGCGCGAATGGAGGGCTTCGTGGTATTCGATTACAAGGAGCGTTATGCGGAGGCCGCGGCGGAGATGGCCCAGTGGATCGCCCAGGGCAGACTGCAGGCGCGGGAGCATGTGGTGGAAGGTCTCCCCGCGTTCCACAGCCACCTGATGATGCTGTTCCGCGGTGAGAATTTCGGAAAACTCGTGCTCAAGGTCGCCGAGGACTGAAACACGGCGGCCATGCTCAACCGGTCCGGGCGTGTCCCGGGCCCTGGTGATAATCCATAGGAGGTAATGAGTCCATGCGTGCAGTGATCTGCAAGGAATACGGACCGCCAGAAAGTCTGGTGGTGGGAGAGCTGGAAACCCCCGACGTGGGGGAAAACGATGTGCGCATCGGCGTGCATGCCTGCGGCGTCAATTTTCCGGATACCCTGATCATTCAGGGGAAATACCAGTTCAAGCCCGACATGCCCTTCGCCCCGGGCTCGGAGGTGGCGGGGGAGATCCTGGAAACGGGAGCCCAGGTCCGCAACCTGAATGTGGGTGACCGGGTCATGGCCATGGTCGGACATGGCGGTTTCGCCGAGGAAGTGGTCATCGGTGCCGAGCGGGTCATGCCCATGCCGGACGACATGAACTTTGAAGTGGCTGCGGGCTTTCCCATGGTCTATGGCACGTCATACCACGCGTTGAAGCAGCGGGGCCAGCTCCAGCCCGGAGAGACGCTGCTGGTGCTGGGTGCATCCGGCGGCGTGGGGCTTGCTGCGGTGGAACTTGGCAAGGCCATGGGCGCCCGGGTGATCGCGGCGGCCAGCTCCGACGAGAAGCTGCAGGTGGCACGGGAGCACGGCGCCGATGAACTGCTGAACTACTCCAACGGCAGCCTCAAGGAACAGGTCAAGGCCCTGACGGACGGCAAGGGGGCCGACGTGATCTACGATCCGGTGGGCGGGGACTATTTTGACGAGTGCCTGCGCTGCATCAACTGGAACGGTCGCCTGCTGGTGGTGGGTTTCGCCAGTGGCCGTATCCCGCAAGCACCGGCCAACCTGCCGCTGCTCAAGGGCTCCAGCATCGTTGGCGTGTTCTGGGGGGATTTCGTGCGGCGCCAGCCGAAGGACAATATGCAGAACTTCATGGAACTGTTTGCGTTCCTGAAGGAGGGCAGGATCCGCCCGCATGTTTCGGCGACCTTCCGGTTGGAGGAGGCCCCCAAGGCCCTGAATCATCTGCTCAGCCGCAAGGCCACCGGGAAAGTGGTGGTGAAGGTGCGGGATTAGTCGGGGTTGATCCCGCAGGGTGCCGACGGTGGCGTTGCGGACCGTCGGTACCCTGCCGGTCCGGTGCTACGCCGCCTCTTTCGCGGCAATCTCCCGGATGCGCTCCACCATGGCGAAAAACCCGTTGCGGCGGTTCGGCGTGAGCTGGTGTTCCAGCCCCAGCTTTTCGAACAGTCCCTTGATATCGGTCGTCTGGATTTCTTCCGGTGTGCGCCCGGAGTAGGCCATCAGGATGATGGCGATCAGCCCCTTGACGATAAAGGCGTCGCTGTCGGCTCGGAAGACCAGCCGGGGCGGATGCCCCGGCTCCACCTCGTGGATGAGCCAGACATTGCTGGTGCAGCCTTCCACCCGGTTTTCCTCGATCTGTGCCTCTGCCGGCAGTTCCGGCAGTTGCCGGCCCAGATCGATCAGCAGGCGGTAGCGTTCTTCCCAGTCGTCGAGAAACTCGAAGTTCTCGACCAGATCATCCAGTTGCATAAAAGGGCAATGACCTTCGTTGACGGCCGTGTGTAAAGGATAACACAGGGGGCGGGGTGCTCGCTGTCAGGCTGAGCCCCGTCGGACCTCTGTGGCATACTGGAAGGCGGACTCGATGGCGGTAGGAGCAGCAGGACCCATGTTGGTGGTGGAATTCTACGGAGTGTTGCAGCAGGTGGCAGGCGCCCGTTCCCTGAAGCTGGAGGCGGCGAAGTCATCGCTGACGGTGGGCGAGGCGCTGGACCTGGTCCAGGAACGCGTTCCCGGCCTGGCTGAACACCTGCCGCGGGTTGCCTGTGCCCAGGCCGAGCAACTGGTGCGTCGCGACCAGCCGGTGGATCCGGAGCGGCCGCTGGTCCTGCTGCCGCCGGTGAGTGGCGGAACCGGGAGGTGCCCATGCAATGGATGACGGAGGATCCGCTGGACCTGGATGCGCTGCTGCAGGAAACGGAAGATGACGCCTGCGGCGCCCTGGTGGTGTTTGCCGGTACCGTGCGCAACCATCATGAGGGCAAGGGCGTCAGCGGCATGAGCTACTCCGCCTACAAACCGATGGCGGACCGGGTGCTGAAAGAGCTGGAACAGGAAACGCTGGAACGCTTCCCGGTGGAGCAGTGCCGCATCATGCATCGTACCGGCAACCTGGCCATCGGCGAGGCAAGCGTCCTGGTGGTGGTGCGGTCCCATCATCGGGCCGATGCCTTCGATGCCGCGCGTTATGCCATCGACACGCTGAAAGTCAGGCTTCCGGTGTGGAAGCACGATGAATACACCGACGGCACACGGGCCTATCAGGACGGTGTCCCCTTGCAGGAGCCCGGGGCGGTTCCTGGTGAAAACCGCGATCAGGAGTGAACGATGGAGCTGTGGCCTGACAAAGACGGCTTTGTACCTCTTCCCATTGCCGTGCTGACGGTGTCCGATACCCGTACCGAGGCGGACGACAAGTCCGGCAGCTTGCTGGCCGAGCGGCTCGAGACGGCGGGTCACCGGCTGGCCGACCGGGCCATCGTGCCCGATGACATCTATCGGGTGCGGGTCGTTGTCTCCCACTGGATTGCCGATGAGGCCGTCAAGGTGGTGGTGTCCACCGGCGGCACGGGCATTACCGGGCGGGATACCACACCGGAGGCGGTGCAGCCTCTGCTGGACATGCAGATCGAGGGGTTCGGCGAACTGTTCCGCCAGGTCTCCTTCCAGGAGATCGGCAGTTCCACCATCCAGTCCCGGGCGCTGGGAGGCGTGGCCAACGGAACACTCGTGTTCGTCCTGCCCGGTTCCTCCGGTGCCTGCCGTACCGCCTGGGATCGCATCCTGCAACCCCAGTTGGATGCGCGTACCAAACCCTGCAATTTCGTCTCGTTGATGCCGCGCATGCGGGAGTAAGAGACCGGCACTGTGTCCCCCTTGTCCCTCGCGCACCCCCGTCTATGCTGAACATTACCTGGATGGAGTACCCCAGGTGGGATCGCGAACGGAGGGGTAGTATATGAAAGCGAAGCATATCGGGCTCATCGGCGCCATTCTCCTGGGCCTTCCGCTCACGGCGACGCTGGCCGCGGATCATGGCGATCATGGGCCGACCGCCACGGCCCGGATCATCGATACGGCCGGTGAGGATATCGGGGAAGCACGATTGACCCAGGGTCCGGCCGGCACCTTGATCCGGTTGGAACTGCAGGGTCTGCCGCCGGGGCCCAAGGCCATCCACATCCACGGCACGGGCACCTGTGAGGATCATGATCACGGCTTCCAGGCGTCCGGTGGACACCTGAACCCCGACGGCAAGCCGCATGGCCTGCTCAACCCCGACGGGCCGGATGCGGGGGATCTTCCCAATTTCCACGTGCATGACAATGGCTACGCCTGGGCGGAATTCTTCACGCCCCTGGCAAGCCTGGACGGTGCCGTCGGAGCCCGCATACTGGACGACAGCGGCGCCGCACTGGTCATTCACGAGAATCCGGATGACCATCATACCCAGCCTATCGGTGGTGCCGGCGCCCGCATCGCCTGCGGGGTGATCGAGCAGGGTCCGCACTGAACCGGGCGGATGGGTCCAGCACGGCCGGCGCATCGGTGTGCATGCGGCGGCCCGGTTTCCGGAGGATTTCATGCAACGCCGTTCCTTCATGAAAGTCTGTGCTCTGGGGGCGGGAGCTGTCGCGGCCGGCCCCGGCCTCCTGTTCTCCTCCTCCGATCTCGCACCCAGTGAATATCCGCGTGTGCGCCTGCTGAACGGCCGTGGCATGCCGTTGCGGCCTTCCGAGCTGCGCCCCAACACCCACTATGTATTCAATTATCCTTATCCGGCCACTCCCTGTTTCCTCCTGGATCTGAATCGGCCGGTGCCGGGCCTCAACGGACTGCGAACGGAACAGGGAGAGCCCTATCACTGGAAGGGAGGCGTGGGCCCGGGCCGCTCGCTGGTGTCCTATTCGGCCATTTGCGCCCACAAGATGGCGCATCCCACGCCGGCCGTGAGTTACATCAGTTTCCGGGAGCCACGTAATGGCGACGATCCCGAGACCGGAATCATCAGCTGCTGTGCCGAGAACAGTCTGTACGATCCGTATCGGGGTGGATCCGTGATCTCCGGTCCTGCAAGGCAGCCGCTGGCCGCCATCCTACTGGATTACGACGAGGTCGCGGATACGCTGTACGCCCACGGCACCCTGGGTGGCGAAATGTTCCGGCGGTTCTTCTCCGAGTTCGAGGCGCGCTTGTCGCTGGAATACCCGGAGGGAAATGCGGCACAACCGGTGGAAGGCGAGGTCGAGGTGGTCAGGCTGGAGAACTACAGCGCCAACATCATGCAATGTTGACGAGTCCGCATCGCTTGCCAATCGGTGGGATCATAGCTAGGGAAACACTGATCTATTCCCATGGTGCTCTGCGGAGCCATTCGCGTGCGC
>JAFIFU010000012.1 GCA_020831885.1 Ectothiorhodospiraceae bacterium
AGCCGCGCCTTGCCCCCGAACACGCTGCAAAGCCAGAGCACCATGGGAATAGATCCGTGCTTTCTTAAGGCTCCATGCTAACGGATTCCGGCCACGGATTCGCGCACGGGGCAGCGCGCGCAGTCAGACGGCGCGCACATCCGGCCGCCCCAGGGCGTGCTTCTCCAGCCTGCGGATCTCATCGCGCAGCCGCCCGGCTTCCTCGAACTCCAGGTTGCGGGCGCGCTCGTACATCTGCTGTTCCAGCTCCTTGATGCGCTTCACCGCCTGGGCGGGCGTCATATGTCCGTAGGCGGCGCCCTCTTCGGCCACCCGGCGGTCCCGGGTCCGGGAGGACACCCAGCTTCCGTCCCGCTGCATCACGTCCGCCACGGCCTTGCGGATGCCCTGCGGGGTGATGCCGCGCTCCTCGTTGAAGAGGATCTGCTTGTGGCGCCGGCGTTCGGTTTCATCGATGGCCGCGCGCATGGAATCGGTTACGGTGTCCGCGTACAGGATGGCCTTGCCGTTCACGTTGCGGGCGGCACGGCCGATGGTCTGGATCAGGGAGCGGGTCGACCGCAGGAAACCTTCCTTGTCTGCATCCAGAATCGCCACCAAGGAGACCTCGGGGATGTCCAGCCCCTCCCGCAGCAGGTTGATGCCCACCAGCACGTCGAACTCTCCGAGGCGCAGATCGCGGATGATCTCCATCCGTTCCACCGTGTCGATGTCCGAATGCAGATAACGCACGGCCACGTCGTGCTCGGTGAGGTACTCGGTCAGGTCTTCGGCCATGCGTTTGGTCAGCGTGGTCACCAGCACCCGCTCGCCCGCCTTGGTGCGAATCCCCACCTCGGAGAGGAGATCGTCCACCTGGGTGATCGCGGGCCGCACCTCCACCTGCGGATCCACCAGCCCGGTGGGGCGCACCACCTGTTCCACCACAGCCGCGGAGTGCTGCTCCTCATAGGGGCCCGGAGTGGCGGAGACAAACACCATCTGCGGCGCGATCGCTTCCCACTCGTCGAAGCGCAGCGGACGGTTGTCCAGGGCCGAGGGCAGGCGGAAGCCGTACTCCACCAGTGTGGTCTTGCGGGCCCGGTCGCCCCGGTACATGCCGCCGATCTGCGGCACGGTGACGTGGGATTCGTCGATGAACAGCAGGCAATCGCCGGGCAGGTAGTCGAACAACGTGGGCGGCGGCTCTCCCTCCTTGCGTCCGGAGAGATAACGGGAGTAGTTCTCGATGCCGTTGCAATAGCCCAGCTCCTGCATCATCTCGATGTCGAACCGTGTCCGCTGCTCCAGCCGCTGCGCCTCCAGCAGCTTTCCCCCCTCCCGGAGCTGTTCCAGGCGCCAGCGCAGTTCGTCCTTGATCTGCTCGATGGCGTCCAGGATGGTGGCGCGCGGCGTCACGTAGTGGGTCTTCGGGTAGATGGTCAGGCGCGGCACCCGGCGCACCACGTCGCCAGTCAGCGGGTCGAAATGGCTGAGGGTCTCCACCTCGTCATCGAACAGCTCGATGCGGACGGCCTCCTCGTCCGCTTCCGCCGGGAAGATGTCGATCACTTCACCGCGCACCCGGTAGGTACCGCGCTTGAGTTCCATGTCGTTGCGGGTGTACTGCAACTCTGCAAGCCGGCGTAGCAGGGCCCGTTGGTCGATCACGTCCCCCTGGACCAGGTGCAGCACCATGTTCAGGTAGGACTTCGGATCCCCCAGGCCGTAGATGGACGACACGGAGGCCACGATGATGGTGTCCCTGCGCTCGATGATGGCCTTGGTGGCGGACAGGCGCATCTGCTCGATGTGTTCGTTCACCGAGGCATCCTTCTCGATGAAGGTGTCGGAGGACGGCACATAGGCTTCCGGCTGGTAGTAATCGTAATAGGAGACGAAGTACTCCACGGCGTTATCCGGAAAGAACTCCCGCATCTCGCCGTAAAGCTGGGCCGCCAGTGTCTTGTTGGGCGCCATGACGATGGCCGGCCGCTGCAACTGCTGGACGATGTTGGCCATGGTGAAGGTCTTGCCGGAGCCGGTCACGCCCAGCAGGGTCTGATGCCGATGTCCCGCCTGCAAACCGGAAACCAGGGCTTCGATAGCCTCGGGCTGGTCACCCGCCGGCTGGTAGGCGGACTGCATCTGGAAACGCTTGCTCATGGAAATTTTATGGCCGCTGGGATTTGAATTATCATGTCGGGCTGGATGCGCGCAGAATCCCGGCGCGGCTTCGGCCCGCGCTGACCTGCTGCGACACCCTTACACACCATGATCGGAGGCTCACTTGGACATCAAACTCGCAGACCGGGTTCAACGCGTAAAACCCTCTCCTACCCTGGCCGTCACCGCCCGTGCCGCCGAGCTGCGCGCCGCAGGCAAGGACATCATCGGCCTGGGTGCCGGCGAGCCTGATTTCGACACCCCCGAGCATATCAAACAGGCTGCCATCCAGGCGATTCAGCAGGGCCAGACCAAGTACACCGCGGTGGACGGCACACCGGAGCTGAAGAAGGCGGTACAGGCCAAGTTCAGCAAGGAAAACGGGCTGGACTACGAACTGAACCAGATCCTTGTCTCCGCCGGCGCCAAGCACAGCATCTACAACCTGATGTGCGCGCTGCTGAACGCCGGTGACGAGGTTGTGATCCCGGCCCCCTACTGGGTGTCCTACCCGGACATGGCCAAGCTGGCCGACGGCGTGCCCGTGATCATCGAGGCCGGTCAGGATCAGCACTACAAGATCACCCCGGAACAACTGGACGCGGCCATGACCGGGAAGACCAAGCTGGTCATTCTCAACAGCCCGTCCAACCCCACGGGGGTGGCCTACAGCAGGACTGAACTGCAGGCCCTGGGCAAGGTGCTGGCCGCCTATCCGGAGGCGGTGATCATGACGGACGACATCTACGAGCACATCGTCTGGAACGATGAAGGCTTCGTGAACATCGTCAATGCCTGCCCGGAACTGAAGGACCGCACCGTGGTGGTGAACGGCGTCTCCAAGGGCTACTCCATGACCGGCTGGCGCATCGGCTATGCGGCGGGGCCCGTTTCCGTGATCGGGGCGATGAAGAAGATCCAGTCCCAGAGCACCTCGAACCCCACGTCCATCGCCCAGGCGGCCGCCACGGCGGCGCTGACCGGCGATCAGGGCTGCATTCCGCCCATGCTGAAGGCCTTCAAGGAACGGCATGATTTCGTGGTCAAGGCGCTGAACCACATGCCGGGCATCGAGTGCCTGCCGGGCGACGGCACGTTCTACTGCTTCCCGAAGGTGCAGGGCGCCATCAGGAAACTGGGCCTGAAGGATGACATGGCCTTCGCCGAGCACCTGATCAACGAGGCCGGCGTGGCCCTGGTGCCGGGTTCCGCCTTCGGCCTGGAGGGCTATGCCCGCATTTCCTTCGCCACCAGCATGGAGAACCTGGAGCGGGCCATGGAGCGCATCGCCGGCGCTCTGGGCCGGAACTGACGCTACCCGGCCAGCAGAGCGGGCGCTGCCGTGGGCGGGCCCGCTCTTTTGTTTATGGGTACCCTCGGAAGGAGACCGACCCGGGGTTCAGCGCACGAGCCAGGTCCGGGCGAAATCCTCCGCCGGCAACGGCCGGCCGTAGAGGTAGCCCTGCCCCAGCTCACACCCCATCTCCCGGAGCAACGTCGCCTGCTCCCGGGTTTCCACGCCTTCCGCCATGGTCGCCACGCCCAGATTGCCCGCCATGCCGATAATGGCGGCCACGATGGCCCGTTGCCGGGAATCCTCCAGCATGCCGTGCACGAAACTCATATCGATCTTCAGGGTATTGGCGGGGAAGCGGCCGAGATAGGCGAGGGATGAATAGCCGGTACCGAAATCGTCGATGGATACATCAAAGCCCATGGCATTGAGGCTGTGCAGAACCCGGCGCGCCTGCTCCGGGTCGCGCATGAGCCCGGTTTCCGTCACCTCCAGTCCGATTGCCGAGGGTGCGAGGCCCTGGGCGCTGACCGCATCCTGCATCACATCGATCAGCTCGTCGTTCTCCAACTGCTGGGCAGCGACATTCAGTGACATCGGCCCGGGCAGAGCGAGGCCATCGGCCCGCCATGCGGCCAGCTGCCGGCATGCCGCGCTGACGACGTAGTCCCCAACGCGCCCCATCATGTGCCGCTCCTCGGCCACCGGAATGAATCGGTCCGGGCTCACGGCGCCCCACTCCGGATCACACCAGCGTAACAGAGCCTCGACGCCGATGAGCCGGCCCGTCTCCAGACGAACCTGTGGCTGATAGTGGAGCTCGAGCACCCCGCCGCGCAGCGCCATGGAGAAGCGGCGGGCCAGTGCCAGCTTCTGCTGCAGCTCTTCGCTCATGTGGGTCTCGTACAAGCGGTACCCACAATCCGCGGCCTTGGCAACACGCATGGCGATGGCGGCGCATTGCAGCAACTGATCCGGCGTTCCGGCATCCTCCGGGTAGCGCGCGATACCCGTGCTCAGCTCCAGTTCCACCCGCTGCCCCATGAGCGAGAGGGGGCGGGCGACCAGCGCGCCCAGACGATCGGCAACGGCGCTCACCCCCGCATCATCCAGACCCTCGACGATGGCAAGGAACTCATCGCCGCCCAGCCGCGAGACGAACACCTGATCCTGTTCAAGCAGACGGAAACGCTCACCGATCCATACCAGCGCCTGGTCACCCATATCATGCCCCAGGCTGCTGTTCACATCCTTGAAACGGTTCAGGTTCAGCATCAGGACATGCAGCCGTCGACCTCGCGCGGCCGCCTGATCCACAGCCTTGGTGAGCCGCTGCAGTCCGTTCACACGATTGGGCAGCCCCGTCACGCTGTCGAAGTAGGCGAGCTGATGAATACGGGCCTCATCCCGCTTCCGGTCGGTGGCATCGGTGCCGATCTGCAGAATGCGTCGCCCCCCGTCCGCATCGGCGGGAGCCAGCGACCAACGGGTATCCATGACCAGGCTGCCGCCGTCGGAACGGACCATGCGCAGTTCGCCGCTCCATTCGCCGGTGCGCTCCAAGGCCTGCCGTGCCGCCCGGAAGGCGTCCGGCTCCACCGCAAGCAACTCCGGGAAACCGCGCCCTTGAGCCTCCGACGGAGAATAACCGTAGGTCCGGGCCGCGCCCTGATTCCAGAAGAGAATACGGCCATCCCAATCCGAAAGCAGGACCGCATCGCGGGTGAGTTCCAGCAGCGCCGCCTGCTCCCGGGTGCGCTGCTCGTTAAGCTGGCGCTCCATCTCCGCCGCAGTACGGACGGCAAAAATGCGAAGAGTGGAGCATGGGGTTTCCGTGTCCTGGACCGGAGAGCGGAACGCCGCGTAAATCAGACCCAGCGGCCTCCCGGCGGCAGATTCCAGCCGTTGGGCGATATAGCTTCGCGCGCCCATGGCGGCCAAACCCTCATCCTCCGGAAACAGCTCAGCCACGTCATCCAGGCATAGAGAATCGGACTGTAGCCAGGCCTGTGCGCAAGGCGTCCCGGACAACGGATAGCAGCAGTTCGGTAGCGTTTCCCCATCCAGGACAACGTGCAACGTCTGCACCACCGGGCCCCGTACCGGATCCTCCAGCACACGGACAATCCCCACGGAATCAGCGCCCAGGTTTTCCGCCATGGCGCAAGCCAGGACGCCGAAAAAATCCTCGCCGGGGCGTGCGGAAAGTGCTGCCGCGACACCGGCCACAGCCTGTTCCAGCCGTTCCTGACGACGCCGGCTACGCAGGGTACCGATACCGAAGGCCAGATCATCGGCGAGATCCTGCAACAGCTTACGCTCCGCGGCCGGCAGCTCCAGCACATCGCCCGTGAAGAACACCACCACCCCGATGCTGTCACCCTGGTTCAGCAGCGGAATACACACACACCCGCGATAGCCCTGCTCCCTGGCCCGCTCCAGCCATGGTTGAAAGCCCGGCTCCTCAAGAATATCCGCAACGAACACCGAGCGACGCTCCCGCACCGCCACACCCGCCGGGCCACGCCCGAATTCGGACTGCCCCGACCAACTGTACCGGTTACCGAACGCATAGCCCCGGTCATTGCCCGCCACGGCCACCGGGCGTAGCGTGCGGAAATCATCCTGTTCCGCGTAACCGGCCCAGGCCATCCGGTAACCGCCAATATCCACGGCGATGTCACAGACCGCCTGAAGCAGCTCGCTCTCGTCCACCGCGCGGATCAACGCCTCGTTACAACGGCTGAGCATGCGCAGGGCGCGGTTGGTCTGTTCCAACCCGGTGCGTGCCCGATGATGTTCCACGGCCACCGCCACCAGATGCGCCGCCCGGTGGAGCAGCGCCTGATCCTTGTCCCGCGGTGCGCCGGGCTTCCGGTAATACACGGCAAACGTGGCCAGGACCTGGCCATCCCGCCCCAGCACGGGGATGGACCAGCAGGCCGCCAGTCCATGGGTATCCGCAAGATCCCGGAAATCCTTCCAGAGTGGGTCGGTGGCAGTATCCTCAACGATGACCTGACGGCCCCGGGCTGCCGCCGTTCCGCAACTGCCCACTCCCTCGGCAACGGGCAGCGGATCGATGGCGGCCGTGAATGCCTCGGGCAGGCCTGGTGCCGCCCCATGCTCCAGATGACGTCCATCCGCGCTGACCAGCAGGACGGAAGAACGGCCACCGGGAATGGTCCGGTCGATGGCCATGGTAAGCTGCTCCAGGATCTCCGGAAGCTCGGCACCGGTGGCGATCTGCTCCAGAATCTCGGACTCAGCCAGCGACCAGCCCACCTGGGACAGGTTGGACGCCATTAGTCTTGAGCCCGCTGGAAGCACCATGTATCACGCCCGTTCGGATGAACGATGAAACAAAACGCCGCAAAGCACGGCCGGGAAGGCCGCCGAGACGGACCAGCGTCAAGCCTAACCGGCGACCCCCGAGCGCTCAAGCGAAACACCGGATGCCGCGCACCTCGCCGCACCATGCCGGCCTTCGGTATTGACCTTCCAGGCCCGATCTGTAGAATACGCGCCTGCAGTTCCCCGGTAGCTCAGTTGGTAGAGCAAGTGACTGTTAATCACTGGGTCGGCGGTTCGAGCCCGTCCCGGGGAGCCAGAAAAATCAAGGGCTTGCAGGCAACTGCAGGCCCTTTTTTTGCCTCGCATCCAGGGTCAATCCACCACCGTTTTACCCCGCATCGCGGCTGACCGATCCCGTGATCCCATGGGATGGAAACATGGCTGCTGGATCAGCGCTTCCTTTAGAGCGGGTCCATAGCGGACGTCCCCGCGGTCCCATTGCAGTATACCGGGCCCAGGCACATGCGCCTTGCATGACACGTCCGGATCAAACTCCGCTGACGGTGGCCGTTATCCAGCAGTGAATCAAACAGTGACAGCGATCACGGCGGCCCGGCTCGCCGTGTGTAGGATTCCGGCTGCCAAACGCGAGGACAGGAAAACCCGCAATGACCCGATATCTCAGACAGTTCCGCATCAGTTTCCGCATCTGGTTCGTGCTAGGAGTGGCCGCCGTGGTCTTCACGGTC
Organism: Ectothiorhodospiraceae bacterium; assembly: GCA_020831885.1. Lineage (GTDB taxonomy): Bacteria > Pseudomonadota > Gammaproteobacteria > Nitrococcales > Aquisalimonadaceae > LSCE01. The sequence goes on from JAFIFU010000012.1 coordinate 7,483, forward strand.
GCAGCAACCGTTTCTCTGCGCAGCGCGCATCACAACCTGACGGAGGAACGGCTGGGCCAGGCCACCGCCGCCGTGGAGGCGGGGCAGGCGATTCTGGCGCACTTCCACAGCCTGGAGGAAAATGGGACCATCACCCGCGAGGTTGCCCAGGAGCAGGCCGTGGCGGCCATTGGCGCCATCCGGTACCTGGGCGAGGAATACCTCTGGGTGAACGACATGGATGGGGTGATGCTGATGCATCCGTTCGCACCCGAACTCCACGGGCGGGACGTATCCGGGCTGGAGGATGAAACCGGCTCACGGTTTGTTCAGCTCATGATCGACGGCGCCCGTCAGCACGGCTCCACCCGGGTGCGCTATTACTGGCCACGCCCCGGAGGGGAGGAGCCGCTGCTGAAAGAGTCGGAAGCCCAGCATTTCCAACCCTGGGACTTCATGATCGCCAGCGGCGTCTACATGGACGACGTCCGGGCCGCGGCCTGGCGGAGTCTGCAGGGGCAGATCGTTGCCCTGGGAGTGGGGCTGATCATTCTGATCACGGTGGGCTGGAGTGTCGTCCGCAGCATCACCGGCCCCCTGGAGAGCACCACCGAGGCGATCCGCAATGCTTCCCGGGAGCCCATTGATCTGGGCTATCGCCTGCCCGTTTCCGGACGCGATGAGCTGGATATTCTGTCCGATAGCATCAACAGCGTCTTCGACACGCTGGAGCATGTGGTCAATGATGTGCGCGGGAGCAGCGATCAATTGCTGGCCTCATCCGCTCACCTCACCAGCCTGGCGAATTCGGCCGATCAGACCATGCGCTCCCAGGAAGCGGATACCGATGACCTGGCCAGCGCCATGACGGAAATGGCCGCCACGGTCCAGGAAGTGGCCCGCAACGCCAGCGATGCTGCGGCGGCGGCCAACGAGGCCTCCGGTCAGACGGGGTCAGGCAAGGAAACGGTCATGGCCACCGGTGCCTCCATCGCCGCGCTGGCGGATCAGTTGGAGGAGGTGCGCAACGCCATGGAGCGGCTGAACGGGGATACCGCCAACGTTGACAAGGTTCTGGACGTGATCAACGGCGTTGCCGAACAGACCAACCTGCTTGCGCTCAATGCCGCCATCGAGGCGGCGCGGGCCGGCGAACAGGGGCGGGGCTTCTCGGTGGTGGCGGAAGAGGTCCGCACGCTCGCGCTGAGAACCCGTTCCTCCACCGACGAGATCCGCGACATTCTGGAACGGCTGCAGGGTGGCGCGGCGGACATGACCGACGCCCTTCGCCAGCGTTCCGAGGAAGCCCGCCAGACCAGTATCCAGGCGAAGGAGGCGGAACAGTCGCTGGATGCCATCAGCCAGTCCGTGGATGCCATCACCGACCGCAACAACCAGATCGCCAGCGCCGCCGAGGAACAGGCGGCCACGGCTGAGCAGATCAACGGCCGGGTGACCGGCATACGCGATGCGGCGCAGGCCGGCACCCGGACCCTGAGCGAAGTCCGGGATGCCGCCGATGCGTTGCAGGACGTGGCCGCCCGCCTCCAGCAGGGTGTCTCCCGTCTGAAGACCCGGCAAGGGGGTTGATCGCCCGCGCGCCGGCTGAAAGCCTGATCGCCTGGGGGGACTCGGGCTCCGGCTTGCGGCGGACGTATCAGACGTCCCGCAGCCGGTGCCTCCCCAGGTGGAGTACGACACTGGCCGTACCGTTCAGCAGGGCGGCGAACACCGCCACCGCCAGATAACCCTGCGCGGAGAACACGGGGGCGAACAGCGCGGCTCCCGCAAACACGCCAATATAGGTGGTGCAGGTAAAAAAAGCCATGATGGCGCCGCGCCCGTGGTCGCTCTGGTGGCTGCACAGCGTGGACTGCCCCACCAGGGCCGCCCCTTGCACGATACCCACCCAGAACAGGGCCAGCATGACCATGGCCGCACTGGTGCCCAGGGCCACGGCCACCCAGCCCGCCATGAGGCCCAGATGGGCCAGGTAGAGCGTGTGACGGTGACCGATACGATCCAGAAGGCGGCTGTTCAGCGTGGTCAGGGCCAAGCCCGCGCCGTAGGCCAGGATCACGAGCCCGGCACCGTCACTCCCCAGGCCGAGTCCGTTGCGCAACCAGGTCCCCAGGTACGTGTAGGCACCATAGAACGCGGTCATGTTGCAGACGTTTACGAACAGAATGAAGCGGGCCCCCGGGTCCAGGAACACTGCGGCGGAGAGGCTGCGCAGGTTCGGGGGCGGCTGACCGGAGGCGCCAAGGGGGCTGTCGGGGAGCAGACGGCTGGCCAGCAGGGCCAGTGCCGCAACGGCCGCCAGCAGGAGGAATGCTGAACGCCAGCCCGCCACATCCGCCAGATACCCTCCCAGCGGGACGCACAGCACGATGGCATAGCCCCAGCCCGCCATCACCAGCCCCATGACACGCCCCCGCTGCTGGAACGGCACGTGATCGCCCACCAGAGCGTAGGCAGTGGGCACGTACATGCTGGCGCCGATACCTGCAAGCACCAGCGCCAGCACCAGCAGGGAAAACCCCGGGGCCAGAGCGGCGCCCAGCAACCCCAAGGTGAAGACAGCCAGGCCGGATCGGATCAGCAGCAGCCGGGAGAACCGGCCACCGAACAGCCCTACCAGCGGGGCCACAACGGCCAATGCGGCGCCGAACAAGCTCACGGCCCAGGACGCCCGGGCCGGCGTCAGCCGGAACGTGCTGGCGATATCCGGGAGCAATGGCGACAGAATGAACGGTACGGACGCGAATGCGACCACCAGCAGCACCAGCGTACCGATACCGGAAACGGCCAAACCCGGCGCCCGTGCCGGTGCCTGGGATTCCCCATGCATTCAGTCCTGCCCCCCTTGATAACGCGCAGGGCCCCAGGTTCCGCCCATGGGATGAAGCATCCGTGGGGCGGCTCCACGGCGTGGTCAGTGCCCACCCGACCGATTCCCGGGAACAACGCTACTGAGCGCAGGTTACCGCAGGCAAGGCAACCGGACCACGACATTGCCATCCATTGGGGCGTTCAATCATTCTTCCACCGGCCCGGCATCGCTCACCAGCAGGGCAGCCCACCAGAATGCCGCAGCCAACAGAAGGGCTGCGGCGAACAGGGTACCCAGCACCGGCGCATAGGACTGGGAGATGCCCCAGAGGCCAGCCGCCGCCAGCGGCGCCAGCGCGCGGGCGAACATGGAGGGTGCGGTCAGCGCGCCGTTGATGGCGCCGTATCCACGGCGCGAAACCATTTCCGGCACGGCGATTCCGCGAATGATGGTCATCACGCCGTTGGCCGCCCCATAGATGGCCGCCACGGCCAGGAAAGCGCCGAAATGGGCCGGGGCCAGTCCCAGTAGAGCCACCGAAACCGGGAACCCCAGGACGACAAGCGACCCCAGCAGACGTGCCGAGGCATTGGGGGCGAGCAGGCGCATCAGCACCCGCCCGACCACCTGGGCAGGCCCGATCACCGCCAGCACCGTCACCACGCTTGCGGCGGACAGGCCGCGCTCAAGCAACAGGGGGTAGAGATGGTAGGTCAGCACGGAGAACGTCGCGGCATGAGCGGTGAAGCTCACGGCGATGAGCCAGAAAACCGGCATCCGTACCGCGCTGGCCAGCGGCCCCGAGGATCGCGCCGCAGGCTGTTCCGCCCGGACACGGTTCATGGACTGGACGGCGTCTTCCGCCGGGCGGATCAGCCATGCGTACAGACCCGCGCACAGAACCAGGTTCACCATGCCCAACACCGCCAGCGCCCAGCGCCACCCGCCCAGCATGATGAACCACTCGGTCAGCGGGATAAACACCGTACTCGCGAAACCGGCCCAGAGGGTCAATGCGGTGATGCCGTGCCGCGCCTGGACGGGTCCTTCCCGACGCGCCACCACCGCAAATGCGGCTTCATAGAGGATCGCCGCCTGGGTGAGACCAAGACCGGCGAGAATCAGATAGTAGAGCGCCAGCGTCTGCACCTGGGACCAGGCCACAAGCAACAGGCCGGCCAGAATGGAGCCGCCCACCATGAGCCGGCGACCGAAGCCGCGGTCTATGGCCTCGCCCACCGGATAGGCCGCCAGACCGGATAGCAGGATACCCAGGCTGGCCGCGCCGTAAAGCGCGGAGCGGGAAAACCCGAGGTCGTCCGCCATGCCGTTGGCGATCTGGGGAAAGCTGTAGACCACACTCCCCCAGGAAGCGATCTGGGCGATACCCAGGCCCGGGATAAACAAGCTGAACCGCAGCTTGTGCCCGCGACCTCCCGACCCCGCGTGTCCAGCCATGGTGCCTTACCGCCCTTTACCCACCACCGTCTATGGCCACAATAACGCAAACGGGCCGGCGGTTGCCCTGCCGGCCCGTTCAGGGGGCAGGCCCCACGAACTTGAGGCAAGCGGGCTTCAGTCCACCAGGATCCGCTCCCGGTTTGCCTCCACCGTGTTCTGGCCGATGCCCGACACCCTGGTCAGCTCATCCACACTGGCAAAGCGTCCATTGGCCTCCCGGTACTCGACGATGGCTTCCGCACGCGCCTGACCGATGCCCGACAGGGCCGCAGCCAGCTCCTCGGCGGTGGCGGTATTGATGTTGACCGTCTCTTCACCGAAGACCGCGCCGGCGGAAGCGGCCAGCAGCAGAACGGAGAGGAAAAGGGTACGAACGATGGAATAGCGCATTGCATGCTCCTTTTGCAGTGGATTCAGGACCGCCAATCCCGACGGCCCTGCCCTGCCATCCCGGCGGGGCACTCCGAATCTAAAGCGGTAGCCAGATCATGTCAACGCATCCCAAGCTCAGCATTGATCTCCGCCAGTGCCGCCTGCGGATCCAGGGCTCGGGTGATGGGGCGCCCCACCACCAGGTAATCGGCGCCGGCCCGGATCGCCTCCGCCGGGGTCAGAATCCGCGTCTGGTCATCGGCCCCGCTGCCCACGGGCCGTATGCCAGGCGTCACCAGCAGCGGCGTTTCGCCCACATGGGTCCGGATCAGGGAGGCCTCCCGGGCCGAGCAGACCACGCCGTCGAGCCCGGCATCCACGGTCAGCCGCGTCAGGCGGAGGACCTGGGCTTCCAGGTCCGTATCGGCTCCGGTCTCGGCCAGCACGGAGGGACCGCTACTGGTGAGCACGGTAACGGCGATCAGCTTCGGCACACGGTGGCCGGCCGCCCCGGAGTGCACGGCATCGGCGGCCGCCGCCATCATGGCCCGCCCGCCGCTGGCGTGCACGTTGACCATCCAGACACCCAGTTCCGCAGCGGCACGGCAAGCGCCGGCCACGGTGTTGGGTATATCGTGGAATTTGAGGTCCAGAAACACGTCGAAGCCCTTGGTGACGCAGGCTTCCACCACAGCCGGCCCGGCGCGCACGAACAGCTCCTTGCCCACCTTGACCCTGCACGCCGCCGGGTCCAGATATTCGATCAGATCCAGTGCCTGCCGCAGGCTCGGGAAATCCAGGGCCACGATGACCCGGGGCTGTTCAACCCGGCTCACGTCATTCTCCTTCTATACCGTGAATGGGCTTCACCGTGCTCCAACCCCGGCAACTGGGACAATGCCAGTGGAGCGTCCGACCGGTGAACCCGCACCGTCCACAACGGTAGGTGGGCTTGGCCGCCAGCAGGGCATCGAACAGCTCCTGCAATACCGGCAGCACGGTGTCGCGACCGACCTGCTCCTCACCCAGTTCCAGATTGAGTTGCAGCAGCCGGTTCAGTCCACGCACTGAAGGTCGGCGGCGCAGTTGCTGCTCCAGGTAGTCCGCGGCGGCCTTTTCCCCTTGCCGCCGGCGGATCTGTTCGGCGATGGCCAGTAACAGCGACGCGCCGTGATAATCCTGCTCCACGGCCTGGAGATAGGCCAGATAGTCCTGCTCACGGTCCAGCGCGGCGTAGCAGGCTTCCATGGGCTGAAGCACTTCGGGCAGGTAATCCAGGTCCTGGTAACGGACGCGCTGATAGGCCTTGAGCGCAGCACGATGATTGCCGGACTCCCGCTCGAGCCGACCCTGAAGCAGGCTTGCCCGCACGCACGAGGAATCGGTGCTCAGCGCCCGTTTGACCAGCGCCCGGGCCCGGCCCCGGTCTCCGGCGGCAATGGCCTGTTCCACCTGCTCGCAGTAGAACTGGGCGATAATCTGGGAGTTGTCCTGACCGGTGAGCACGCCCAGACGCTCCGCCACGGTGCGCGCCTGCTCCCATTCACGTTCCTGCTGGTAAAGATCCAGCAGGTGGGCCAGCGCCTGGACCACGTGTTCCCCGGATTCCACCACCTCCTGGAACAGGCTCTCCGCCCGGTCCAGCAGACCGGCACGCAGGTAATCCTCACCCAGCGCCAGCAGAGCCTGAACACGCTGCGCACGGGTCAGCGACGGCCGGGCGATGAGGTTCTGGTGAATGCGGATGGCGCGCTCCACCTCGCCGCGGCGACGGAACAGGCTGCCCAGCGCGAAATGCGTCTCCACGGTGTCGGCATCCACTTCCGCCATGCGGGTGAATACCTCGATCGCCTTATCCGGCTGCTCGTTGAGAAGGTAGTTCAACCCCTGGAAGTAAGCATCAGGCAGCCCTTCGCGGGGCGGGGTGCCGCGGGTCCGGTTACCCCGCCGCGCAAGGTACCAGCCGGACAGCGCGGCAAGCGGCAGCAGCAGCCAGAACAGCTCATTCATCGTCAGGGTTGATCTTTCAGGGGAAGCCGACGCAATTCATTGAGTTCCTTCTCGATTTCCGCCAGCTTGCGCCGCGCGCGGCCGAGTTCCCGCTGGCGGCCCAGCATCATCGCCAGCGCGGCCACCACACCCAACACCGCGCCGACAATCAGCGCCAGAACCAGCAGAAGGGAAAGGGGAAGGGAAACCGTACCGAAATAGTAATCCAGTTGCACGGAGCCGGCGTTAAGCAGGGCGAAGCTGAGCCCGAACAGCACCACGAGCAAGAGAAGGAAAAGTCCGATAACTCGGCGCATGCGCATTCTCCTTGGCATCAGCCACGTGAGGCAATCCGTACTTGAACAGACCCACGGGAACAATACGTGTGTCCGGGGTTCGGGTCCACCGGCTGCCGCTGAAACAAGAAAAACGGCGGGTCCGGTCAACCCGCCGCTTTCCTGATCACCTGCCGGCCTGGTGCTCGCCGTTGACCCGCTGTCGCAGCTGCTTGCCCGGTTTGAAGTGGGGAACGTACTTGCCGGGCAATGCCACCGGTTCACCGGTCTTGGGATTGCGTCCGATACGCGGCGGCCGGTGATGCAGGGAGAAACTGCCGAAGCCCCGGATCTCGATACGCTGCCCCGTGGCCAGGGATTCGCTCATGTGCTCCAGCAGTGTCTTGACCGCCAGTTCCACATCCTTGTACGCCAGGTGCTGCTGCTTGGAGGCAATGAGTTCGATCAGCTCGGATTTCGTCATCAGTGGTGTCCGATGTCTTCCACGCGCCCCTTCCCGCATGACGCGGCAAGGGGCGGTCCAGTCCAGGGAATGGGAACACGGGGAGCCTGGGCTCCCCGGCGGAGCCGAACAGGATCAGTCGTTCTTGCCGTCCAACTGTTCCTTGAGCAGGTCGCCCAGGGTCGTGGTACCGGCACTGCTCGGGCGGCTGTACTCCTGAACCGCCTTCGCCTCTTCCTGCACGTCCTTGGCCTTGATCGACAGGCTGATCGCCCGATTCTTGCGATCCACGCCCACGAACTTGGCTTCCACCTGGTCCCCTTCTTTCAGGTGGCTGCGGACGTCGTCGACCCGCTCCCGCGCCACGTCAGCGGCCCGCAGATACCCTTCGATACCGTCACCCAGGTCGATGATGGCCTGTTTGGCATCCACTTCCTTGACCGTTCCGTACACGATGGAGCCCTTGGGATGCTCGGCCATCCAACTGGAGAACGGATCCTGCTCCATCTGCTTGATACCCAGCGAGATACGTTCGCGCTCGGCATCCACCGACAGCACCACGGCCTCCACCTCGTCGCCCTTCTTGTAATTGCGCACGGCTTCCTCGCCGGCCTCGTCCCAGGAGAGGTCGGAGAGATGCACCAGACCGTCGATGCCACCATCCAGGCCGACGAAAATGCCGAAATCGGTGATGGACTTGATCGCGCCGGTGACCCGGTCACCCTTGTTGTGGGTGGCGGCAAACAGCTCCCAGGGGTTGGCCTGGCACTGCTTGATGCCCAGGGAGATGCGGCGACGCTCCTCGTCGATGTCCAGCACCATCACTTCGATCTCGTCGCCCACGGCCACGACCTTGGCCGGATTGACGTTCTTGTTGGTCCAGTCCATCTCGGAGACGTGCACCAGGCCTTCCACGCCTTCCTCGATTTCAACGAAACAGCCGTAGTCGGTGATGTTGGTCACCCGGCCCAGCACGCGCGTGTTCTCCGGATAACGGCCGGCAATGTTCTCCCACGGATCCTCGCCCAACTGCTTGAGCCCCAGGGAGACGCGGTTGCGCTCCCGGTCGAACTTGAGCACTTTCACCTCGATTTCCTGGCCGACCTCGACCACTTCAGAGGGGTGCTTGACGCGACGCCACGCCATATCGGTGATATGCAGCAGGCCGTCGATGCCACCCAGATCCACGAACGCGCCGTAATCGGTGAGGTTCTTGACGATGCCCTTGAGCACCTGACCTTCCTGCAGCCGCTCCAGCAGCGCTTCGCGCTCGGCGCTGTATTCCTCTTCAACCACTGCACGGCGGGAGACCACCACGTTGTTGCGGCGCTCGTCCAGCTTGATGACCTTGAACTCCAGCTCGCGGCCTTCCAGGTAGGTGGTGTCACGCACGGGGCGGATATCCACCAGGGAGCCGGGCAGGAACGCACGAATGTGCGTGAGATCGACGGTGAAACCACCCTTGACCTTGCCGCTGATCATGCCGGTCACGGTATCGCCGGACTCGTAGGCCTTCTCCAGGTGCCTCCAGGCATGGGCGCGCTTGGCCTTCTCGCGGGACAGACGGGTTTCGCCGAAACCGTCTTCCACGGCATCGAGAGCCACTTCCACGTCATCACCGACGGTGACCTCCAACTGGCCGGATTCCCCGTAGAACTCGCTGGCGGGAATTACCGCCTCGGATTTCAGGCCGGCATTGACCACCACGTGGTCACCCTGGATCGCCACCACCTTACCGGTGACGATGGCACCAGGACGCATGTCGGTCTTGGCAAGGCTCTCTTCAAACAGTTCAGCAAAGCTTTCGCTCATTGGTCAGTCGTTCCTGGACGGCAACGGGATGTCGCTGTCTCTGGTTGGTGGTTGAACAAAAACCCCCCATGCCACCATGGCATGCGGGAACCCTACTTCATGCAACTCATAATGATAGCCGGTTCTGGAGCAGAGACATCACGCGCTGGACCACGGCCTCAATGGACAACCCTGTTGTATCGATCAGTTCGGCATCCGGCGCCGGCACCAGCGGAGCCACGGACCGCGTCCGATCACGCTCGTCACGCTCCGCGATCTCCCGTAAAAGATCGGGAAGGTTACCATTGACCCCCTGTTCCTTCAACTGCTTATGGCGCCTTCTGGCCCGTTCCTCGGGGCTGGCCGTCAGGAACACCTTGACGTCCGCATCGGGGAACACCACGGTGCCCATGTCCCGACCGTCCGCCACCAGGCCAGGGGCCTTCCGGAAATCCCGTTGCCGCTGGAGCAGCGCCTCGCGCACGTCCTGCAGGGCAGCCACCTGGGAGGCCAGGTTCCCCGTGCGCTCCTCCCGCAATTCGCCGGTGACATCCACCCCGTCCACCAGAACCCGCATCCCGCCATCCCCGATGGGCCGGAAATCCACGTCCAGCTCCCGGGCCAGGCCCGTCAGCGCCTCACCCGCGCCGGCATCGAGACCACGGCGGGCGGCAGCAACGGCCAGCGCCCGGTAGATGGCCCCGCTGTCCAGAAGGTGCCAGCCGGTGGCCCGCTGCACCGCGCGGCACACCGTGCCCTTCCCCGCGCCGCCGGGGCCGTCCACGGCCAGCACCGGAACATGCCCGCTCACGCCGGCACCTCGTCCACGGTGAGCTGCAGGCCGACCTCCGCCGCCAGCCGGTGAAACCCGGGAAACGAGGTGGACACGTTGGCGCAGTCGTCGATGACGATGGCATCCCCGGCCCGGAGACCGGCCATGGCAAAGGCCATGGCGATGCGGTGATCGTGATGACTGTTGATGCGGCCACCGCCCATGGGACCACCCCGGATCACCATACCGTCCGGCGTCGGCTCGGCGGCCACCCCCAGCGCCTGCAAGCCGTCAGCCATGACGGCGATCCGGTCGCTTTCCTTCACACGGAGCTCTTCCGCCCCGGTAAGCACGGTGGTGCCCTCGGCACAGGCAGCGGCGATGAATATCGCCGGAAACTCGTCGATGGCCAGCGGCACCAGCCGCTCCGGAATCTGAATCCCCCGCAGGGAACTGCCATGGACCCGGATATCCGCCACCGGCTCACCACCGACCTCGCGCCGATTGCGCAACTCGATGTCGGCCCCCATCAGCGACAGGATGTCCAGCACGCCGGTGCGGGTCGGATTCACCCCCACATGCTCCAGCACGATTTCCGAGCCCGGGGCAATGCAGGCCCCCACGATGAAAAAGGCCGCAGAGGAGATGTCCGCCGGCACGTCGATGCTGCTGGCACGCAGGGTGCCGCCGCCGGAGACCCCAACCCAGCCCTCCTCGCTCAGCACCGGGTAACCAAACCCCTGGAGCATGCGTTCGGTATGATCACGGGTGGGGGCCGGCTCGCGCACCCAGGTCTCCCCTTGGGCATAAAGACCGGCCAGCAGAAGACAGGATTTGACCTGCGCGCTGGCCATGGGCATTTCGTAGCGGATGCCCTGAAGTCGCTGGCCGCCCCGGATGCGCAGCGGCGGCGTACCCTCGGCGGCCGTCTCCACCACGGCACCCATCCTGGCCAGCGGTTCCGTGACCCGGCGCATGGGCCGGCGCGACAGGGAGGTATCACCCGTCAGTTCGGCATCAAAGGCCTGGCCCGCCAACAGGCCGGTCAGCAACCGCATGGAGGTCCCGGAGTTGCCCATATCCAGCGGCCCGTCCGGGGCGCGGAGCCCATGAAGCCCCACCCCCTGGATTTCCACCCGTCCGGCATCGGGACCCCGGGTCTGAACCCCCATGGCGCGAAAGGCGTCCAGGGTGGCCAGCGCGTCCGCGCCCTCGAGAAAACCGCTGATCCGGGTCACGCCCTCCGCCAGAGCGCCGAGCATGACCGCCCGGTGAGAGATGGATTTGTCTCCCGGCACCCGGAAACGCCCGTGGAGGCTGCCGCCGGGGCTTACGGTATACCGGATGGTGTTCGCGTCGATACGACTCAATGGAGTACGTCCTTCCTCAGGGTCAACTCTCCAGCATGGCCAGGAAACGCTCCCTGGCCCGCCGGGCATTCTGAAAAACCGTCATCAGCTGCTCGCCGTCGCGGGCACGGACCGCTTCCATCAGCAGTTGCAGATCCGCTGTATAACGCTCCAGCGCGTCGGTCAGCGCTTCGTGGTTGGCCAGACAGATATCACGCCACATGACCGGGTCGCTGGACGCGATCCGCGTGAAATCCCGGAAACCGCCGGCGGCATACTGGAAGATCTCATCCCTGTCCGACCACCGGGACAGGCTGTCCACCAGACCATAGGCCAGGACGTGGGGCAGATGCGAGGTGGCGGCAAGCACGTCATCATGGTGACGGGCGTCCATGGAACTGACCACGGCCCCGGCAACCTGCCACACGGCGCGCACCCGCTCCACGGCCTCGGCCCGGGTCTCGTCCAGCGGCGTCAGGATCACCCGCCGCCCCCTGAACAGATCCGGAAACGAGGCCTCCACACCGCTCTTCTCGGTACCCGCGATGGGATGACCGGGCACGAAGTCCGGCAGCCGCGAGCCCAGTTCCGCCCGGGCATCGGCGATCACGGTCCCCTTGGCACTGCCCACGTCCGTCACCACTGCATCGGGCGCCAGGGCCGGGGCGATGCGGCGGAAGACCGCGGCCATGGCGCCCAGGGGGACGGCCACGACAACCAGATCGGCCTCCTGAACCGCCTCGGCCGGGTCCAGCGCGTAGGAATCGATCACCCCCAGCGACACGGCCCGCTCCAGATTCTCCGGTGTGCGCCCGCATCCAACCACCTGGCCCACCTGCCCGGCGCCCCGCAGTGCCCGCACCCAGGATCCACCGATGAGCCCGACCCCGATGAGACACAGACGGCGAACCAACGGTCCCGTCATGCCGCCCCCGCCAGCAGCTCGGACAGTTCGCGGATCAACCGCTGGTTCTCCGCCGGCAGTCCCACTGTCGCCCGCAGGTACCCGGGCAACCCGTAGCCGCCCACCGGGCGCAGGATAACGCCCCGGCGCAGGAGCCCCTGGTTGATGGCCTCGGCCCGGTCACCCAGCCCGAAGCTGAGGAAGTTCGCCGCCGAAGGGAGCACCGGCAGCCCCAGCGCTTCCAGTTCACCCTGCAGCCAGGTCCGCTGCTCCCGGTTCATGGCCACCGATTCGGCGATGTACTCCTGATCCGCAAGGGCCGCCTCCGCGGCCGCCTGCGCCACCAGGTTCACATTGAAGGGCTGGCGGACACGGTTCAGCAGATCGGCGATATCCGGGTGGGACAGCGCGTAGCCGACGCGGAACCCGGCAAGGCCGTAGGCCTTGGAGAAGGTGCGGGTCACCACCAGATTCGGGAACTCGGCCAGCCATTGCGTGGCGTCCGGACCGCCGGCGGGTTCGGCGTATTCGCAATAGGCTTCATCCACCACCACGATCACGCCGGCCGGCAGGGAAGCGATGAAATCCTTGAGCTGCCCGGATTCCACCCAGGTGCCGGTGGGGTTGTTCGGATTGGCCACGAACACCAGGCGGGTCGCGTCCGTGACGGCGGCCCGCATGGCCTGCAGATCATGGCCGTAGGGCATCTCCGCCTCGGGGAGGAACGCCGGCGCCACCTGCGCCATGGCCCCTGCCGCCTGGGTGGCGATGGGGTAGACCGCGAAGGCGTGCTCCGAGAACACTGCCCCCCGGCCCGGACCTAGGAACGTCTCGGCCAGCAGGACCAGGACGTCGTTGGAACCATTGCCCAGGGTGATGCACTCCGCGCCGATCCGATGGTGCGCCGCCAGGGCCTGCTTCAGGGTGAAAGCGCTCCCGTCCGGGTACCGGTGGACCTCGGCCAATGCCGCTTGCGCCGCCTCCATGGCCTTCTTGCCCGGCCCCAGCGGGTTCTCGTTGGAGGCCAGTTTGATGATCCCCGAGGGATCCAGCCCCAGCTCCCGGGCCAGCTCCGCCATGGGCTTGCCGGGCTGATACGGCTGCAGGCCGCGGACTCCATCCACGGCGAGCTTCTCGAATGTCGGCCTGTAGTCCTGCATGACCCCCCCTCTGCATATGGCGTTGCCGCCGGCCGGAACGCGACCCGGACCTCAGAGCACCGCCCGTGGATACGACCCCAGGATTCGGAACAGGGACGTCTGTTCCCGCATCTCGGCCAGCGCCTGCTGCACGTTCTCGTCGTCCACATGACCGACGAAATCGATGAAGAATGCGTATTCCCACACGCCCTGCCGGGACGGCCGCGCATCCAGCCGGGTCATGTTGATCCCGTGACGCCCCAGGGGCTCCAGCAGGCGGCACAGCCCACCGGGCTGATCCGTCCGCGAAACCACCAGCGAGGTCTTGTCGTCGCCGGTGGCCGGCGGGGACTGCCGTCCGATCACCAGAAACCGGGTGGTGTTGCCGCTGACGTCCTCGATGCTTTCCGCCAGGCAGGGCAGCGCATAGAGCTCCGCCGCCGCCTCGGATGCAATGGCCGCACTGCCCTCCTCGGAGGATGCCAGTCGCGCCGCCTCCGCGGTGCTGCTGACGGTCACCCGTTCCGCCCGTGGCAGGTTCTGATCCAGCCAGGCCCGGCACTGCGCCAGCCCCTGGGGATGGGAGTAGACGCGCTTGACCGCGTCCAGCGACGCCTCCCGGCTCATCAGATGCTGCTGGATACGCAGTTCAACCTCACCGACGATCTGCAACGGAGAGCTCAGGAAACAGTCCAGAGTGTGATTCACCACGCCTTCGGTGGAGTTCTCCACGGGAACCACGCCGTAGTGCAGGCCACCGGATTCCACCTCGCGGAAAATGGCTTCGATGGAGCTCAGGGGCTGCAACTGCACGTCATGGCCGAACTGCTTGATGGCGGCGGCCTGGGTGAACGTTCCCTCCGGCCCCAGGTAACCCACCTTCAGCGGCAGTTGCAGCGCCAGGCACGCGGACATGATCTCGCGGAAAAAACGCGCGACGGTCTCGTCGGACAGGGGGCCGGAATTCTGCTCCTGAACCCGTCGCAGGATGGCGTGCTCACGCTCGGGGCGGTAGAAATCCCCCGTCTCCCCGGCCTCGCGCTTGATGCGGGCCACTTCCTTGGCCAGGCGACCGCGCTCGCTCAGCAGACGCAGGATCTCGTCATCGATGGCGTCGATTCTGCTCCGTACGCCCTTGAGCTTTTCTGCATCGGACATCTTGGCCAACCCCGTGACTTCAGTCCTGCCCCAGCACCCGGACTCCCAGCACCCCCTGGATGCGACGGATGGCGTCCACCACCGATTCGTGGATCCGGCCTTCCACATCCACCAGGGTGTAAGCCAGATCCCCGCGGGACTTGTTGTACATATCGTCGATGTTCAGCCCGGCGTCCGCCAGCGCCGTGGAAATCTGCCCCAGCATGTTGGGTACATTGGCGTTCACCACGGTCAGCCGGTCGCCCTTGTCGCTGCGGGGCATGATCATTTCAGGAAAATTCACGGAGTTGCGCACGTTGCCGTTCACCAGGTAATCACGCACCTGATCGGCCACCATCACCGCACAGTTCTCCTCCGCCTCCCGGGTGGACGCGCCCAGATGGGGTAGCGTGATGCAGCGCGGATGGTCCTTGGTGAGGCTGGACGGAAAATCGTTCACGTAGGCGCTCAGATGCCCTTCTTCCAGGGCGTGCACCACCGCCGCGTCATCCACGATACCCTCGCGGGCAAAGTTCAGGATGACCCCGCCCTCCGGCATCATGCGGATGCGGTCGGCATTGATCAGGTTGCGGGTGTGTTCGTTGGCCGGCACATGCACGGTGATGAAATCCGATCGGCTGACCACATCATCCACACTATGGGCCTGCATCACGCCGCGATCGAGCTCCCAGGCCCGGCTCACGGTGATGCCGGGATCAAAGCCCACCACATTCATACCCAGGGCGCGCGCCGCATTGGCTACCTGCACACCGATGGCGCCCAGCCCCACCACACCCAGCGTGCGGCCGGGCAATTCGAAGCCCACGAACTGCTTTTTGCCGGCTTCCACCTGCTGGTGGATGGCCGCATCGTCACCTTCCAGACCACGGGCATAGGACCACCCCTGGCAGATGTTGCGGGCGGCCAGAAACAGGCCGGCCAGCACCAGCTCCTTGACCGCGTTGGCGTTCGCGCCGGGTGCGTTGAACACGGCCACGCCACGTTTGCTCATGGCCTCCACGGGAATGTTGTTCACGCCGGCCCCGGCGCGGCCGATGGCTTTCACCGTGTCCGGGATCTCCATATCGTGCATCTTGTACGAGCGGACCAGGATGGCGTCGGGATGTCCGATCTCGGAGGCGATCTCGAAGTGTTCCCGTGGCAGCCGTTCCAGGCCTTTTACCGAAATGTTGTTCAGGGTCAGAATCTTGTACACGTCAGACTCCTGCGGTTGCGGGGACCGGGGCGCTGGGCGCGCCCCGACGGCGGTTCCGGCTTCAGCCGTGGCGGCGCTCGAATTCGGCCATGAACTCCACCAGGCGGTCGACGCCGGCCTCCGGCATGGCGTTATAGATGCTCGCTCGCATTCCGCCCACGCTCCGGTGCCCCTTCAGCGTGGTGAGGCCCACCTCGGCCGCCTGCTTGAGGAAGCTGTCGTTGAGCGCATCGTCCGCCAGCACGAAGGGGACGTTCATCCAGGAGCGGCAATCCGGATCCACCGGATTGCTGTAGAAATCCGAACCGTCGATGGCCCCGTAGAGCTTTTCCGCCTTGCGCCGGTTGCGCTCGGCCATGGCTTCCAGGCCGCCCTGTTCCTGGATCCACCTGAACACCAGCCCGGCGATGTACCACGCGTAGGTGGGCGGCGTGTTCAGCATGGAGTCGCCCTCCGCCTGGGCCTTGTAGTCCCAGACCGAAGGGGTACCCGGTAGCGTCTCGCCCAGCAGATCCTCGCGCACGATCACCAGCGTGATGCCGGCCGGCCCGATGTTCTTCTGGGCGCCGGCGTAGATCAGCCCGAACCGGGTGACATCCACCGGCCGCGAGAGGATCGTGGAGGACATATCCGCCACCAAGGGTGCGTCCACCTCCGGAACCCAGTGGAACTCCACGCCGGAGATGGTCTCGTTAGGCGTGTAGTGCACATAGGCGGCATCATCACTGAGCTGCCAGGTATTCCGCGGCGGGATGGTCAGCACATCCCCCGGGCTGGCGGCGGCCACGTTCACCTCGCAGTAGGTCTTCGCCTCCTTGATCGCCTTCTTCGACCAGGAACCGGTGCTGATATAGTCGGCGCGCTTGCGCCCCCGCAGCAGGTTCATGGGGATGGCGGCGAACTGCCCGGTGGCGCCGCCCTGCAGGAACAGCACCTTATAGTTTTCCGGGATGTTCATCAGCGCACGCAGCGTCTGCTCGGCCTCGGCGGCGATGGACACGAACTCTTTGCCGCGATGGCTCATTTCCATCACCGACATGCCGGAACCGCGCCAATCCAGCATGTCTTCAGCCGCCTGACGCAGTACCGGTTCCGGCAGCATGGCCGGCCCGGCGCTGAAGTTGTAAACACGTGACATGCGTAATGCCTCCTCAAGATGCCAAGAATTCGGCTTGCGGGGGCGGCGCGTCAATCCTCGGTGGGCGCCTCGTCAGCGTCAGCCGATTCATCCGCGCCAGGCTCGTCCCCATCCTCGTCGTCCAGTCGCTCCAGCCGTTCCAGCCCCACCAGGGTCTCGCCCCGGTCAAGGGAGATCAGCTTCACACCCTGGGTATTGCGGCTCATGCGGGAGATGCCGTCCACCGGCGTCCGGACCAGCGTGCCCTTGCGGGTGATCAGCATGATCTCGTCGTTCTCCACCACCTGGACGGCACCCACCACCCCGCCGTTGCGCTCGCCGGTGCGAATGGAGATCACGCCCATTCCGCCGCGGCCGCGCAGCGGGTAATCCTCCAGCGGGGTGCGTTTGCCATAGCCGTTTCCGGTGGCGGTCAGGATATCGCCTTCACCCAGGATCAGCAGGGCGATCACCTCCTGGTCGTCTTCCAGACGCATGCCCCGCACCCCGGCGGCGGTCCGCCCCATGGCACGCACTTCATCCTCCCGGAAGCGAATGGCCTTGCCCGCATTGCTCAGCAGCATCACGTGGCGCTGCCCATCGGTGATGCCGACATTCACCAGCCAGTCGTCGTCGCGGAGGTCGACGGCAATGATCCCGGTGGACCGGGGCCGCGAGAAATGGGACAGCGGCGTCTTCTTCACCGTCCCCTTGCGGGTGGCGAAGAACACGAAGTGGTCCTCGTCGAACTCGCGCACCGGAAGCACGGCGTTGATCCGCTCGTCCGCCTCCAGCGGCAGCAGATTGACGATGGGCTTGCCGCGGGACGCACGGCTTCCCTGGGGAAGCTCGTAGACCTTGAGCCAGTAGCACTTGCCGCTGCTGGAGAAACACAACAGCGTGTCATGGGTATTCGCCACCCAGAGCTGGTCCACGAAATCCTCGTCCTTCATCGCCGTGGCACTCTTGCCCCGTCCGCCCCGGCGCTGTGCGCGGTAGGTGTCCAGGGCCTGGTACTTGGCGTAGCCATGATGGGACAGCGTCACCACCACGTCTTCCGGCGTGATCAGATCCTCCATGGTGAGATCCAGGTGGTTGGCCAGGATCTCCGTGCGGCGATCATCACCGTACTGTTCCTTGATGGCCAGCAGTTCCTCGCGGATGACCTCCATCAGGCGGTCGGTGCTGTCCAGGATCTCGATCAGATCGGCAATGCGGTCCAGCAGCCCCCGGAACTCGTCCAGGATCTTGTCCTGCTCCAGACCGGTGAGCCGATGCAGACGCAGGTCCAGAATGGATTGGGCCTGGGTCTCGGTCAGGCGATAGCCGCCTTCCACCAACCCGTACGCGCGGTCCAGCCCCTCGGGGCGGGAGGCATCGGCGCCGGCACGGTCCAGCATGTCCACCACCATGCCGGGCTGCCACAGACGCTCTATCAGTCCCTGCTTCGCCTCCGCCGGGCTGGGAGAGGCCTTGATCAACGCAATGACCGGGTCGATGTTCGCCAGTGCCACGGCCAGGCCTTCCAGCACGTGGGCCCGCTCACGGGCCTTGCGCAGGTCGTAAATCGTACGGCGGGTGACCACTTCGCGCCGATGGCGCAGGAACGCATCCAGGATGTCCCGCAGGTTCAGCAGTCGGGGCTGACCGTCCACCAGGGCCACCATATTGATGCCGAACACCGTCTGCAGTTGGGTGTGCTGGAACAGATTGTTCAGCACCACCTCGGCCACCTCGCCGCGACGCAGCTCGATGACCATGCGCATGCCATCCTTGTCCGACTCGTCGCGCAGCTCGGTGATGCCCTCGATGCGCTTTTCCTTCACCAGCTCGGCGATCTTCTCCAGCAGCCGTGCCTTGTTCACCTGGTAGGGCAGTTCGGTGACAACGATGGTCTGCTTGCCGGACTTCGGATCCTCCTCGATCTCGGTCCGGGCCCGCATGATCAGCCGGCCACGGCCGGTCCGGTATGCCTCGTGCACCCCGGCGGTGCCGTTGATGATGCCGGCGGTGGGCAGATCCGGCCCCGGAATGTAGCGGATCAGATCATCGACGCTGAGATCGTCGTCATCGATCAGGGCGATGCAGGCATCCACCACCTCACGCAGGTTATGGGGCGGAATATTGGTGGCCATGCCCACGGCAATGCCGGAACCACCATTGACCAGCAGGTTCGGCACCTTGGTCGGCAGTACCACCGGTTCCTGCTCGGAGCCATCGTAGTTGTCCCCGACGTCCACCGTTTCCTTGTCGATATCCGCCAGCAGCTCGTGGGCGATCCGCGCCATGCGCACTTCGGTGTAACGCATGGCGGCCGGGGAATCACCGTCCACGGAGCCGAAGTTACCCTGCCCGTCCACCAGCACGTAACGCATGGAGAAGGGCTGGGCCATGCGCACGATGGTGTCGTATACGGCGGAGTCGCCGTGGGGATGATACTTACCGATCACATCGCCCACGACGCGGGCGGATTTCTTGTAAGGCTTGTTCCAGTCGTTGCCCAGCTCCCGCATGGCGTGGAGCACGCGACGGTGTACGGGCTTGAGCCCGTCCCGCACATCCGGGAGCGCCCGACCCACGATCACGCTCATGGCGTAATCGAGGTAGGACTGCTTCATCTCGTCTTCCAGATTGACCGGCAGTATCTCTTTCGCGACGTTCGCCATCGACGCTCTCTGTTTTGCTCAGATTCGACCTTGGTGCTGCCGCCGGACGGCGCAACAGGACCTGGGGAAACGCTGGATCATATCACACGGCCGACCGCTGCGGGCATGCCGCCGACAGCGGCCGGACGCTGCCGGCGGCGGCTGGTGCCGGCTCAGTCCTTGCGGTAGGCGCGCTGCACCAGCACCGGTTCCCGCGGGACGTCCTGATGCCCCCGATGGGTGCCGGTGGGCACCTGGGCGATCCCATCCACCACATCCATGCCGTCCACCACTCTGGCGAAGACCGCATAGCCGAAATCACGGGTGCCATGGTCCAGGAACGCGTTGTCGTTCAGATTGATGAAGAACTGGGACGTGGCGCTGTGGATCTGCTGGGTACGCGCCATGGACAGCGTCCCCCGCTCATTCTTCAGTCCGTTATCCGCCTCGTTCCGGATCGGGTCATGGGTGGGCTTCTGGTTCATATCGGCGTCAAAACCGCCGCCCTGAATGACGAAACCCGGAATGACCCGGTGAAATACGGTGCCATCATAGAAGCCGTCATCCACATACCTGAGGAAATTCTCGACGGTGACCGGCGCATCCTCCGGATAGAGTTCCAGCGTGATGTCGCCATGACTGGTTTCGAAGACCACCATGGGGGTTTCTCCCTGTTTAGCCTGGTCCGTGGCATGGACCGTGGAAATGCCGGCGATCAGCAGGATCGCCACCAGCAGTGGGAACACTCGTTTCATTGGCATATCACCCTTCCTGACATATTGGCCTGTCGCGGCGCCATTGCGCAGCCGTGGTCACTCCCCGTCGGCCTGATTCCGCCGCGGCTCCTCCGGGACCACGTGGGGCTCCATGTGCACCCTGGTCACCCGCTGACCCAGGGTGCAGACCCAGCCACTGTAGCGGCGATCACCCCGGGTGGCGAACTCGAAGGCATAGCGCCGGGCCAGGCGCAGACCGCTACCCCCCCAGACCGGCCGGGTGCTGGTGCGGACCACGCTGTCGTCCAGAAACTGCACGCCGGCCCGACGGCAGGCCTGGCGACCGGCACGGCGGGCCTGCTCAAGGGCGCGGGTAGCCTGCCACCACCAGGCGACGGCGGCCCCGATCAAGAGCACGAACCAGAGTTCCGCGGGGATTCTACTCACGAGCCGGCCGATACCACGGCAATGTTCTCCGCCTGCAGCCCGCCTTCCTTGACCGAGGACTCGGCCAGATCGAACTCGAACAGATGCCTGTGACTGGGCAACTCCGACGGCCGCACCGCGTCCGGGAGATCCCCGTCGCGGAAGAACGCCGAGGCGTAGGGGGAATCCGGGTTGCGGGTATCGGTGATCCAGAGCGTATCGCTCACCGTGCGCAGAAACCGCATGAAGCCGAAACCCTCGTTGCTGTGGTGATAGCAGATGCCCCGCACCCGGGAACCGGGCTGCCCCCACGCCGGTCGATCGCCGTTGCGCCCGGTGGGCAGCAGGTTCGGCACCAGGTAACCGGACAGGTAGACGTCCGCCTCCCGCCGCAGCTCGGCGGACACGTTGTCGAAACCCAGCACTTCCACCCGGCAGCCCTGGTTCTGCAGTGCCCGGACCACCTGCACGAAATCCCCGTCTCCGGTGGCCAGCAGCACACGCCCCAGACTCCGGGACTGGAGCAGCGCATCCACGGCCATGTCCAGGTCGGCATTGGCCTTGGCATACGGGGTACCTTCGTCATCCCGATACCATCGGTACTTCTTGACGATGACCTTGTAGCCGAACTCGCGGATGGTGGCGAAAAAATTATTGGCCCGCTGGGCGTACTGCCGGTCCCGGCGCCCGCGCTCCTCGTCATAGGTCACGTAGGCATTGAGCCGCACCGGCTCCGCATGTCCCCGGCAGGCGTATTCCCGCAGCACGTCGTACTGCATGCCGAAGCCGCCGTTGTTCTGGATATTGGCGGCATCCACGTAGATGCCCACCGCGGTTGTGTAACCCATCATTCCCGTTATCCGCCCGAACCCAACCGGGTGTCGACTGTATCACGGCCGAACAGCGCCGCCATGCGGGCGGCATCCGGCGCATGAACCACGCCCCGCTCGGTCACGAACACATCCACCAGGTGCGCCGGCGTCACATCGAACACCGGGTTCCAGCCGTCGGCGCCCGCCGCCGCCACCCGCTGGCCGCCCAGAGACAGCAACTCCGTCGCCTCCCGATGCTCAATCGGTATGGCTTCCCCGTCCCGGGTTCCCATGTCCACGGTGGAGGACGGCGCCACCACCATGAATTTCACCCCAAGATGCCGGGCCGCCAGAGCCAGCCCATAGGTACCGATCTTGTTGGCCACATCACCGTTGGCCGTGACCCGATCCGCGCCCACGATCACCCACTGCACCCGTCCCTGGCGCATCAGCAGGGGCGCTGCGGCATCCGCCAGCAGGGTCACCGGGATGTTGTCCTGCAACAGCTCCCAGGCGGTGAGCCGGGCCCCCTGCAGCCACGGCCGCGTCTCGTCCGCATAGACGCGTTCCAACCGGCCTTCCGCCCAGGCCTGGCGGATCACGCCCAGCGCGGTGCCGAAGCCGCCGGTGGCCAGCGAGCCGGTGTTGCAATGGGTCAGCACCCCCGCCGGCTCCTGGATCAGGGCCGCCCCCAACGCCCCCATGCGGCGATTCGCGGCCAGGTCCTCCCGGGCGATGGCGTGGGCCTCGTCAAGGAGGCGCTGCTGCGGTTCCCGCCCCAGGGAAACCGAACGCATGCGGCGCAATGCCCAGGCCAGATTCACCGCCGTGGGGCGGGCCGCCGCCAAGGCATCCAACGCCCCCTCCCAGCCCGCGGGATCGCCGGGCAAGTGCTCCCGGGCGGCCAGAACCGCGCCATACGCCGCCGCAATGCCGATGGCCGGAGCCCCACGCACCACCATGCCCGCGATGGCCCGGGCCACATCCCCGCTGTCCCGGCACAAAACCTCGTCCTCGGCCGCCGGCAAGCGGCGTTGGTCCAGCAAATACAACCCCTCGTCGGTCCAGCGCACCGGGCGCACCGTGTCATGACCGTTCATCGCAGCCTCCTCATCAGGACCGGTATTTTCGCATAGGCGACGCGGCGATGGGCACCGGGGAATCCCCGAAGCCAGGGGAACAGCGGCCGCGTTATACTGGCCGCCGGAGGTACCCATGGAACAGATTGACACCCTGATCAACGCCCGCTGGATCATCCCGGTGGAACCCCAGGGCCAGGTGCTGGAAGAACACGCCCTGGCGGTACGAGACGGCCGCATCGTGGCGCTGATCCCCCGTGAAGCGGCCGCCCGGCGCTACCGGGCGGAGCACGTCATGGACCTGGACGCCCACGCGCTGATTCCCGGGCTCGTGAATGCCCACAGTCACGCCGCCATGAACCTCCTGCGCGGCCTGGCGGACGACCTGCCCCTGATGCGCTGGCTGGAGGAACACATCTGGCCTGCAGAGCAGCGGCACGTGGGCCCGGAATTCGTGCAGGACGGGGTCGAGGCTGCCTGCGCCGAAATGATCCGGGGCGGGATCACGGCATTTAACGACATGTACTTTTTCCCGGAAATCGCTGCCCGGGTCGCCAACCAGGTGGGCATGCGCGCCTGCCTGGGCATGATCGTCATCGATTTCCCCAGCGCCTACGGCCAGGGCCCGGACGACTACCTGGACAAGGGGCTGGCCATGCGCGACCACTGGCGGGACAGTCCGCTGATCAGCACCGCCTTCGCGCCGCATGCACCTTACACCGTGGGGGACGAGGCATTGCGCCGGGTGGCGGTCCTGGCCGGCGAACTGGACGCACCGGTGCACATGCACGTGCACGAGACCGCCTTCGAGGTACAGCAGAGCCTGGAGAGCACCGGTCAGCGTCCGCTGGCCCGCCTGCAGGCGGCCGGCTTGCTTGGCCCCGGCTTCATGGCGGTGCATATGACCCAGGCCAATGACCAGGACGTCGACGCGCTGGCCCGGGCCAACGCCAGCGTGATCCACTGCCCGGAATCCAACCTGAAACTGGCCAGCGGCTTCTGTCCGGTGCAGACGCTGCTGGATGCCGGCGTGAACGTCGCCCTGGGGACGGACAGTGCCGCCAGCAACAACGATCTGGACATGCTCGGGGAAATGCGGACCGCCGCCTTGCTGGCCAAAGGCGTGGCCGGTGACGCGGCCGCCCTGCCAGCGGCCACCGCACTGCGCATGGCCACCCTGAACGGCGCCCGGGCCCTGGGGCTGGCGGACATCACCGGTTCGCTGGAACCGGGCAAGTTCGCCGACCTCACCGCCGTCCGCATGACCGGCCTGGACGCGGAACCGGTGTTCAATCCCCTGTCCCACCTGGTCTATGCCGGAAACCGCAGCCAGGTCAGCGATGTCTGGGTTGCCGGACGCCAGTTGTTGCGGAACGGGGAACTGATGACCATGAACCGTGAAGCGGTACTCGGAAAACTACGGCGATGGCGGGCGATCATAGCCAGAAACGACCCCTGACCCGGTGCAGGGGAGTTTAAAATAATCTCCATACAGGCTACATTAACTCCATAGCCTTAGCACTTGATTTGAAAGGCCTCAGATGCCAACGCATGCCAATGTCAATCCGTCCGAGGTGGCCAAATTCGAGGCCTCGGCCAGCCGTTGGTGGGATCCGGAAGGCGAATTCCGCCCGCTGCACGATATCAATCCCCTGCGGCTGGGTTACATCGAATCCTGGGCGGAGCTCGATGGGCAGGCAGTCCTGGACGTGGGCTGCGGCGGCGGCATCCTGGCGGAGAGCATGGCGCTGAAGGGCGCGGACGTGACCGGCATCGACATGGGCGAGGCCCCGCTGGGCGTTGCGCGGCTGCACGCGCTGGAGACCGGGGTGGAGATTGCCTATCGACGCACCACCGCCGAGGAACTGGCGGAGGAACAGCCGGGCGCCTTCCAGGTGGTGACCTGTATGGAGATGCTGGAGCACGTCCCTGACCCGGCCTCGGTGGTCCGGGCCTGTGCCCGACTGGCCGCACCGGGGGGCATGGTGTTCTTCTCCACCATCAGCCGCACACCCAAGGCCTACCTGCAGGCCATTATCGGCGCAGAGTACGTTCTCGGCCTGCTGCCGCGCGGAACCCACGACTACAGCCAGTTCATCCGGCCTGCGGAACTGGGTGCCTGGTGCCGGGACGCCGGGCTGATTCTGCGGGACCTGAAAGGCATGAGCTACAATCCGCTGACCCGCCACTACCGCCTCGTCCGCCAGGTGGACGTGAACTACCTGGCCTGTTTCCAGAACCCCGAAGACGCCGACGGTGAACACCATGGCTGACACAGCCGCCATTCAGCACGCCTGCGGCATCGGCATCCCGCTGCTGCGGGGCCTCCGCCAGCGTGGCAGCGCGCCGGCGCGCCCGCAGCAGGGGCTGGACGCGGTTCTGTTCGACCTGGATGGAACCCTGCTGGACACCGCACCGGATCTGATCCACGCGGCCAACCAGTTGCGCGTGGAACAGGGCCTGGCACCGCTGGACGACAGCGCCTACGGCCCGGTGGTCTCCCACGGCAGCGCGGCGATGATCGAACGGGGTTTCAATCTGTTGGCGGATGACCCGCGCATGCAGCCCCTGCGGCAGCGCTTCCTTGATCTGTACCGGGCCACGGTAAGCCGCCGCAGCCGCCCCTTCGACGGCATGCCGGAGCTGCTGGAACAGATTGAGCAACGGGGGCTGCGCTGGGGGATCGTGACCAACAAACCCGGCTGGCTCACCCGTCCGCTGCTGGAGGATCTGGGTCTGGCGGACCGGGCCGCCTGCCTGGTATCCGGGGACACTCTGCCTTGCCGCAAGCCCGATCCGGCGCCGGTGCGCCACGCCTGTGAACTGCTCGGTCTGGATCCGGCGCGGGTGGTTCTGGTGGGCGACGCCATGCGTGACGTGGTCTCCGGCCAGCGTGCCGGCACCGCAACGCTGATCGCCCTGTTCGGCTACATCTGCGCCGAGGACCGTCCAGCGGACTGGGGGGCGGACGGCCTGATCAGCCATCCGCTGGATCTTCTCACCTGGCTGGATCACCACCGGTCCGGCTCCAAGCCGGCTGCAGCGGAACCCCGCTCCGGTGCCGCCTGATCCGGCCACGGCCTGATGGCGTTGCCACAGGATCCAACACTGTATGCCCTGATTGCCCTTGCCCTGGCGGTCGGGCTGATCGCGGGCGGGCTGGTCGCCCGGGCCCGGACCCAGGGCCGGATACGGCGGCTTGAGTCGGACAACGCCGGACTGCGGGCGCGGCTTGAGGCCGAGCAGCGCATCGCCGAGGAGCGGAAACAGGCCTTCCATACCGCCAGGCAACAGTTGTCGGACAGTTTCCGCGCGCTCTCCGGCGAGGCCTTGCGCAGCAATAACGAAGCGTTCCTGCGCCTGGCCCAGGAAAAGCTGCAGCAGTTCCAGGTACAGGCACACGCCGAACTCGGCGCCCGCGAGAAGGCCGTGGAATCCATGGTGACACCGATCCGCGAGGCACTGAACCGCACCGAGCAGCAGTTGCAGGCGCTGGAGAAGGAACGTCAGAACAGCCAGGGCATGCTGCGGGAACACCTGCAGCGCATGGCCCTGGACCAGGAACAATTGCGCCGGGAAACGCACAACCTGGTCAAGGCACTTCGCCGTCCGGAGGTCCGGGGCCGCTGGGGCGAACTCACCCTGCGCCGGCTGGCGGAACTGGCCGGAATGACCGAGCACTGCGACTTCGTGGAACAGACCGGCGTGCGGGGCGACAACGGCCAACAGCGGCCGGACATGGTGGTACGTCTGCCCAATGGCCGCGAGATCATCGTGGACGCGAAAACACCGCTGGACGCCTATCTGGATGCCATGGAGGCCGGCGACGGGGAATCCCGGGATCAGGCGCTGCAACGGCATGCACGAAAGCTGCGCGACCGCGTGCGGGAGCTGGCGGCCAAGGCGTACTGGCAGCAATTCAGCAACACCCCGGACTTCGTCGTGCTGTTCATCCCCGGAGATCAGTTCCTGAGCGCGGCTCAGGATATGGACCGGGACCTCATGGAATACGCCCTGGAGCAGCGGGTGATTCTGGCCACACCCTCCACGCTGGTGGCCCTGTTACGCGCCGTGGCCTTCGGCTGGCAGCAGGAGGTGCTGGCGGAGCACGCCGAGCGGATCCGGGAACTGGGTGAACGCCTGTACGACCGTGTGGGCACATTCACCGAACACCTGGAGCGGGTGGGCCGCAGCCTGGGCAGCTCCGTGGACGCCTACAATCGGGCGGTCGGCTCCCTGGAACGCCAGGTGCTCCCCGGCGCCCGCCGCTTCACCGAGTTGGGCCTGCGGCCACGCAAGACGCTGGGCGCCCTGGAGCCACTGGAACAGACCGTTCGTCCGGTTCAGGCCCCGGAGCGGGACCCGGACAGGCACTGAGCTTTCGCGAGGCGCGGGCAGGCGTTTTGCACCCGCGGCCCGCTTGTGGTTTCATCCCGGCGACGGTGCCCCCATGTAGAGAGCCATGGATCCCATCCAGTACTGCCACGAGAAGGCCGCCCCCCCCGGTTCGGGCCCCTACTATGCCATCCGCATGGCGCCCGCCGAGGCAAGGCCCGGGCTGCTTGCCGCCCATGCTTACCATACGGAAGTCATGGCGATTCCGGTGGAGGTTTCCGACCAGGGGGTGGCCAGCGTGAAGCTCAACTGGTGGCGCGAGGAGCTGGACCGGGCGCTGCGGGGCCAGGCCCGCCATCCGGTGGGACGGTTGCTCCAGGAGGCGATCCGGCGCCATGAACTCCCTGAACAGCCCCTGCGGCATATCCTGGACGCCGCTGCCATGGATCTGGAATACGGCACCTACCCCAGCTTCCGGGAACTGACGGTTTACTGCCACCACAGCGGTGGCGCCCTGGCACACCTGCTGGTGGCGGTCTGTGGCTACCGCGACCGGGGGAGTCTGGATTTCGCCCATGATCTGGGCATGGCCTTGACCCTTGACGCCGGATTGCGCAATCTCCGCCGCGACGCCCACGCCGGCCGCGTCTACCTGCCCCAGGACGAAATGCGCCAGGCCGGTGTGGACCGCACCGCGCTGCTCCAGCACGGGACCTCGCCCCCCCTGCGCCGACTGCTGGCGGAGCAGGCAGCCCGGGTGGAGCAGTTCTTTGACCAGGCCGAGCAACGGTTGCCGCCGGAGGACCGGCACCGGCAACGCAGCCAACTGGTGCTGGCCGCCCTCGCCCGCGCCCTGCTCCGGGAGATGCGCGAGGATGACTTCCCGTTGCTGGAGCAGGCGTACGATATGACACCGATCCGCAAGCTGTGGATCGCCTGGCGCACCGCCCGCCGGGCCCGATAGCCCCCACCCAGGAGGATGCCAAGCGCATGAGCAAGCAGGAAACGCCCGCAACGGACCGCATTGTGGACCTCCCCCGGGCCACGCCGATCGCGGACCAACAACTCCAGGATCGTGTGATCCTCGTCACCGGCGCGGCCCAGGGATTCGGCCGTGCCATCAGCCGGGCCTGCGCAACGGCCGGCGCAACGGTGATCATGCTGGACAAGCAGCTCAAGGCCCTGGAGACCCTGTATGACGAGATCGTCGCCGCCGGCGGACCGGAACCGGTGATTCACCCGCTGAACCTGGAGGGCGTGGGTCCGGCGGAGTTCCTGGAACTGGCCACCGCCATTGATCAGCACTTCCGGCGCCTGGACGGCCTGGTGCACAACGCGGCGTTTCTCGGTGAGCTTTCGCCCATGAGCCAGTTCGATCCGGAAATCTGGGCACGGGTGCTGCATACCAATATCAATGCGCCTTTTCTTCTCAACCAGGTCTGCCTGCCACTGCTGCAGCGTTCCGATTCCGCCCGTCTGATCTTCATCAGCGATGCCGTCGGGCGACAGGGGAAGGCATTCTGGGGCGCCTACGGTGCATCCAAGGCCGCGGCGGAGAACATGATGGAAACCCTGGCCCTGGAGCTGGGCAAGGGGCCGGTCCGCGTCATGAGCATGGACCCGGGCCCCATGGCCACCGCCATGCGGCGTCATGCCTACCCGGCGGAAGGCCCGGACGGCCAGCCGGCTCCGGAAACGGTGGCGCCGTGGGTGGTTCACCTGCTCGGCCCGGAGGGGGCCGCTTACCATGGCTGCCGCACCCGGGTACCTGTCTGAAGCGCTGATCGATTCCCTCGTGCCCCAGTATGGCGCGCAACCCATGACGTGTGTCACAGTACGTGGTGTGGAATTACGGTAAGTTTCGCGAAGTCGCGCTTCCTAAAGGAAATTGGATGGCGTCTTCAAGCTCAGGGAACGTGCAAGCAGGGAACAAGGATCATGGCCGAAAGTCTCAGCCTCGCAAACGTCATCGAATCGGATTTCAGACTGGCCGCGCTGGAAACCGCCAGCCCGGAACGGGTTTTCGACGTCTTCAAGCGGCTGACGCTCACCACCGGCCGGGCGGTCTACGGGTGGTCCCCGGACAACGGCCTCTACCGGCTGGGGACGGAGCGCATCTTCATTCCGCAAACCCGCAGCGTCGGTGATGCCTTGAGTTACATCGCCGCCAGCCGGCATTACGGCATCTACCTGATGCAGAACCTGGGCGACAGCCTCTCCAAGCCCAGCGTGCAGCGGGCGGTGAAGCGTATCCTGGAAAAGCAGGACAGTATCCGGCGGCTGGTGATCATGGTGGATGACAGTTGCCAGGTGCCGGCGGAACTCCGGCCTTACGTGGCACGCATCCGCCACAGTACGGGCAAGCGCCAGGCCAACAGCAACAGCGCCTGAGGCCCGGCCACCGTCCGGCGGCATCCCATCGGACGGCAGGGCGGGATGCCGGCGGTTTCCGTCAGCGCCGGCGCCGCACGCCTCCCGGGCGTCGCTTACGGCCCGGCTTGCGGCGCAACTCCGGCTTACCCACCGGCTGCTCCGGATCCAACTCCACGGCCCGGCACAGCGCCGCCACCGCATCACGGTCCAGAAACCGCCATTCCCCCCGGCCCAGATTCTTCGGCAGGGTCACTGGTCCATAGGCGACACGGATGAGCCGGCTGACCCTGACTCCCTGGGACTCCCACAACCGGCGGACCTCCCGCTGCCGTCCCTCGTGCAGGGTGACATGAAACCACTGATTCTCTCCCTGGGCACCGCCGGCCTCGATAGCGTCGAAGCGGGCGGGCCCGTCCTCCAGCTCCACGCCCTGGAGCAGGCGCCCGATCATGGCCTGATCCACCTCCCCGAAGACACGCACCGCATAGCGCCGCGGCATGCGATAGCCCGGGTGCATGAGCCGGTTGGCCAGTTCACCGTCATTGGTGAACAACAGCAGCCCCAGTGTGTTGACGTCCAGGCGTCCGACACTGATCCAGCGCCCCGCACGCAGGCGGGGCAGACTGGAGAACACCGTGGGCCGGCCCTCCGGGTCGTCGCGGCTGGTGACCTCGCCCACCGGCTTGTGGTACATGATGACCCGGCGGTCCGGCCCGGCCAGTTTGTCCGGCGGGACCAGATTCCCGTCCACCCGGATCTTCTCGTGGCCCGTCACCCGATCGCCCACCCGGGCCGGCTCCCCGTTCACCTGGACTCGGCCGGCTGCGATCATGGCCTCGATCTGCCGGCGGGACCCCAGGCCGGCCCGTGCCAGCACCTTCTGCAGCTTCTCATCACTCATCGGCCGCCTCCGGGACGCCGGGTGCGGAGTCCTCTTCCGGGAACCGCAGATCCAGCTCCGGATGGACCTTGTCCAGATCCCGCAACTCCATCAGCGTGGGAAGCTGATCCAGGCTGCGCAGATTGAAATAGTCCAGGAACTGCCGGGAGGTCCCGTACATCGCGGGGCGACCGGGCACATCCCGATGCCCCACCGTCCGTACCCAGCCCCGATCCTGCAGGGTGCGCATGATGGACGTGCTCACACTCACCCCACGGATCTCCTCGATCTCACCGCGGGTAACCGGTTGCCGATAGGCGATGATGGCCAGCGTCTCCAGCAGTGCGCGGGAATAGCGGCCGGGCCGTTCCTCCCAGAGCCGCGACACCCAGCCGGCGTACTGCTCCCGGACCTGGATGCGCCAACCGCTACCCACCTCCACCAGCTCCATGGCCCGCCCCTCATAGTCCCGGGCCAGCTCCGCCAGCGCCTCCCGCAGGCTGGCACGCTCCGGAGCACCGGCGTCGGCGAACAGGGCCTGCAGGTGGTCCAGGGACAGGGGGCTCTCTGCCGCCAGCAGGGCGGCTTCCAGGATGATTTTCAGTTGCGGTTCCGACATCCGGCTCTCATCTCCCTGCGGATCAGGCGCGGGCACGCACATAGATGGGGGCGAACGGCTCCGCCTGCACCAGCTCGATCAATGACGCCTTGATCAGTTCCAGCACCGCGAGAAAACTCACCACCACCCCGAGCCGGCCCTCCTCCGGTCGGAACAGTGCGATGAACGGCGTGAACGTCTCGCTGTTCAGCCGTTCCAGGGTCTGGGACATGCGCTCGCGTACTGACAGCGCTTCCTTCCGGACATGATGGTGGGTGAACATCTCGGCGCGGCCCAGCACTTCCGCCAGCGCCCCCAGCAGTTCCCGCAGGCTCACGTGGGGCTCCTGCTGCCGTGGCGCCGCTCCGGGCGCGGGAACGGTGACCGGAAACACATCCCGACCCACCCGGGGCAGGGTGTCCAGATCCTCCCCCGCGGTCTTGTAGCGTTCGTATTCCTGCAAGCGGCGCACCAGCTCAGCCCGGGGGTCCGTCTCCTCCTCGTCCTCCACGGGAGCCCGCGGCAACAGCATGCGCGATTTGATCTCGGCCAGCATGGCAGCCATCACCAGGTACTCGGCGGCCAGTTCCAGCCGCAATTCCTTCATCAGCTCCACGTACTCCATGTACTGGCTGGTGATGGCGGCGATGGGGATGTCCAGGACATCCAGATTCTGGCGGCGTATCAGGTAGAGCAGCAGGTCAAGCGGGCCCTCGAAGGTTTCGAGGAACACCTCCAGGGCGTCGGGTGGAATGTAGAGATCGCGGGGCAGTTCAGTGACCGGCTCTCCCCGGACCAGGGCCCGCAGCCGGGCCGGGTCATCCCCCAGTCGCTCGACTGCATCCACCTGTTCAGTCACGGCACACGCTCATCTATCCGTAGTCCAGCCCCATGGCCCGGCGCACGTCTTCCAGGGTCTCCCGGGCAGCGCTGCGGGCCGCCTCCGTACCCTCCGCCACGATGGTCCGCACGGCTTCCGGGTCTTCCTCGTACTCCCGGGCCCGTTGCCGGATCGGCGCCAGTTCGTCCAGCACAGCGGCGATCACCGGTTTCTTGCAGTCCAGGCAGCCGATGCCGGCCGTGGTGCAGCCCTCGTGGACCCAGTCGCGGGTTTCCTGATCGGAATAGACTTTGTGGAACTCCCAGACAGGGCATTTTTCCGGTGTCCCCGGATCGTTCCGTCGCACCCGCGCCGGATCGGTGGGCATGGTCCGGATTTTCCGCTCCACCTCCGCCGGTTCGTCCCGCAGCGCAATGGTGTTGCCGTACGATTTGGACATCTTCTGCCCATCCAGCCCCGGCATCTTCGCCGCCGGGGTCAGCATGGCCCGGGGCTCGGGCAGAATGACCACGCCGCTTCCATCCAGGTAGCCGTAGAGCCGCTCCCGGTCGGCCAGGGTGATGTTCTGCTGGCCCTGAACCAGGGCGCGCGCCACCTCAAGGGCTTCATGATCACCCTGCTCCTGGTATTTGCGGCGCAGGCTTTCGTAGAGTTTCTGGTTCTTCTTGCCCATCTTGCGGGCGGCATCCCGCGCCTTGTCCTCGAAATCCGGTTCACGACCGAACTGGTGATTGAAGCGCCGCGCGATCTCGCGGGTGAGTTCCACATGCGCCACCTGGTCCTCGCCCACCGGAACAGCGGTGGCGCGATAGATCAGAATATCCGCTGACTGCAGCAGCGGGTAACCGAGAAATCCGTAGGTGGCCAGGTCTTTCTCCCGCAGCCTCTCCTGCTGATCCTTGTACGTGGGCACACGCTCCAGCCACCCCAACGGCGTGATCATGGACAACAGCAGGTGCAGCTCGGCATGTTCCGGCACGCGGGACTGGATAAACAGGCGCGCCAACCCCGGATTGACGCCGCAGGCCAGCCAGTCAACCAGCAGATCCCAGACGTTGTCGGCAATCACCTCGCGCTCGTCATAATGCGTCGTCAAGGCGTGCCAGTCGGCCACGAAGAAGAAGCACTCGTATTCCTGCTGCAGTTTCACCCAGTTCTTCAATACCCCGTGGTAGTGCCCCAGGTGCAGTCTACCCGTTGGCCGCATGCCGGAAAGCACACGACTCTGCCGTGACCCTAGCGAACTCAATACGCCTCCTCGCTGATGCGTTGCCAAGAAAGACCCCCACGCCTCACGATGCCAGGCACGGACGCCGCTGGCCGGTGATGATACCCCAGATTCCCGGCGCCGGCAGCGCCGCGGTCATTGCGCGAAAACCGAGACATCGCCTTTGCCCTGACGCAGCACCACGGGTACGCCATCGTACAGATCCAC
This sequence comes from Ectothiorhodospiraceae bacterium, assembly GCA_020831885.1. Lineage (GTDB taxonomy): Bacteria > Pseudomonadota > Gammaproteobacteria > Nitrococcales > Aquisalimonadaceae > LSCE01. The sequence goes on from JAFIFU010000012.1 coordinate 40,420, forward strand.
GACGGTGGAGGGCTCCATGCCACAGGCCCCGCCGTCGATGATCAGGTCCACCAGCTTGCCGATGCGTTCCCGGATATCCGATGCCTCGGTGAGCGGCAGTTCCTGGTCCGGCAACTGCAGGCTGGTACTCATCAACGGCTCGCCCAGCTCTTCCAGCAACGCCCGGGCAATGGCGTGATCCGGCACCCGGATACCGATGGTCTTGCGCTTGGGATGCTGGAGCCGGCGGGGCACCTCTCCCGTAGCGCGCAGCACAAACGTATACGGGCCGGGGGTAAAGGCCTTGAGCTGCCGGTAGGCGGTGTTCTCCACACGGGCATAGGTACCGATCTCCGAGAGATCCCGGCAGGCGAGGGTGAAATTGTGATTGTCGGACAACTGCCGTATCTGCCGGATCCGGTCCACCGCAGCCTTCTCCCCCATCATGCAGCCCAACGCATACGTGGAATCCGTGGGATAAACAATCACCCCCCCCTCCCGGAGGATCTTCACCGCCTGGTGAATCAGGCGCTTCTGCGGCGTCTCCGGGTGAATCTCGAAGTACTGGCTCATGCCTCCTCCTCTGCCATGTGATACCGGGCAGCGAACCTCGACGCTGCCGAGCGGTCCATCAAGCCGAGACCGGTGATGAAAGCCTGCCCCGTTGTGGGGCAGTCGCCCGCCGGTGACGGTGTGATAAGCTCTGCGGCTGTCAGATCCTCCTGACACCGAACAGTCTGGCACAGGAAGGAGCCGGGAAACCATGTACTACGTGATCATGTCCCAGGATGTGGAGAACAGTCTGCCGCTGCGCCAGCAGGCCCGTCCGGCCCACCTGGAGCGCATCGAGGAACTCAAGGCCGAGGGCCGCTTGCTGATGGCCGGCCCGTTCCCCGCGCTGGACACCCCGGACCCGGGCGAGGCCGGCTTCACCGGCAGCCTGGTGGTTGCGGAATTCCCGTCGCTGGAAGCCGCCCGGGCCTGGGCCGACGCCGATCCTTATGTGGCCGCCGGCGTCTACGCGCAGGTGACGGTGAAGCCGTTCAAGAAGGTACTGCCATGAATGAACAGCGCGTGCGGATGATTCGGGAACGAATGCACGACGCCCTGGCCGTGCAGCAGTTGGAGGTGGTGGACGAGTCCCACTTGCATGCGGGGCACGCCGGGGCACGGGACGGCCGCGGCCACTTCCGTGTGCTGGTGGTCAGTGACGCCTTTGCCGACAAATCGCCCCTGCAGCGCCACAGGCTGATCTACGAAGCCATGGGCGACGCCATGGAAACCGATATCCATGCGCTGACCATTCAGGCCATGACCCCGCAGGAATACCAGCAGGCGTCCTCCGGCTGAAGGGTTCCGAACACCATGCGCAACTGGTTCCTCTCCCTGAGCCTTCCCCTGCTGATCGCCTGCGGTCCGGGTGAAGAGCCGCAGACCTCAGGCCAGCCGGCATCCGGCATGCAGCCTATGGCACAGTACGATGCGGAGCAGATCCTGGCTCTGGTGAACGGCGAACTGATCACGGAGCCCATGCTGGTCATGCACGCGCTCCGCCGGACCGGCACCGCCCTGGAAGAACTCACCGAGGACAAGCGGGAGATGTTGCTCCTGGAGCTGGTGGAGCTGGTGCTGATCGCCCAGGACGCCCAGCAGCAGGAGCTGGATGGCGACCCCATGCTCCGGGCACGGATTCACAACATGCAGCGCGCCCTGATGGCCCAGGCCGTGCTGGAGGAATTGCGGGCACAGCCGGTACCGGAACAGGAGCTGGATACCCTCTACCAGCAGCACTACGCCGACCGGCAGGAAACCGAATACCACGCCCGGCATATCCTGGTGGACGATGAGGAAACCGCCCGTGAACTCATCAGCCGCCTGGACCAGGGTGCGGCCTTCACCGACCTGGCCCGCCTGCATTCCACCGGCCCCAGCGCGCCCGACGGCGGCGACTTGGGCTGGTTCACCCCGGACCAGATGGTCCCCCCTTTCGGTGAGGCCGCCACGCGTCTCGGTGTCGGCGAGCATTCCAGTGAACCGGTTCGCACCCAGTTCGGCTGGCACGTGATCCGCCTTGAGGAGACCCGCGAGCGGGCGCCCCCTCCTCCGGAGGCGGTCCGGGAGCAGTTGGAGCAGCTTGCCCTGCGCAAGCGCATGGAACAGTACGTCAAGGGCCTGCGCGCCCAGGCGGAAGTGCAGCTCTATCGCCCTGCGGAAGCCGACTGAGCCATCACCGAACGCCGCCGTACTTCAGTCCTCCGCCCCGAGCAAGGCCCGCATGCCGGCCTCGTCCAGCACCGTCACTCCCAGCTCCCGGGCCTTGTCCAGCTTGGAGCCAGGGCTTTCACCCGCCACCAGGTAATCCGTTTTCCGCGAGACACTGCCGGTGACCTTCCCGCCCAACGCCTGAATGCGGTTCCGCGCCTGATCCCGGGACATGCCCGCCAGCGTGCCGGTGAGCACGAACGTCTTTCCGGCCAGGGGCTGCGTCCGGGGCGAGCGGTGCACCACGGGCCAGCGCACCCCGGCCGCCAGCAACTGACGGATCACGTCCCGGTTATGCGGCTCGGCGAAGAAATGGGCGATGGCCTGCGCCACCACCGGCCCCACGTCCGGCACCTGCACCAGTTCTTCCTCGCTCGCCGCCATGATGGGCTCCAGGTCGCCGAAGTGCTCTGCCAGGCGCTGCGCGGTGACTTCGCCCACGTGCCGGATACCCAGCGCGTACAGAAACCGGGGCAGACTCGTCGCTTTCGCCCGGGACAGCGCCGCCAGCAGATTGTCCGCCGAGCGGTCACCCATGCGCTCCAACCCGGCCACCGTGGCGTGTTCCAGGCGGAACAGATCCGCCGGCGTCCGCACCAGTTCCCGGTCCACCAACTGCTCCACGATTTTCTCGCCCAGACCGTCGATGTCCATGGCGCGCCGGGAGGCGAAATGCAGGATGGCACCCACCCGTTGCGCCGAACACACCAGACCGCCCTGGCAACGGTGGTCCGCTTCCTCATCCAGTCGCAGCACCTCGGAGCCGCAGACCGGACAGTGCTTCGGCATGTCCCAGGGGGTGGCATCCGGTGGACGCCGCTCGGTGATCACGCCGGTGATTTCCGGGATCACATCCCCGGCACGGCGCACCATCACGGTGTCCCCGACCCGCACATCCTTGCGGCGCAGTTCGTCCATGTTATGCAACGTGGCCCGACTGACGGTCACGCCCCCCACCTCCACCGGCTCCAGATCGGCCACCGGGGTGATCGCGCCGGTCCGGCCCACCGAGGGGATGATGTCCCGCACCCGGGTGGTGGCTTCCCGGGCCGGGAGTTTGTAGGCGATGGCCCAGCGCGGCGCCCGGGCGGTGAAGCCGAGGCGTTCCCGGGCCTGCAGCTCATCCACCTTGAACACCACGCCGTCGATCTCGTAGTCCAGGGAATCGCGACGGTCCAGCAGGTCGCGGTAGTAATCCAGACAGGCATCCATGCCGTCCAGCACGCGGATCTGATCGTTGACGCGGAACCCCCATGCCGTCAGCCGCTGGAGTATCGCGTGGTGGCTGTCCCCCAGTGATTCGCTGCAGACACCCACGCCGAAGGTGAAGAAGGTCAGTGGCCGGCGCGCGGTCTCCCGGGAGTCCAGTTGCCGCAGACTGCCGGCAGCCGCATTGCGGGGGTTGGCAAAGGTTTTCAGGCCCGCCGCCAGCCGCTGGGCGTTCAGAGCCTCGAAATCCCGCTTGCGGATCACCATCTCGCCACGCACCTCCAGCGTCTCCGGCACCCCTTGCCCCCGCAGCCGCAACGGCACGCTGCGGACGGTACGGACATTGGCCGTGATATCTTCCCCGGTGCGTCCGTCGCCCCGTGTCCCCGCCTGTACCAGCACGCCGTCCTGGTAGCGGATGGTCAAGGACAGGCCGTCCAGTTTCGGTTCGCCCACGTAGCGGACCCCGCCCTGGTGCCCGAGCCGCTCCCGGACGCGGCGATCGAAATCCAGCAGATCCTGCTCATCGAAGGCGTTGTCCAGGGACAGCATGGGCACCGCGTGATGCACCTCGCCGAAGGCGCTGGCCGGGGGCGCCCCGACGCGCTGGCTCGGCGAATCCGGTGTTACCAGGTGCGGCCAGCGTTCCTCGATGGCGAGGAGTTCGCGCATCAGCGCATCGTACTCCGCATCGGATATCAGAGGACTGTCCAGCACGTAGTAGCGGTGGTTGTGCCCATCGATCTCCTCACGCAGTTCTGCCAGACGCTCACGGGCTGCGTTCTCGGTCTCCGGCAACGCGGGATCTGCCATGGTGGTCTATATCCTCTAGTAGAGCATGTCGCGAACCTGGGCCTTGCTCAGGAACTTTGTCTCACAACCGTCAATCCAACTGTCAGGGCATGGGCGCTCGCGGCCAACACGGCTGATTACCATGCCAACCGGTCCTTCAGCACTGGCCGAGTCGGCCGCGCGACGCGCCAAAGCCATCGATGCACGTCATCGTCACGGGGGCGCTTATGGTGGACAAGTCTCGGGATCAGGATGCATTCGTCAACTCGCTGGTGAGTTACACGCAGGAACACAAGGCCCGGCACTGGGAGGGCACGTTCGACCAGTTCCTGCGCGATATTTTTCCCCTGCAACCCAAGGAACTGGCTCGCACGGCCCACCAGTATTGCTGGGACATGATCCGCTGGCATGGCGCCGAGCGCCCGGCCACGGGCGAACAGTTTACCCGCTACGGGCTGTTCGAGCAGGACCTGTTCGGTATGCAGGAGGCCTTGGAACGGGTGGCGAATTACTTCAAGGCCGCCAGCGAAGGCTCCGAGGTCGGACGCCGCCTGCTCCTGCTCCTGGGTCCGCCCTCCGGGGGGAAATCCAGCCTGGTCACCCTGCTCAAGCGTGGTCTGGAGGAATACAGCCTCACGGATGAAGGCGCCCTGTACGCCATCAAGGGCAGCCCCATTCACGAGAATCCCCTGCTGCTGATCCCGCACAGCAAACGGGCGGCGTTTCGGGACACCTACGGGGTCACCATCGAGGGCGAGCTCTCTCCCTACACGCGGGCCGTCCTCGAGGACGAGTACGAGGGTGACTTCACGCGCATGCCGGTGGAGCGGATCTTCATCAGCGAGGCCGGACGGGTGGGCGTGGGCACCTACGCTCCCCATGATCCCACCACCGCCGACATTGCCGACCTGGTGGGCTCCGTGGACCTTTCCAAGGTGGCGGAGTACGGTGACGAGGGGAACCCGCGGGCCTGGTCCTGGTCCGGCGCGGTGTACGCGGCCAGCCGCGGCATGCTGGAGATGATCGAGATCCTGAAGGTGAAGCGGGAGTTCCTGTACCTGCTGCTCACCCTCACCCAGGAGAAGAACATCAAGGTCTCGCGCTTCCCGCTGATTCACATGGACGAGACCATCGTGGCCCACACGAACCTGGCGGAATTCCGGAAATTCCTGCAGGAGAAGGAGAACGAGGCGCTGCTGGATCGCATGGTCATCATCCAGGTGCCGTACACCCTGTGCTACACGGACGAGGCCCGCATCTACCACAAGCTCACCTCGTCCACCCCGACCTTCCAGGAGGTACACCTGGACCCCCACGCGCTCCGGGTCGCCGCGGTATTTGCGGTGCTGACCCGCCTGCGGCCATCCGAACGGGCGGATCTGGATCTGAGCAAGAAGGTACGCATCCACGCCGGCGAGGACGTGGAAGCGGTCTCCCCCACCGATGTGGAGAAGATCCGCAACGAACATCCCGATGAGGGCATGGACGGGGTCTCGCCGCGCTTTGTGGTGAACGCCCTTGCCGGGGCCATCAGCCGCAGTGAGCACCGGAGCCTCACCGCCATCGATGTCCTGCTGGCGCTGAAGGACACCATCGACTCCGACGCGCGCATGGACGGGAAGCAGAAGAAGGCCTGGATGGACCTGCTGGTCACCGCGCGGAAGGATTTTTACAACCGCTGGGTGAAGCAGGACGTCCACAAGGCACTGTTTGTCTCGTTTGAGGAAGAAGCCCAGGAACTGCTGGAGAAATACCTGGACGAGGTGGAAGCCGTTCTGGACAACCGGCAGGTGACGGACCCCATCACCGGCGAGGAACGGGAGGCGGACGAGCGCTTCCTGCGCGGTGTGGAGGAGAAAATCGGCATCTCCGATGCCGGCAAGCATTCGTTCCGGCAGGAAGTGGTGCGCAAGGCCATGGGCGCATACAAGCGCGGCGAGCAGTTCAGCCTGACTAGCCATACCCGCTTGCGCGAGGCCGTGGAGCGCTACCTGTTCGAGGAACGGCGCGACGTGCTGCGCCTGGTCACCTCCTCGGCCCGCCCGGACGACGAATCCCGCCGGAAGATCTCCGCCGTGGAGGAACGCCTGGTGGCCGAATACGGCTATGATCAGCACAGCGCACGCGAGGCATTGGGCTACGTCACCACGCTGCTGTCCCAGGAGTGATGGTGCACCACCAGCCCCAGGGGGACCCGATGGCAGGCGACGAGCGTACTGATATTTCCAGCACAGCCAGTCAGCACCGCTGGTACGAACTCTTCTCCCGGGGCGCCCGGGACTGGCTGCGACACAACCAGAAAGTCCGTGACGCCGTCCGGGAACAGTTGCCGGAACTGGTGGCCGGCTCGGACATTCTGAGCCGGCCGGGGGACCGGACTGTTCAGGTGCCCGTCCGTTTCCTGGAACACTACCGTTTCCGGCTGCGGGATCAGCACCAGCAGGGCGGTGTGGGTCAGGGACCGGGCGAACCCGGGGATGTGTTCCGTCGCGGCCAGCCCGGCGGCGGCGAAGGCCAGGGCGGTGCCGGAGGCAGTGGCGAGGGCGAACTGCGGTTCGTGCTGGAGCTGAAGGTGGACGACATCGTGGACTGGCTCTGGGAGGAGCTGAAGCTACCCGATCTCAAACCCAGAACCACCGACGCCGTGACCGACGAGGATCTGGTGCGGGAGGGCTGGGACCGGCGCGGCCCCCGGGCCCGGCTGGACCGGCGACGCACGCTGCGCGAGGCCGTCAAGCGGCGCACGGCGCGACCGGAACAGCCCGCCTTCACCGACGATGACCTGCGCTACCGGCAACTGGCCCGCCGCCGGCACCCGGCGGTGAACGCGGTGGTGGCCTTTGTGCTGGACGTCTCCGCCAGCATGGATCCGGGCCGGCGCAAGCTGGCCAAGGCCTTCTTCTTCTGGGCCACCCAGGGTCTGCGCCGACGGTACGGTAACCTGGAGACGGTGTTCATCGCCCACACCAACGAGGCCTGGGAATTCGATGAGGAGAGCTTCTTCCAGGTGGCGGCAACGGGCGGCACCGTGGCATCCAGCGCCTTCCGTCTGGTGCGCGAGATCTTCTCCGAACGCTACCCACCGGCCCACTACAACCAGTACGTGTTCTACGCCTCGGATGGGGACAACTTCGCCGATGACCGCCAGGCGGCGGAAGCGCTGCTCCTGGAGCTGGCCGGCCAGGTGAATTTCATGGGCTTGGTGGAAACACCGCAGAACCGGTTTGAATCCTCCCGCTCCGAGACCGGACGCCTGTTCAAGGCGCTGGAGGCCCGCAATCACCCGGTAGGGAGCTTCACCGTTCATTCCGAGGCCGACATCTGGGAAGCGATCCGCGCCTTTTTCCAGCGGCAGGCCGCCGCCTGAACTGCAGGAGTGCACCATGAGCGGAACCCACCACGGTCATCACCATCACGACGCCACCTGCCAGACGCCGGGAAACCCGGAACTGGCCCGGTATGTGCCCCGCTTCGAGCAGATGGCGCGGGACCATGGCCTTCAGTTCTACCCGGTGGATTTCGAGCTGGTGCCGAACACCTTCATGATGGAGGTGGCCGTCTACGGCCTGCCGGTGCGCATGCCCCACTGGTCCTTCGGGGTGCGTTACATCTACCAGTATGTCCAGCACCGCATGGGCAACAGCCGGATTTTCGAAGTGGTATTCCCGGGCGACCCGAACCGGGCCTATCTGGTGGACGCCAATGCCCTGGCCGAGAACACACTGGTCACGGCCCATGTGCTCGGACATGCGGACTTTTCCCGCAATAACACGCTGTTTCAGCGCATGCAGCAGGAGGTGGGCTACCACATCGTGGAACAGGCGGCCGCCCGGGCCCAGCGTATCCAGGCGGCCATCCAGCAGCACGGCACCGAACAGGTGGAGGCCGTGCTGGATGCGGCGCTGGCGCTGGAGCAGCACATCGACACCAACCAGCCGCTGCACCGCCCCCCGTATCCGGAAACGCTACCGGCGGAACCGCAGCGCCCGCCCCGGGATGCGTTCGAGGCACGCTTCCGGGAATTGCCGGGGGAGCATCCGGCCCCGACGCGGGAGGCGCGACGCGCGCCGGTTCCGCCGCGCCCGGAGTACGATCTGCTCTGGTTCATCGCCAAGTACGCCCCGGACCTGGACGACTGGGAACGGGACATTTTCCTGGCTGTGCGGGAGGAATCCTATTACTTCTACCCGGTCTTCGCCTGTCAGATCATGAACGAGGGCTGGGCCAGCTACTGGCATGCGCGGCTGTTGCGGGAAGCGGATTTTCTGCCCGGGCAGGTCTACCTGGATGCCATCAAAACCCATTCGGATGTGGTGCGCCCGTACGCGGGGAGCCAGTCGGTGGCGTTGTCGGTGAACCCCTACCACCTGGGCTTCTGCCTGTGGGAACGGATCATCGAAGAGCAGGGGCTGGACCGGGCGCTGGAGATCCGCACCCAGGAGGATGATTTCAGCTTCATCCGCAATCATCTGGATCAGGACCTGGCCCGGGAGTTGCAACTGTTCAATTACCTGCGCCGCCCCGGCGCCGGCGGCGAGGAGCGCTATATCGTTCAGGACAGGAAACTGGACACGCTGCGCGAGGGCATTCTGCAGCCGAAGTTCAATTACGGCGCGCCCAGGGTCTGTGCCAGCCGGATCAGCAGCAACGGGCACCTGACCCTGACCCACGATCACCAGACCGATGGCCGCGGTCTGGACCTGATGCGCGCCCGGAAGGTGTTGGATTACATCCATCGCGTCTGGCGCCGCCCGGTGATGCTGGAGACCGTGGATCACGCCGGTGAACGCAAGGTGGTGGAGAACAGCCGGCCCGCCTGATCCACCCCTCTCACGCGCTGTGTCGCTCCGGCCGGCAGCGACTCTCCACCAGACAGCGCAGAGCATGGCGGCGCACGTGCGCCACCAGGGCGGTCAGCCCCAGCAAGCGCTGACAGGTGAGCCGCCCGGGCAACTGAAGTACCCGCACCAGGTCGACGTCCTCCACCAGGGCGTCTTCGGCAGGCTGACCGGCATAGATCCGGAACACCATGGCCACCAGTCCTGCATCGATCGGACATTCCGCGCAGCCGCGGAACTCCAGCCGATGGGCGCTGCCGCCGCTGCAGACCAGGACCAGCGATGCGCAGGCGCCGATGCGCTGGGGATGATCCCCCGGGCGCGGCGGCTGCAGCCGGGATCCGTGTTCGATGATGAAATGGTAGCGGTCCACCCAGTCCGGGATATCCAGGAACTCCGCCACGAGCCGCTCGCGGGCAAGATGAATCGGCGCTGGAGGTGTGGCACGCATGTGATCTGCTCCCTGTGTATGAACAGGGCCAGATTAATGCGAATGATTCTCGTTATCAATCCCTGGAGACGAATATCCCCCTGGAGTCCCTACGCGCGCCCCTTCCGGGCGGCCAGGTGGGCCAGGCGGCGATACTCCCGCAACTCCTCACGAATATGCTCCACAGCCTGCTGCGTCAGGTCGCAACGCTGGGGATCCAGCAGGTAGCCGTCCAGGCTGTCCGCCAGGCGCCGCGCCGTCTCCAGCATCTGCTCGAAGGCCGTCAGCCCGTCGAAGGGTGCCGGCAGGCGCATGAACAATGCCACGCCCGGTGTCTCCATTTCGTCCACGCGGGACAGATCGAAGGTGCCCGGCTTGACCATGCTGGCCATGCTGAACACCGCCACCTCGCCGTTGCGGGTATTCATGGTGCGGTGAAAGATCTCGTGCCGGCCATGCCGCAACCCCACCTGCTCCGCGGCCTCCACCAGGGCGGGCCCGGTGAAACAGTAGCCGCGACCGGCCACCACGTGCAGCACCACGATCTTCTCCCCCGCGTCCTGGTACTCCTCATCCTGAATCCGGGGTTCATCGGCACCGAAGCCCGGGAACTCCCGCTGGGCCGGCCCCGGAGCGGGCTCCGTCTCCGGCTCGGGTTCCCCGCGCACCGGGGTACGGTCCTGCTCCGCCCCGGCGGACCCCGCTTCATCGGGACCGGATTCGGGCTGCGGCCGGGTGTAGCGCACCCGTGCCCGGGACACGGTCTGATCCGGATCGTCCAGGTCCTCGCTCCCGGCGGCGGCCGCCCGGGGCTCATCCACCGGAACGTCCAGGTCCAGGTCCACCGGATCGGCATCGGGATCGTCGATCACCAGGTCGTCCAGATCCTTGAGGGCGCTGTCCACATCCGGATCGGAGCGCCGCCGGCGGCGCCTGGACGAGCGCCTGCCACCACGCACCGGGCCCTTCTCCTGCCAGCGGTAGTAGCCATACAGGCCGGCAACGACCAGTACGCCGAGCAGTAGGAGTATCCAGCGCAGCATATCCATGATTTCGTCTGATCCTCTAGGCCACAGCCATCTCGGCCGCCTCGTCCACATCCACAGCCACCAGGCGGGACACGCCGGGTTCGTGCATGGTAACGCCCATGAGATGGGTTGCCACCTCCATGGTGGCCTTGTTGTGGGTGATGAAAATGAACTGCACGCGGTTGGACATCTCTTTCACCAACTGCGAAAAGCGGCCGACATTGGCTTCATCCAGCGGTGCGTCCACCTCGTCCAGCATGCAGAAGGGTGCCGGGTTCAGCTCGAAAATGGAGAAAATCATGGCCACGGCGGTCAGTGCCTTCTCACCCCCCGACAGGAGGTGAATGTTGCTGATCCGCTTGCCGGGGGGGCGCGCCAGGATCGTGATTCCGGTCTCCAGCAGATCGTCCCCGGTCATCTCCAGATAGGCCTCGCCGCCGCCGAACAGACGCGGGTACATCCGCTGCAGCCCGGCATTCACCTTGTCGAAGGTCTCGCGGAAACGCTGGCGGGTTTCCCGGTCGATTTTGCGGATGGCCGTTTCCAGTGTCTCCAGCGCTTCGGTGAGATCCGCGTGCTGCTGGTCCAGGTAGTCCTTGCGCTGGGCAAGCTGCTCGCTCTCCTCAATGGCCGCCAGGTTGATGGAACCGAGGCGGTTGATGCGCTGTTCCACTTCGCTCAGGTGTTTCAGCCACTGGGCCTCCGTGGCATCCCCGGCCAGGTTCCGTTGCAGTGTCTCCAGGTCATACCCCATATCCAGCAATTGCTCGGCCTGGGTCTGACGACGCACCTTGCGTTCCTGTTCATCCAGACGGACCTGCTCCAGTTGCTCGCGAAGGGCCCCGACCGCCTGTTCGGCGGCGAGCCGGTCCCGGTCCCGGGCCCGCAGCCCCTCGTCGATCTCCCCGAGCCGGGTACGGGCCTCGTTCAGCTCCCGCTCCGCCTGGAGACGCTGCGCCAGCAACTGCTCCCGCTGTCCGGATAGATCCGCGTCGTCCCCCTCCTGATCACGTTCCAGGGCCTGGCGCAGCTCCTGGGACCGGGTCAGCAGCCGATCCCGCTGCGCCTCCAGTCGCCGCATCTGCTCGCGCAGGGAGTCTGCCGCCGTCACCGCACCTTCCTGCTTCACGGTGAGGCCGTGCCGGGTCTCCCGGCGCGTACGCATCTGCTCACGGGCCTCGGCGACAGCCCGCTGATGCTGATCACGCTCCGCCTGCAGCCGCTCCCGCTGCCCATCCAGGGTCTCGTTGCGCTCCAGCGCCTCCTGCAACCGCCGCCGGGCAGTGCGTAGTTGCTCGGAGGATTCGTCCGCCTCCTGGGCCAACTCCTCAAGCTGGCCCTGCAGGACCGCCAGCCGCTCCTCCAATTCCTCCAACCGCTGGGTGCGGCCGCCGATGCGGGCACGCAGGTCAACCAGGCGTTCCCCGAGCCCGTCCCGCTGTTCCTGAACGGCCTGCCGGTCTTCTTCCAGGTCCAGGCGCCGCTCCTGCGCCTCGCGCTGGCGCGTGGCGCAGGCTGCCAGCCGTTCCTGTAGCGCCTCCAGGGCGCCCCCCAGGCGCTGGATCTCCCGCTCCCGGGCGATCACACCCTGGTCGTCATCCGCCACCGGCGGCAGGCGCAGCCAGCGGCGGCCAAGCCAGTGTCCATCCAGACACACAATGGATTCGTGCGCCTGCAGGCCGGCACGGGATTCCAGCGCCGTCTCCAGGTCCGGGGCCAGGTAGATGCCACCGATCAGATCCTGCAGCGGCCAGGGCGACTCCACGGCCTCCAGCAGCGGTTCCAGCCCGGACATACCGCCAGCGGGCCAGGGGCCCGGTTCGGTCCCGTGATCCAACAGCATCAGGCTGCCGCAACCGGCCGCCGCCAGCGCCTCGGAGGACTGAACCGTCCCGTCGGTGCACACCGCCTGCAACCGCTCCGCCAGCACGGTCTCCACGGCCCGCTCCGCTCCGGGCCGAACCCGCAGGCACTGGGCCAGACGCAATGCCCGGCCCAGACCCTGACGGGCAAGCCAGTCGGCAACGGCACCGTCCGTCTGGCCAAGCGCATCCTGCTGCAGGGTTTCCAGCGAGGTCAGGCGCGCCTCCTCCTGTTGCTGCTGCCCGCGGAGCGCGTGCAACTCATCGGCAAGCGCCTCTTCCAGTTCCCGTGCCTCGCCGCACCGCCGTTCCAGTTCTTCGAGTTCCTCCTCCAGCGCCTGGCGACGCTCGGCCAGTGCCAGCTCCTCTTCGCGAAGCTGCTCCAGCTCGTCCCGGCGCTCCGCCAGATCCAACCCGTCATGCTCCTGGCGCAGGCGCTGCCGCCGGCGCGCGAGATCTTCCTGGCGCTGCTCCAACCCCTCGATGCGTGCCCGCTCCACCTGGGCCGCCTGCACCGACTCCGCGCTGTCCTGGTTGAACCGTTCCCACCGGACTTGCCAATCGTCCAGGGCTTGCTGCGTCTCGATGACCCGGTCCGAGGCTTCCGCCTCCAGCTCGTTCATCTCGCCGATTTCCGCCTCCAGCTCTTCCAGCCGCTGCTCCAGCAGCGCCAGCTTTTCCCGATCCTCGTCCAGGGTGTGGTCCACCTCGGCCAGCGCCTCGGTGTTGGCCTGGAGATCGCGCTGGTGACGCTGGTGCAGCTCCCGGCGGTGGGCGATCTGCTGTTCGATGCGGGCGATCTCGCTACCCAGGCTGTAGTAGCGCCCCTGAATGGCGTTGAGGGTTTCGCTGAGTTCCGCATGCCGTTCCCGGTATTCAACAAGCTGCCGCTCGGCCCCCCGCTGAGCGGCGAGATGGGCTTCCATGCCGTTTTCCCGCTCATGAATGGCCTGCCGGGCTTCGACAAGCTGCCGGTCCAGCTCCCGCAGCCGCATGGCCAGAAGCTCGGCCCGCAACTGCCGTTCCTCCTTTTTCAGAGCCTTGTAGCGCTCGGCGGTCTGCGCCTGACGCCGCAATTTCTCCAGTTGGACACCTACCTCGTCGCGTACATCGCTGAGGCGCTCCATGTTCTCCCGGGTGGTGCGGATGCGACGCTCCGTCTCCTTGCGCCGCTCCTTGTACAGGGAGATACCGGCGGCCTCTTCCAGGTAGACGCGCAACTCCTCGGGCTTGGCCTCGATGATGCGGGAGATCATGCCCTGTTCGATAATGGCGTAACTGCGGGGACCCAGGCCCGTGCCCAGGAAGACGTCGGTGATGTCCCGGCGGCGGCAGCGCGTGCCGTTGAGCATGTACTGGGATTGCCCCTCGCGGTTCACCTGGCGCTTGACCGAAATCTCCGAGAAGCCGGCGTACTGGCCGCCCAGGCTGCCGTCGCTGTTGTCGAAGACCAGCTCGATGGAGGCCTGCCCCACCGGTTTGCGGCTACTGGAACCGTTGAAGATCACATCGGTCATGGACTCGCCCCGCAGGTAGCGGGCGGAACTCTCCCCCATGACCCAGCGCACGGCGTCAATGACATTGGACTTGCCGCAGCCGTTCGGCCCGACGATACCCACCAGACTGCTCGGCAGATGCACCGTGGTCGGGTCCACGAAGGATTTGAAGCCGGCAAGTTTGATCTTCTTCAGCCGCATGCCGCGATCCTGTCGTCCGGCCCCGCGCTGGCGGCGCCTGCATCCGTCTTCTCGCATATCATCGTGCGGCCATTATCCCGTTGCAGGGCCCACAAGGAAAGCCACACAGGGGAGTGCCGGGGCGTCGCCGGACAACGACGGTCGCCGGGCCATCCCTACCGCTGCAGCCACTCGGCCATCCTGTCCACCCCCAGTTGCAGGCGCTCCAGCGAACTGGTGTAGGCAAAACGGACATGTCCGGCGGCATCCATCCGACCGAAATCCAGCCCCGGCGTGATGGCAACCCCGGCGTGTTCCAACAGCCCATGACACAGCGCCTGGCTGTCGGCCGCCAACCCGGAGCTGTCGGCGTAAAGGTAGAAGGCGCCTTCCGGCTCCGCCGGCAGCCGGAAGCCGATCTCCCGCACCGCCTGCAACAGCCAGTCACGCCGCTCCGCGAAGGCCAGCCGCCGGCGTTCGAAGATGTCCAGCGCGGGCTGTTCGAAACAGGCCAGCGCCGCGTACTGGGCCGGTGTCGAGGCGGCGATGAACAAATTCTGCGCCAGTTTTTCCGCATCCTGCTGCATACCGTCCGGCACCACCAGCCAGCCCAGCCGCCAGCCGGTCATGCCGAAGTACTTGGAAAAGCTGTTCACCACCAGAACCGACTGGCGTTCCGCCAGGATCGTGGGCGGAGCCGCACCGTAAACCAGCCCATGATAGATTTCATCCACGATCAGCACCCCACGCCGGGCCTCCAGCCAGTCATGGAGCGCCGCACCCTGTCCGGGGGCCAGCATGGTTCCGGTGGGATTGGCCGGGGATGCCACCATGGCGGCCACGCAGCGCGCATCCCAGGCCTTCTCCAGGTCGTCCGGGCCGGGCTGGAAGCGCCGCTCCGCGGTGGCCGGAACCGGGATGGCCCGGGCATCCAGATGCTGCACGAAATGGCGGTTGCAGGGATAGCCCGGATCCGGTACCAGCACGCCGTCGCCCGCATCGGCCACCAGCGCCAGCGCCAGCAACAGGGCGCCGGAGGCGCCGGGCGTGATCAGGATGCGCGACGGGTCTACGACAACCCCGCTGGTGCGCCGGTAATGGGCGGCGATCGCCTGGCGCAGTTCCGGCAGGCCGCAGGCCGGTGTATAACCGGTCCTGCCCTCCCGCAACGCCCGCACGCCGGCCTCCACCACCGGCTCGGCGGTGGGAAAATCCGGCTCCCCCACCTCCATATGCACGATGTCCCGGCCCTGGGCTTCCAGCTCCCGGGCGCGGGCCAGCAGTTCCATGACCCGGAACGGCTTGATGTGATCCAGTCGGCGGGCCCTGGGATATGCCATGATTCCTCCTTGTGATAACGGCTTCGATCCAGCGGGTGACGGGATCGTGTCGCTGGACACGCCGTGAGTACGTCCCTGTAAGCTTGTCGGCGAGGTCCCTCTCGCCGACAGTCCGGAAGCAGCCCGCCTCCACACCGTCCGCATCGAAGCCGAGATACGTCAAAGTCATTGCTGGATATGTCGCCACAAACTGGACAGAATAGCACTGGCCATGGACCAGACGGCGGACATCTCCACATCTTCCGGCGGCCTGCCGGCCAGGTACCGGGGCCGCTTTGCCCCCAGCCCAACCGGCCCGCTCCATTTCGGGTCGCTGGTGGCTGCCGCCGGCAGCTATCTGGAAGCGCGTCGCCACGGCGGCGAGTGGTGGGTACGGATCGACGATATCGACCCACCCCGGGAGCAACCGGGCGCGGCTGATGACATTCTCCGAACCCTGGAACGGTTCGGATTCCAGTGGGACGGACCGGTCCGTTATCAGCACCAGCGTCAGGAGGCACATCTGGACGCCATCGAGCGACTCCGGACCCTCGGCGCCGCCTACTCGTGCGGCTGTACGCGAAAGGACATCACCGCGGCGGGCCACTTGGGGCCCAACGGGCTGGTTTACCCCGGCACCTGCCGCAACGGACTCCCCCCGGGGCGAAAGCCACGATCCCTGCGACTGTGCACGCGAGGGATCCGGGTGGATTTCGAGGACCTGCTGCAAGGGCCGGTTCACTGTGACCTGGAGCGGGAACTGGGCGATTTCGTGATCCGCCGGGCAGACGGGCTGTTCGCCTATCACCTGGCAGCCGCCATCGACGATGGCGCCCTCGGCATCACCCATGTCATCCGTGGCCACGATCTGCTCTGGTGCACCCCGCCGCAGATCGCAATCCAGCAACGCCTGAGCCTGTCGTCTCCCACCTACGGACATCTACCCGTCGCGGTCAATGCCCAGGGGCAGAAGCTGAGCAAGCAGACCTTCGCCCCGCCGCTGGAACCGAAACACGCCAACACGCTCCTGTGGCAGGCCCTCGCCTTCCTGCAGCAGATGCCTCCCCCCGAGCTGCGGAAAGCCCCGGTGAGCGAACTCTGGTCATGGGCTGCCGAAAACTGGGAGCTATCCCGACTGCGCGGCCACAGCCAGGCCCTTGCGCCGATGGTATGAGATACTCGCCTCGCCGATGAGAACATGCTACTTTCCGTAACACAAACAGGGAGTTCCACGGCCAGGCCCCGGAGAACCCGACGATAATACCGGCCGGCAGGCGCTGCGACAGGAAGGCCCCGCGCAGGCGAGGAGGAGAGACCATGACACCGCCCCAGGAGTCCAGCCCGGGCTCTTACAGCCTGCTGATCTTTCTGTTCGGGCTGTTCCTGCTGGTATCGCCCTTTGCGAGCTGGTGGATGGGGGCGTTACTGCCCTGGTATTTCCCGTTCGCGCTCTGGCTGATGATCATTGTGCTGACCGCCGTGCTGGCCCGGCGCCTGGTGCATCGCAATGACCCTTGAACTGGGAACGCTGTTCAGCGCCGCGGTGCTGTACCTGCTGCTGCTGTTTCTGATAGCCCACGCCACGGAGCGGCGCTGGATCAGTACCCGGCTGACCCGGCATCCGGCGGTCTACGTGCTCTCGCTGGGTGTCTACGCCACCACCTGGAGCTACTACGGCAGCGTGGGCTTCGCCCAGACCCAGGGGCTGAATTACCTGACCATCTATCTGGGCGTGACTCTGGCCTTCGTGCTGGCGCCCGTGCTGCTGATGCCCATCCTGCGACTGACCAACACCTACCAGCTCACCTCCGTGGCGGATCTGTTCGCCTTCCGTTTCAACAGCCAGCGGGCCGGGGTGCTGGTCACGCTGCTCATGCTGGCCGGCGTACTGCCCTATGTGGCACTGCAGATCCGCGCGGTCGCGGAGTCCACCGCCGTGCTCGCCGGCGACAGCTCCACGCCGCTCGGCGTGGCGTTCTGGTTCACCGCCCTGGTCACCGTCTTCACGATCATGTTCGGTGCCCGCCACGTCTCGCCGCGGGAGAAACACGAGGGGCTGGTGACCGCGATCGCCTTCGAGTCCCTGATGAAGCTGCTGGCATTGGCCCTGGTGGCCGTGGTGGCGGTGTGGATGGCCTTCGGTGGTCTCGGCGGGATGCATGACTGGCTGCGGCAGCACCCGGAACACCTGGAGGCCCTCTACCGGCCGGCGCTGGAGGGCCCCTGGTCCAGCCTCCTGGTCCTGGCCTTCGCCGCCGGCTTTTTGCTTCCCCGGCAGTTCCAGATGCTGTTCACCGAAAACCTACAACCACGCCACCTGTACACCGCGAGCTGGGCGTTTCCGTTGTTCCTGCTCACGCTTGCGCTGCTGATCCCCCCGATCCTCTGGGCAGGCACGGCGATGGGGGCGGACACACCAGCCGATTACCACGTGCTCGGCCTGTCCCTGCTGAGCGGATCGCCGGCGCTGGCCATTCTGGCCTATCTCGGGGGCATCTCGGCGGCCAGCGCAATGATCGTGGTCACCACCCTGGCGATGTCCTCCATGATGCTGAACCACCTGGTGCTGCCCCTGGCCGGCCCCCGCCCGGACCGGGATCTTTACGGTTCCCTGCGCTGGCTGCGCCGCGTGATCATGGCGGCGGTCATCGCCGCCGGCTTCGGTTTCTACCTGCTGCTTGAGCCCACCGGGGGGCTGGTGGGCTGGGGGCTGATTTCCTTTCTGGCCATGGCGCAGTTGCTGCCCGGCATCCTCGGCCTGCTGTTCTGGCAGCGTGCCACGGCGGCAGGGTTCATCGCCGGCCTGCTGGCCGGTGGCACGGTCTGGTTGTTCACCGTCCTGCTGCCTCCCGTGACCGGCACCAGCGCCATGGCCTGGCTCGGTTTCACCGCCGGCCACGGCACGCTGGCCATGGATCAGTCCGCCACCTTCTGGTCCCTGAGTCTGAACAGCCTGTTCTTCGTCGTGGGCTCCCTGATGACCCGGCCGGACCGGCAGGAGCGCGAGGCAGCCGCAGCCTGCCGGGAGCTCACACCGCTCCTGCCGGCAGGCAATGTCACCCAGCGTTCCCCGGAGCAGTTCGTGGAGCAGTTGAACAGCACCATGGGTCCGGCCGCCGCCCGGGCAGAGGTGGAGAAAGCGTTGCGGGAGCTTGGCCTGGGCTGGGAGGAGACGCGCCCCGACCGGCTTCACGCCCTGCGCACCCAGATCCAGCGCAATCTCTCCGGCATGATGGGGCCTGTGCTGGCCCGGATGATCGTGGACGAGCAACTGCAATTGGACCGGGAGAACCGCACCGCCCTGGCCCAGAACGTCCGCCTGATCGAGGACCGCCTGGAGACATCACAGACACGGTTGCGCGGCCTGGCGGCGGAACTGGACCGCCTGCGCCGCTACCACCGCCAGATCATCGAGAACCTTCCACTGGGTGTCTGCGCAGTGGCCCAGGGGGGGCGGTTGGTGCGCTGGAACCCGGCCATGGCCGCACTCACGGGGATACCGGGAACCGATGCCATCGGGCGTCAGCTCCAGGAGCTGTCCCCTCCCTGGGGCCCGTTGCTGACCGCCTTCATCGACAGCGAAGACAACCACCTGCCCAAGCAACCGGTGGAGACCGGATCCCGGCCGCGCTGGTACAGCCTGCACAAGGCCAAGGTGGCGCCTCCCGGTCGGGTGCGCACCGGCCATGACACCATTCTGTTGGTGGAGGATCTGACCGAGCTGCAGTTGCTGGAGCACGAGTTGACCCACAGCGCACGCCTTGCGTCCATTGGTCGGCTCGCTGCCGGCGTGGCCCACGAGATAGGCAATCCCGTCACCGGCGTTTCCTGCCTGGCCCAGGAACTGCGGGAGGAGACCGACCCCGCCATCGTGCGCGACCATGCGGACGATATCCTGCAACTGGCCCATCGTATCAACAGCATCGTCCAGAGCCTGGTGCGCTATGCCCATGGCGGAGACCCGGAGCAACGGGGCAGCCGCCCGGTGGATCTCCATGAGGCGGTGGCGGAAGCGCTTCGGCTGACCATGCTGAGCCGTCGTGCCCGCCAGTTGCGCTTCGAGAACCGGGTACCGGTGGGCCAGACCGTTCTCGGCGACCAGCAGCAACTGGTCCAGGTGTTCGTGAACCTGATCACCAACGCCGTGGATGCCTGCGGGGATGACGGATTGATCGCGGTGACCAGCCGCGACCAAAACGGTTGGCTGGAGGTCCATGTGCAGGACAACGGCTGCGGAATCAGCAGTGAATTCATGGACTGCGTACTGGATCCGTTTTTCACCACCAAACCCCCCGGCAAGGGCACGGGGTTGGGCCTGCCGCTGGCCTATAACATGATACGCAACATGGGCGGCGACCTGCAGCTCCACAGTGATCCTCGGGGAACACGGGTCACGCTGACGCTGCGCGCCTGTCGCCAGCAACAACCGGAGGAGGCCTGAAGGCCCGTCCCATGAGACCAGCGGGCGCCACCCGGCGATCCGGACCCGGGGCCAGGGCCGAATGGATTGAGCAACCATGGCACGCATTCTGATTGTTGAAGACGAGGACATCATTCGCCGCTCCCTGCGGCGGCTGCTGGAGAGGCATGGCCACCAGGTGAGCGACGCCGCTTCGGTGGAGGAGGCGACCGCCACCTGCGACCCCACCAACGCCGACCTGATCATCGCGGATCTGCGTCTCCCCGGGGAGGAAGGCACACGCATGCTGGATCTGGCCCCGGAGGTACCCACCATCATCATGACCAGCTACGCCAGCGTGCGCTCGGCGGTGGACGCCATGAAACTCGGCGCGCTGGACTATGTCGCCAAACCGTTCGATAACGACGACCTGCTGCTTACCGTGGAGCGGGCCCTGAATGAATCCCGCCTGCGACGGCAGAACGCCGCGCTGAAGGCGGATGTGGCCCGTGCGTATCCGGTGGCGGGCATGGTGGGCGAATCCCCGGCCATGCAGGCGGTGATGGAACGGATCACACGGGTGGCGCCCACGGACACGACGGTGCTGATCCTGGGTGAGTCCGGAACCGGCAAGGAACTTGTCGCCCGGGCCCTGCACGAGCACAGCGAACGCCGGGACGGCCCCTTGATCGCGGTGAACTGTGCCGCCATTCCGGATTCCCTGATCGAGGCCGAACTGTTCGGCCACGAGAAAGGAGCATTCACCGGTGCTGTGGGCGCCCGGCAGGGCCTGGTGGAGGCCGCCGACGGCGGCACCCTGTTCCTGGACGAGATCGGCGAACTCCCCCCGGCAGCGCAGGCGCGCCTGCTCCGCGTGCTCCAGGAGGGCGAGATCCGCCGGGTCGGTTCCCCCCGCTCGCGCAAGGTGGACGTACGCCTGATAGCCGCCACCCATCGGGATCTGGCCAAACGGGTCAGGGAAGGCCAGTTCCGCGAGGATCTCTATTTCCGCATCAATGTCATGGAGATCCGCCTGCCTCCCCTGCGGGACCGGGGGGACGACATTCTGCTGCTGGCCCGACATCTTCTGGAGCGGGCCTGCCAGCGAATGAAACGGCCGCCCCTGCAGTTCAGCAGGGATGCATTGGAGCGCCTGCATGGCTACAGTTGGCCGGGCAACGTGCGGGAAATGGAGAACGCCATCGAGCGGGCCGTGATTCTGGCGGATGGCGCCTGGGTCACGGCGGAGTTGCTGGGGCTGTCCGGACAAGCGGAGGAACCCCGTGCTGCGCTACCGGCCGACCTGTCGTTGGAGGACTACTTCCGTCGCTTCGTGCTGGAACACCAGCAGCACTGTACCGAGACCGAGTTGGCGCGCCGGCTCGGCATCAGTCGCAAGGCACTGTGGGAAAAGCGCCAGCGACTGGGGATTCCCCGCCCACGGGCGCATCGCGGCGCCCCCGGATAAGGCGGTGAGGAGAATCCCGTGTCACCCATGGTAACAACCACAAGGGCGTGGACCGGACCAGAGCTCGCTGCCGCCTACTGCATTCAGTGACTTGAGGCAGCTGGCAAGCGGCTTGCTTAAACTATTGGTAAAAGGCCCGCCACACGCATGCCGTGAAGGGCCGGGAATTCGATCATTTCATTCAAGCGGAGCCCGGCGGGTACCGCCCCGCCATGGGCGCAGCCAATCAGGAGGAGTTCAGATGTCCGACAGCAAGGTTTACCCCGTTCCGGCCGAGGTGGCCCGTGAGGCCCGGATCAGTGAGTCGGAATACAAACGGATGTACGAGCGTTCGCTGGAGGAGCCGGATGCGTTCTGGGCGGAGCAGGCGGAGCGGTTGGACTGGTTCAAGCGCTGGGACAAGGTCAACGACTCGGATCTCGCTGAGGGGCGGATTCGCTGGTTCGAGGGCGGCAAGCTGAACGCGGCGTACAACTGCCTGGACCGTCACCTGGAGCGTCGGGGGGATCAGACGGCAATCATCTGGGAGCCGGACGACCCGAAGCAGGATGCCGAGCACATCAGCTACCGGGACCTGCACGAACGGGTCTGCCGCTTTGCCAATGCAATGAAGGCCCGGGGCGTGAAGAAAGGCGACCGGGTGTGCATCTATCTGCCCATGATCCCGGAGGCGGCGGTGGCGATGCTGGCCTGTGCCCGGATCGGCGCAATCCATTCGGTGGTCTTCGGCGGCTTCTCCCCGCAGGCGCTGCAGGACCGCATTCAGAATGCCGACTGCCGCGTGGTGGTTACCGCCGATGAGAGTGTGCGCGGTGGGCGCCAGTTCCCGCTGAAAACCAATGCCGATCAGGCGCTCAAGCAGTGTCCGGGCGTGGAGACGGTGTTCGTGGTGCAGCGCACCGGCGGCAAGGTGGAGTGGCAGGACGGGCGCGACGTCTGGTACCACGAGGCGGTGGCCGCTGCCTCGGCGGACTGCCCGGCGGAGGAGAACGACGCCGAAGACCCGCTGTTCATCCTCTACACCTCCGGCTCCACCGGCAAGCCCAAGGGGGTGCTGCACACTACCGGAGGCTACATGCTGGGCGCGAGCCTCACCCACGAGTATGTGTTCGACTACCGCGAGGGCGAGGTGTACTGGTGCACGGCGGACGTGGGCTGGGTGACCGGGCACAGCTACATCGTCTACGGTCCGCTGGCCAACGGCGCCATCAGCCTGATGTTCGAGGGCGTGCCCACCTACCCGGATGCGGGTCGGTTCTGGGAAGTGGTGGACAAGCACCGGGTGTCGATCTTCTACACCGCGCCGACGGCGATCCGGGCCCTCATGGGACAGGGGGACGATTTCGTCAAGCGCCATAAGCGCAGCTCGCTGCGGCTGCTGGGCACGGTGGGCGAGCCCATCAATCCCGAGGCCTGGGAGTGGTACTACAACGTGGTGGGCGACGGCCGTTGCCAGATCGTGGACACCTGGTGGCAGACGGAGACCGGCTCCATCATGATCACGCCGATCCCCGGCTGCACGACGCTCAAGCCCGGCTCGGCGACGCGGCCGTTCTTCGGTGTGGAGCCGGTGCTGGTGGACAACGAGGGCCGGCACCTGGAAGGGGTGGCCGACGGCAACCTGTGCATCGCGAGGAGCTGGCCGTCGATGATGCGCACCGTCTACGGCGATCATCAGCGCTTCATGGAGACCTATCTCTCCACCTACAAGGGCATGTACTTCACCGGGGACGGGGCGCGACGCGACGCCGACGGCTATTACTGGATCACCGGGCGTGTGGACGACGTGCTCAACGTCTCCGGTCACCGTATGGGTACGGCGGAGATCGAGAGTGCGCTGGTGCTGCACCCGAAGGTGGCCGAAGCAGCAGTGGTGGGCTACCCCCATGATGTCAAGGGACAGGGGATCTATGCCTATGTCACTCTCATGAGCGGCGTGGAGCCCACTGACGAACTGCAGAAGGAACTCCACGATCTGGTACGCAAGGAGATCGGCGCCATCGCCAGGCCGGACTTCATCCAGTGGGCCCCGGGCCTGCCGAAGACCCGCTCCGGCAAGATCATGCGGCGCATCCTGCGCAAGGTCGCCTGCAACGAGCTGGAGAACCTGGGGGATACCAGTACCCTGGCCGACCCGGCCGTGGTGGATGATCTGATCGCCCATCGCGGAAACCGGTAAACTGCCGGAACCACGGACGGTGACGGGTGATCGGCTCGACCGCACCCGTTACCGCCCGTAACATGCCACGTGTTGTTCGGTAACAGACATAAAGCCCGGAGCCCTGCCCCGCGGCCACCAACAGCCCCGGTCACGGGGTGACGAGGAGAAACCATGGCCAAGCGCATCCTGATCGTGGATGACGAACCCAACATCGTGCTGTCGCTGGAATTTCTGATGAAGAAAGCCGGTTACGAGGTCGCCACCGCAGAGGACGGCGAACAGGCCCTGGAAGCCATCCGTGAACGGGCCCCGGACCTGGTGCTGCTGGATGTGATGATGCCGCGCAAGGACGGCTTTCAAGTCTGCCAGAGCATACGCGAACAGGAGGCCTACAAGGACTTGCGCATCGTCATGCTCACCGCGAAAGGACGTGACCTGGAGCAGGAAAAGGGTCTGTCTCTGGGGGCGGACGATTACATTACCAAGCCGTTTTCGACCCAGGACGTGGTCAACAAGGTCCGGCAGCTCCTGGGCGAATAACCATGACCCCGCGGCGCCTGCTCTGGCTGCTGATCCTCCCCCCCGCGCTTGCCCTGATCGTGCTGGCCCTGGCGGCGGCCGGTCCCGTTTCCCTGCCCCCCCTCCTCCCGCTTGCGCTCACGGCCGGCGCATTGGCGGTCCTGGTGGCCACCTGGCTATGGCTGGACCGTGACCTGCTGACCCCGATCCGCCACCTGGCAGAAGCCATGCAGCTGCTATCCATGGGCAAGCCGCCCTCGGAAGCCGCCCTTCCCCGTGGCGCCCTGTTGAGCGAACTGGTGGACAGCCTGCATCTGTTGTCCGACGACCTGAGCCAGGCCCGCCGGGAGGCCAGTCGGGCCGCGGCATCCGGAACCGTCGGACTGGAGGATGAGAAGCGGCGGCTGGAAGTGGTCCTGGGGGAGATCCGCGACGGGGTGCTGGTCTGCGACCGGGAGGGCCGTATCCTGCTCTGCAATCCCGCTGCCGGGAACATACTGCAGGAGGCCGGAAGCCCGATTGCCGGCCGTTCCGTTTACGACCTGTGGGCACGGGCGCCGGTGGAACACAGCCTGCAGTTGTTGCAGTATCGCCGGCACGCATCCGCGGACAGCACCGCCGCCGACCGGCATGTGGAATTCGTCAGCGCCACTCTGAACCGGGGGCTGCTGTTGCATTGCCGCATGAGCCTGCTTCCCGCCAGTGCCACGCTCAGCCACGGCTTCCTGATCACCTTCGACGACGTGACCCGGAAGATGGAGACAGTGCTGCGCCGGGACCAGACGCTGCGCCAGGCGGTCCAGACCATGCGTTCGCCACTGGCCAACCTGCGGGCCGCGGCGGAAAACCTGGCCCGGGAACCGGCAATGGAACAGGTGGACCGGGAGCGCTTTCAGGAGATGATCGCCCGGGAAAGCCGGGAGTTGTCCCGCTGCCTGGACTGGATGGCGACGGAAAGCCAGGCGCTGCTCTCGGCCCCGTGGAGCATGGCCGACATCCAGACCTCTGACCTGATCGCCAGCATCCGCCTCCAGCCCTGCGGCGAGACTCCTCTGCCCGTGATCCGGGAATCCGGTTTCCCACTCTGGCTCCATGCCGACAGCCACGCGGTCAGCCTGCTCCTGGGCCATCTCCTGCGTCACCTGGTCCAGGCACGGGGGGCGGATTCTGTGGATGTCGAGGCACTGCTTGGTGATCGACGAGTCTACCTGGACCTTCGCTGGCGGGGTGGACCGTTGCAGTCCGACGTGCTCGAGGCATGGCTGGCGGAACCCCTGCCGGCGCAGCCCGCCGCCCTCACCGGCCTGCAGGTTCTGGAGCGACACGATTCCGTGGCCTGGAGCCAGTGGGACACCGGCAACCCCAGACACAGCGTGCTGCGCATCCCCCTGCCGGCTTCCCAACGGCAGTGGGAGCAGCCGCTTCCGGTAAACAACCGGCGGGAGTTCCACAGCCCCATCACCAGCAGCAGGCCGGAGTCCCTGGGTGCGGAGGCGGAAACCGCATTGGAGCGCCTGTCCTACGTGGCGTTCGACACGGAAACCACCGGCGTCGACCCCCAGCATGGGGACGAAATCATCTGGATCGCCGGTTTCCGCGTCCGGAACGGCCACATCCTGCCCGGCCAGACCTTCGACGAACTGGTGCGTCCCCGCCATCCCATACCCCGTGCCTCTACAGCCATCCACGGCGTCCGCAACAGCGATGTCACCCACCGGCCGCCCATCGAGGAAGTCCTGCCCCGCTTCCACCAGTTCACGGAAGGGGCGGTGCTGGTGGGACACAACGCGGACTTCGACATGCAGTTCATCCATATGCAGGAGAGTGCCTGCGGCGTGCGCTTCGATCGTCCGGTGATGGACACCTTGCTGCTTTCCATGCTGCTCCACGAACACACAACGGAGCACAGTCTGGAGGCCATTGCCTGGCGGCTGGGCGTGCCCATCGCCAACCGGCACACCGCGCCGGGGGACGCCCGCCTGACCGCGGAGGTGTTCGTGCGCATGCTGCCCCCCCTGCGGGACAAGGGTATCCAGACGCTAGGTCAGGCCCTGGACGCCACCATGCGCATGGTGGATGTCCGCCGCCGCCAGGCCCAGCTCCGGGAGACGGACCCATGAACCGGGGCCAGCATCCACGCCGCCACGAACGGCTGGTGGCACTGTTCGTCGTCGGCTGCCTGCTGTTCAGTTATCCGCTGATGGACCTGTTCAGCGGCGACGGCCGACTGTTCGGCCTGCCGGTGCTCTGGCTGTACGTGTTCATCGCCTGGTTCCTGGTGATCATCGCCACCGGTCTGCTGCTGCGGCGAGGCGGACGGGGCGGGGGGGATCGCTGATGCCGCAATGGGCTATCCTGCTCACCCCCTTCCTGTACCTGGGCCTGCTGTTCGCCATCGCCTACTGGGCGGATGTACGCGCCCGTACCTCCCGGTCGATGGTCAACAACCCCTACGTCTACACCTTGTCCATCGCCGTTTACTGCACGGCCTGGACCTTCTACGGAAGCGTGGGGCGGGCATCCCAGGACGGACTCTCGTTTCTCCCCATCTACCTCGGCCCCACACTGGCCGCGGTACTCTGGTGGATCGTCCTTCGCAAGATCATCCGCATCTGCAAGATCCACCGCATCACGTCCATTGCCGACTTCATCGCCTCCCGCTACGGGAAGAGCATGCTGCTGGGCGGGCTTGCCACGGTGATCGCCGTGGTTGGCATCACCCCGTACATCGCGCTCCAGCTCAAGGCCGTTTCCGCCAGCTTCGACGTGCTGTTGAACTTCCCGGAGCCCGTGGCGGCGGGCACCGGCGCACTGGTGGAGGACAAGGCCCTCTGGGTGGCGGCCCTTCTGGCCCTGTTCGCCATCCTGTTCGGTACCAGACATGTGGATGCCACGGAACGGCTCGAAGGCATGGTGGTGGCCGTGGCCTTCGAATCCATCGTCAAGCTGGTGGCGTTCCTCACGGTCGGCGTGTTCGTCACCTGGATGCTGTTCAACGGGCCGGCGGATCTGGTCAACCGCGTGGCCATGGAACCGGCCATGCGTGAGATGCTGAATCCATCAGGGCTGCCCGGCGGCTATACCAGCTGGGTTGCCCTGACCGTGCTGTCCATGGCCGCGATCCTGTTCCTGCCACGGCAGTTCCAGGTCACCGTGGTGGAGAACGTCAATGAGGATCATCTGCGCACGGCCGCCTGGCTGTTCCCGCTGTACCTGTTCCTGATCAATCTGTTCGTGCTGCCCATCGCCATGGCGGGCCTGATCTACTTCGGTGACGGCGCGGTGAATCCGGACAACTACGTCCTGGCGCTGCCGTTGGCCGAAGGACATGAACTGCTGGCACTGTTCGTCTACATCGGTGGCTTCTCCGCCGCCACCGGCATGGTGATCGTCGCCAGCATCGCCCTGGCCATCATGGTCAGCAACGATCTGGTCATGCCGTCGTTGCTACGGCTGCGCCACCTGCCCTGGATCGAGCGACTGGGCCTGCGACGCCTCATCATCTACCTCCGCCGGCTGATTCTGGTTCTGCTGCTGCTTCTGGGGTATGCCTACTTCCGCCTTACCGACGACGATTATGCCCTGGTGAGCATCGGGCTCATCTCCTTCGTGGCCGTTGCCCAGTTCGCGCCGCCGATCCTGTTCGGCATGTACTGGAAGGGAGCGAGCCGCGCCGGCGCACTGGTGGGCTTGAGCAGTGGCTTCCTGATCTGGTTGTACACCCTGTTCATTCCTTCGGTGATCGATCCGAACCACCTGCCGGGCATGAGTTCCGAGGGTCTTTTCGAAGGCATGTGGTTGCTCAATCCCCATGCGCTGTTCGGCCTGGAAGGGCTGGATGCCATCTCCCACGCCCTGTTATGGAGCATGCTCTTCAACATCGGCGGCCTGGTCCTGGTCTCCCTGTATACCCGACAAAGCGACATGGAGCGGATACAGGCGGCGCTGTTCGTGGACGTGTTCGAGCGCTCCGAGCGGGATGCCCGGTTCTGGCAGGGCACCACCACCGTGGGCGATCTGGAGGAACTGCTGGCCCGGTTCACCGGCGAGGCAGAGGCGGCTCAGGCCATTCGCAGCTACAGCCTTGGCCGCGGGGCCCCGTTGACCGCCGACCAGGAGGCGCCTGCGGCGCTGATCAACCTGGCAGAGCGCATACTCACCGGCCACGTCGGCTCCGCCTCCGCCCGGGTGATGATGTCCTCCATCGTCAAGGGCGAGGCGCTCACCTTCGAAGGCGTGATGGAAATCCTGGACGCCACCTCCCGGGCCATTGAGTACGGACGGCAACTGGAGCAGAAGTCCCGTGAACTGGAACGTGCCACCGCGGAACTGCGCGCGGCGAATCAGCGACTTACGGAGCTGGACCGTCTGAAGGACGAGTTCGTCTCCATGGTCAGTCACGAGCTGCGCACGCCCCTGACCTCCATACGCGCATTCGGTGAGATCCTGTTGGGGAACCGGGACGTGTCCCCGGCCCAGCAGCAAGAATTCCTGCAGGTGATCGTCAAGGAAAGTGAGCGCCTCACCCGGCTGATCAACCAGGTGCTGGACCTGTCCCGGATCGAGAGTGGCTGGGGCGACTGGCAACTCAAGGATCTGGACCTCCGTGACGTGGTTGCGGACGCGGTTTCCGCCACCTCCCAGTTATTCAGCGATCGTCGCGTGGACCTGGTCCAGTCCCTCCCGGACACCCCCTGTCCGCTCAAGGGCGACAGCGATCGGCTGATCCAGTTGGTCATCAACCTGTTGTCCAATGCGGTGAAGTTCACGAACCCGGAACGAGGACCGGTCCGCCTGGAACTGCTGCTGGACTCGCCGTGGGTGGAGCTCCGCGTCAGTGACTGCGGACCAGGGATTCCGGAGCACGAACGCCAGCGCGTGTTCGAGAAGTTCCACCAGATCAGTGATCAGCAGGCCGGTAAACCCAAGGGCAGCGGACTGGGGCTGGCGATCTGCAAGCGCATCGTGGATCTGCACTGGGGGCGGATCGATGTGGACAACGAACCCGGCCAGGGCGCAACGTTCACCGTTCGCCTGCCGGAGGCGGGGGGAGAGCATTGTGATCTGGCCGGCGATGTCAGCCATCGCAACCGGAATACCGGGACGCCGGCGCGACTCAACCGCTAGTGATCTATTCCCAGAGTGTACGGATCCGCAGGATGATCGGGTAGAACATTAACCGTTGGCATGATTCAGGAAAACGACTTCCTTCCCCCCGCCTGGCTGCGCTCCGGCCATGCTCAGACGCTCTGGCCGGCATTGATGCGACGCCCACCCCCGGTGGCGTTGCGCGAGGAGTTGCTGGAGCTGCGGGACGGCGACTGTCTCCGCCTGGCCTGGGGCCCGCCGGTGGACGGCCCCCTGATCGTGATCCTGCACGGCATCGGGGGCTGCGCCCGCTCGCCGTACGTACTGGGCCTCGTGGCCACGCTGCAGGCCGGGGGCATGGAATCGGTGGTCATGCAGTTCCGTGGTGCCGGTGGCAGCCCCAACCGCCTGCCCCGCTTCTTCCATGCCGGCGAGACGGGTGACCTGGAGGAGACCATCCGTCATGTGACCGCGGTGCGGCCGGGGCGCCCCCTGGGACTGGTGGGTTTTTCCATGGGCGGCATTGTCAGCCTGAACTGGCTGGGCGAGCGCGGTGTGGACGCACCGGTAACCACGGCCGTGGGCGTTTCCGTGCCCCTGGCACTGGCCGATTCTGCACGCCACCTCGATCAGGGGTTCCAGCGCCTGTACCAGTGGGAGTTGGTCCGCAATCTCAAGCGGCTGGTGCGGAGAAAACAGGCCGTGCAGCCACTGCCCATCGATGTCCGCCACCTACGCGGTATCCGGTCACTCTGGGATTTCGACGAGCATGTCACCGGGCCGCTGCATGGTTTCACCGGCGCCGCGGATTACTATCGGCGCTGCGCGCCGATCAACCGCCTGGCGGGGATCCGCGTTCCCACCCTGCTGATTCAGGCGTGGGACGATCCGTTCATTCCACCCCATACCCTGCCGGCGGAACTGCCGGAGGCCATCACCCTGGAGCTGACCCGCGGCGGGGGCCATGTGGGCTTCGTCCAGGGCAACCCGGTGCGTCCACGCTACTGGCTGGAGGAACGGGTCCTCGCCCACTTGCGGCGGGTATTGTCCTGATCCGCCCGGCAATCACCCATGAAAAAGCCCGCCATTCGGCGGGCTTTTTCATGGCAGCCGTTGAGCTCAACCCTTGAGCTTTTCGGTGAGTTCCGGCACCACCTTGAACAAATCGCCCACCAGGCCGTAATCGGCCACTTCGAAGATGGGCGCTTCCTCGTCCTTGTTGATGGCAACGATCACCTTCGAACCTTCCATGCCGGCCAGGTGCTGGATAGCACCGGAGATACCCACGGCCACGTACAGATCCGGGGCAACCACCTTGCCGGTCTGACCGACCTGGTAATCGTTAGGCGCGAAACCGGCATCCACCGCAGCACGGGAGGCACCCACAGCGGCCCCGAGCACGTCAGCCAGGTCTTCGATCAACCTGAAGTTCTCCTGGCTACCCACGCCCCGGCCACCGGAGACCACGATCTCCGCGGCGGTCAGTTCCGGGCGTTCGGACTTGGTCAGCTCCTGGCCGACAAAACTGCTCAGACCCACATCGCTGCCTGCATCCACGGATTCCACGGTTCCGTTGCCGCTTTCCTCATCGGCCTTGTCGAAGGCCGTGGGACGAACAGTGATCACCTTGGTCTCATCCGTTGACTGCACCGTCGCCAGGGCGTTACCGGCGTAGATGGGCCGAACGAAGGTATCCGCCGATTGCACCTCGGTGATATCCGAGATCTGCTGCACATCCAGCAACGCCGCCACTCGCGGCATCACGTTCTTGCCGAAAGTGCTTGCCGGCGCCACCAGATGACCGTAGTCACCGGCCAGCTTCACGATCAGATCGGCCAGGTTTTCCGCCAGCGGGTGTTCGAGATGGCCGGCATCGGCCACGCGCACCTTGTTGACGCCGGCGATCTTGGCGGCTGCCTCGGCCACAGCGCCGCAGTTCGCGCCGGCCACCAGCACGTCCACGCTGTCGTCCATGGCCTTGGCGGCGGTAACCGCCGCCAGGGTGGACGGAGCCAGCGCTTCGTTGTTGTGTTCCGCAATGACCAGTACCGCCATGTCAGATCACCTTCGCTTCGTTCTTGAGCTTGTCGACCAATTCGGCCACGTCGGCCACCTTTACGCCGCCCGAACGCTTCGGCGGTTCCGTAACCTTCAGGGTCTTCAGTCGCGGCGTGACGTCCACACCCAGGTCTTCCGGGGTCATGGTGTCCAGCGGCTTCTTCTTGGCCTTCATGATGTTGGGCAGTTTGGCGTAACGCGGCTCGTTCAGGCGCAGATCCGCGGTCACCACCGCAGGCAGCTTGAAGCTGATGGTTTCCAGCCCACCGTCGATTTCCCGGGTCAGTTCCACCTTGCCGTCGTCCAGCTTCACCTCCGACGCGAACGTGCCCTGCGCCCAGCCCAGCAGCGCAGCCAGCATCTGGCCGGTCTGGTTGGCATCGTCGTCGATGGCCTGCTTGCCCAGGATGACCAGTTCCGGCGACTCCTTGTCGACAATGGCCTTCAGCGCCTTGGCCACGGCAAGGGGCTGCAGCTCTTCGTCGGTCTGCACCAGAATGCCCCGGTCACCACCCATGGCCAACGCGGTCCGGATGGTCTCCTGGCACTGGGTCACGCCCAGCGACACGATGACCACTTCCTCCGCCTTGCCGGCTTCCTTCAGGCGCACCGCCTCCTCGACGGCAATCTCGTCGAAGGGGTTCATGGACATCTTGACGTTGGCGGTCTCTACCCCGCTGCCGTCCGCCTTCACGCGGACCTTCACGTTGTAGTCCACCACCCGTTTCACGGGCACGAGGATCTTCATACCCAAATCCATCCCTTGTTAATGATGGCTTACATTCCGCATTGCGGAACGACGTTTCAATATTAACCGCATCGTATGAAAAGGACGATTAGCTTGTCAAAACTCCGCACAGAAGAAAACCCCGCAGAAAGCGTTTCCGTATGCGGGAATCCATTCACCATACGCATGCGTACGGATTTCACGGTCCATTGTGCTGACAAATGCATCGCAAGACAAACCGCGGCTTACGGAGTGGCGCCTCACGGCCGGACATAGCGTAATACTTGCTGAAGCCTGAGTCATTTGCGGTATCCTGCGTCTATGCGCTACCCGTTTTCGGCCACGGTGCCGGCCAGCACATTTGAACACAGCCATGATGAGCGAGTTGTCCTGACAATGAACGAATCGGTGGTCACCCCCTTCCGCAGCCAGAACCACGACCACGCCCTGTGCGTGGATGACGCCCTGGCGCAGGCAGAAGCCAACTGCAGACGCAAGGGCGTACGGCTCACGCCGATCCGCCGGCGGGTACTGGAACTGATCTGGCGCAGGCATGAGCCGGTCAAGGCCTACGACCTGCTGGACAGCCTGAAGAGCAACCACCGCTCTGCCGCGCCACCCACGGTCTACCGCGCTCTGGACTTCCTGCTGGAAGAGGGCCTGATTCACCGTATCGAATCATTGAACGCCTATGTGGGCTGTGGCGACCCGGGGAAACCCCACCTGGGGCAATTCCTGATCTGTCAGCAGTGCAACGCTGTCGCCGAACTCAATGATCCGGACATCCGCAATCTGCTCCTGGAGAAAGCCGGTGCGATGGGCTTCCAGGTCCACTGGCAGACCATCGAGATCAACGGTATCTGTCCCCAATGCAGGCAATCCGTCCAGCGGCAGCATGCCGACTGAAGGCCGCACCTCGGCTGCATGGACGCCGGTGGAGGCATCAGGGACAATGAGAACCGCAGATGCGTGCGTCCAACGCTATCCCCCTGTCTACGGTGGCGATGGGGTATCATGACGTTCGCGACATCGACCCCGCACGGGACCGCATGACAACATGGGTACCCGATCCACCGGGCCACGGACGGTGGGCACATGCGGCAACGGTTGGCACTGACCGCGGACCCGCCTATCTTCATCAGATCGTGCCGGCCGGGCCGGCGGCGACCGCTACAGGTAATGGTCAAGGAATCGAACATGCTCAAGTGGACGACGGCTCCCCTGCGGCTGCTTGCTCTCGCCGTTCCCATGGGACTGGCCCTGGGTCTCCCGGCGCATGCGGAGACCACGCTGTCTCGGCAGGCCCCGATGGACCTGTCCGAGGCC
This sequence comes from Ectothiorhodospiraceae bacterium, assembly GCA_020831885.1. Lineage (GTDB taxonomy): Bacteria > Pseudomonadota > Gammaproteobacteria > Nitrococcales > Aquisalimonadaceae > LSCE01. The sequence goes on from JAFIFU010000012.1 coordinate 73,561, forward strand.
TACCAGCTCGCCCTGGAACAGGATCCCCGCCTCCGTGCTGCGCAGGAGCGGCTGCGCGCGGCCGGCGAATTGCGGCCCCAGGCCCGCGCCCTGTTCCTGCCGGAGATCAACCTGGAAGGCGATGCCGGCCGCCACTGGGAAAAGGCGGAAGGGACGCTTTCCCCCCTGGCGACGGATGAATCCAGCGAACTCTATTACAATCAGTGGTCCGCCGGCGTCGCACTGACCCAGCCCCTGTTCCGGATGGAGAGCTTCGCCCTGCGGGAGCAGGCCCGCATCATCGAGGATCAGGCAGGGCTGCGGTACGGGCAGGCCCTGCAGGACATCCTCCTGCGGGTCAGCCGCGCCTATTTCGACGTCCTGCTGGCCCAGGACACGCTGGCAACGGTGGATGCCGAGCTGACCGCCATCGACACTGAACTACGGCGGGCTCGCCGTGCACTGGAGGTGGGCACCGGTACCATTACTGACGTCAACGATGCCCAGGCGCGCTACGATCTGGTGCAGGCCCAGCGGCTGCGCGCCCAGAACCAGCTACAGATCGCCCGGGAACAGCTCCGTCGGCTCATTGGCAGGCCTGTCGGACAACTCGCCGGCCTGCGGGAGGACTTCGTCGCCCAGAGCCCCAGCCCCTCGGATCCAGAAATCTGGGCCGAACGGGCCGAGCGGTACAACCTGGAAGTTCAGCTCGCGGAACGGGAGCTAGACCTCTCCCGGGAAGAGATCCGCCAGCAGCGGGCCGGCCATGCGCCGAGGCTGGACATGGTGGCGCGCTACGGCACCTCCTACCAGAGTGATACACAGTTCGGCGGCAGCCTGGACGGGGAACAGGCCTCCGTCGGTGTCCGTGTCCAGATGCCCCTGTTCGCCGGGGGCGCCACGCGCTCACGGGTGCGCGAAGCCCAGGCAAACCGTGACGCCAGCCTTCAGGAAACCCTGGACGCCCGCCGGCAGGCCGGGCTGCAGGCGGAATCCGCTTATCTGAACCTGGTGTCCAACCTGCAGCAGATCCGGGCGCTGGAACAGGCCCTGCGCTCCGTGATCAGCACCGAGGAATCGACCCAGCGGGGGCTCGAGGTGGGCGTACGGACCACCCTGGACCTGCTCAATATCCAACGGGAACGCTTCGAGACGGAGCGTCAACTGGCGGAGGCACGGTACAACTACCTGCTCAACTACCTGGACCTGCAGGTCGCGGTGGGCAGCGGCGTGGATGGCGCCAGCATCGATGACGTGAACTTCTTCCTGGCCGGGCGCCAGGTCCCTTCCGGCGAATGAGCAGGCCCCACACGCAACCAACCTGTACCATCACGACCCCGGACCGGCAATGGCTTTCGCTCATCCTGTGCCTGTTGCTGGTCGGCCTGTTGACGGGCTGCGCCGGGCTGGGCCGCCTGGATCCGCAGGATGCCTTTTCCACTCCCCCGGAAGCGGTGGAGCTCACCGGCGTCCCCTGGCATCCCCAGGAAGCACTGCAATGCGGCCCTGCGGCCCTGGCGGAGGTCCTCGGTTGGACCGGCGTGGACATCACGCCGGAAGCATTGGAACCGCGTCTGTTCATCCCGGCCCGGGAGGGCACCCTGCAGACGGAGCTGGTGGCCCAGGCCCGGCAACATGACCGGGCGGTCCATATCCTGGACCGCAGTTTTGACGCCATCCTGCAGGAACTTCATCATGGGCATCCGGTCCTCGTGTTCCAGAACCTGGGGTTGGGCTGGGCGCCGGTCTGGCATTTCGCCGTCGTGGTGGGTTATGACCCGGAGACCGCCCGGTTCATCCTGCGGTCCGGGCCCCATGAGCGGGAGAAACTCGGTCTGGACACGTTTCGGCGCACCTGGGAGCGAACCGATCGCTGGGCTATGGTGGTCACCCGTCCCGACACTCTGCCCGCCACCGCCACCCCCACCCGTTGGCTGCGCAGCGCCTCGGACCTGGAGGAGACCGGCCGGCTCGAGGCCGCCCGGACGGCCTACGCCACCGGCCGGGAGCGCTGGCCGGATCAGGCGGGTTTTCATCTGGCGCTGGTCAACCTGGACATGGCCGCGGGTGATCTGGAGGCGGCCGAACATGCCGCACGCCGCGGCCTGGATCAGGCCAACGGCGGACACGGCGTGCTTTACAACAATCTGGCACAGGTACTGGCACAGCAACAACGCTGGGATGAGGCCGAGCAGGCGGCCATGGCGGCAGTCGCGGAAGGCGGCCGCTTCGCCGAGTCCTTTGCACGGACGCTGGAACAGGTCCGTTGCCGGGGTCAGGCCGATTGCCCGGCCCCCTGAATCCGTGCTGCCATGTTTACCACCTGCCAGAATCAGTTGCCTGGCAGTACGTCCTGAGAGCCTGGTAATCCGGAGGAGTTTCACCGATGGATGACAAAACCCGTACCGAACTGGAAGCGGCTGCCTTCCGCACACTGGTGAGCCATCTGCGGGAACGCACCGATGTGCAGAACATCGACCTGATGAACCTGGCGGGCTTCTGCCGCAACTGTCTGTCGAAATGGTACCTGGCCGCCGCCGAGGAACGTGGCGTGGAAATGGATTACGACCAGGCCAAGGAGATCATCTACGGCATGTCCTACGACGAATGGAAACGTCGCTACCAGAAATAGGAATTCGGGACGCATGGAGCTGCTGGATCCGCACTACCTGGCCGACCTGATCGCCGCCCACCCACATCACGTGGCGGCGGTGCTGTTCATGGTCACCTTCCTGGAATCCCTGCTGGCCGTGGGCTACCTGGTGCCGGCCGGCACGCTGTTATTCCTGGCCGGCGCCCTGGTGGCCGTGGGTATGATATCACCAGAGGCAGCCATCATCGGGGCCAGTCTGGGCGCTGCCTTCGGCAGCCTCGCCAGCTACTGGCTCGGGCAACGGCTTGCCAGCCGCATCCCTCAGGCCTGGCCGTTCAGCCGATACCCTTCGCTGCTGGAGCAGAACCGGGAATTCGTCCGCCGGCATGGCGGCAAGGGCGTCTTCCTGGGGCGGTTCACGAAGGTGCTCCGTCCCACCGTACCCGTGGCGGCCGGAATGCTGGGCATGTCCCTTCGCCGCTTCACGGTTTTCAACCTCAGCGGCTGCCTTGCCTGGACCAGCACCTACCTGGGAATCGGCTTTCTGCTGGGCTCGTCCTCCGGTTTCACGCCCCAGCAGACGATTCAGCTCTCGGCATTCGTGCTCACCGCAACCCTGCTGTTCGGTCTGAGCACCATGGTGATACGTCGGCGCCGGGCACGCACGCCCGGTGCCGGAGGCTGAGCATGGCTCACCCTCTGCGCAGCAGGCGCAACGGCGTCATGGCCACCAGGCATGCCACGCAGATCGGACCGAAGGGCAGGTCCAGCAGCATCGCCAGGGTAAAGGCCAGAGCATAGGCCAGCCCGCCGAGAAGCATGGCGATGATCACCGCCGCCCGCCAGCCCGGTGCCAATGCGAACGCCAGCCACGCCGGAATGAACATCAGCGCGAAGGCCGCCATGACACCCATGGCGGTGGCCCCCAGCGCGACCCCCAATGCCACCAGCCCATTGAAGAGCAGACCAAGCCGACGGGGCGACTGGCCGTTGGCCTGGTCCTGACCGGGAAACAGGCGCGCCCTGAGCAAGCCTGGCGACATCCACGGCAGGAGCACCCCCACCAGCACGGCCAGGACGATGGCGCCCACCAGGTGATCGACACCGGCGAAATAGAGCTGGCCATCCACCAGGGCCTGGCCCAGGAGTTGCGCATGATGGCTGAATGAGGCGCCGATCAGCATCACCGACCAGCCCAGCAGGATCATCGTCGCATAGGCATCGTTTCCCGGCCGGCGCATCGCCCCCTGGACCAGCACACCGCCCCCCGCCACGAGCAGCGCCAGGGGCAATACCGGAAGCGCGGCCAGAGTACCGAGGACGCCGCCGGCTCCCGCCAGATGGGCGAACCCCAGCGCGGCCAGCCATTCCCGCCGCAGCCGCAGGTAAACCCCCAGCGGCGGCAGCAGCAGCGCCAACAGCCCCCCCACAACCAAGGGCACACGAAACAAGGGGTCGAACAGCAGATCCGCACTCATGCGGGACGCACCTCCACCACCCGATCCGCCACCCGAGCGAGAAAATCCGGCTCATGACTGATGATCAGGACACCACGCTCCGGCGGCAGGGCGGCCAGCGTTTGCGCCAGGAGGCGCTCGCCATCGGTATCCAGATTGTTGCTGGGTTCGTCCAGCAGGAGCACGCGGCCCGGATGCAACAGGGCGGCCCAGACCAGGAACAACTGGCGCTGCCCTCCACTGAGCCGATCAAGTCGCAGGTGCAACAGGCGCCGCAACCGCTCCGGCACCCGGGTCGGGTCCGGGCTTCCGGTCAACGCCAGAAACTCCCGTGCCCGGAGGGGCAGTTCGCCGATATCCGGCGCCTGCTGTGCCTGGTAGGCCAGACGCACCCCGTCCGCGCGACGAATCGTGCCCCCGAACCGCCGGGCCTGGCCGGTCAGCGCCCGCAGGACGGTGGACTTGCCGACCCCGTTCGGCCCGGTCAAGGCCACCACCTCCCCGGCACACAGTTCAAACGACAAGGGGCCGACAACCGGCCCCTCGTAACCCGCCACCAGATCGGTGACGGCCAGCAGTGTCTCAGCCATCAGTCCCCGGCTTGTTCGATGGCCTGGACCCAACGTTCCAGTAGCTGGAAATAGTCCTCGGCCGACGATCCCAGATCCACGTTGGTGGGAAGAACCACCGTGTTCCAGCCCAGATTCTCCGCAAGAAAATCCGGCCCCCGGGAGGAATGATAACCCGAATAGATGATGACGCCTTGACGGTTTTCCAGATCCCGCACCAGGTCCCGCAGATGGGAGGCGGTCGGGGGAACCCCCGGCACCGGTTCCAGGTAGCCCAGGACCGGAACCTCCAGCAGTTCCATCAGGTAGTTCGCATCCTCATGGAAAAGCACCACCCCGGGGGATCCCGCTGCCCGTTCCTGCCATCGGACGACATGGCTGGCCGCCTGCTCCGCGAAACCCCGGGCGTTACGCCGGTACGCATCGCCATTGGCCGGGTCCAGCTCGGCAAGCCGCTCCGCCAGCACCCGGGCGATCTCACCCATGCGCAGCGGATCCATGTAGACGTGGGGATTGCCGCCAGGATGCACATCGCCCAGGGCGCGGTCCGCGGGCGCGCCCTCGTCCAGCCGGTCCACCTGCGCTGCCGCCTCGAAGTAGCCGGCGCGACCGGGCTGAATGGCCCGGTTGTGGGACCGGTCGATGGCCAGCGGCAACCACCCCACTTCCAGCTCGGCACCGACGGCAACCACCAGATCCGCGTCACGCAGGGCCACCATCATGTTCGGCCGCACCTCCAGGTAATGGGCATCGCGGTCCGGCGGTGCCAGCACGCGCACACGCACGTGCTCACCCCCTACGGTTTCCGACAGCATGCCCATGTTGCTGGTGCTTGCAACGATGTTGAGCTGGGCCTGCCCGGTTCCCGCCATCAGGCAAAGCAGCAATCCGAGAAACAAGCGATTCAGCATAATGCCTCCCCGTTGTCAGTGAACGCCCCGGCAGGGGCGTGAATGGGCCGTCCGCTCGGGATCAGAAGTCGTGGGCACCGTGCACACCCAGGCTCATGTTGAACTGCAGCATGGCCGTCCACGCCCCATGATCATGATCGTGGCCGTTGTCATCCGCGAAGTCGGTGTGGTTGACCTGCAGGCGGATACGGGAGAACTCCGTGGGCATGAACGAGACCTGGGCCGCGTAACGGTAGGAGGTACCGAAGGACTCGAAACGACCCCGGCTCCGGTCCGGCACCAGGCTGTCGTTGGTCAGCCCCAGCGCCTCCGCCCGCAGGCCGGCGTTCCAGCGCGGAGCAAAACCGTAAATGGTCTGAAGGTAGGCGCCGTCCTGCTTCGCGGTCCCCGAAAAGGTGTCCCCCGCTGCCTGGGGCTCCAGGGTGCTGCCATCGGTGAACTCCCGGGACGCGTAGTCCACGTCGATCGCGCGATAGAAATACTCCGCCTGCACGACCCAGTCGCCATGCCCGTAGGCGCGGCCGGAATCGTACTTGTAGACGGCATCCAGCCCGGCGAACCAGGCATCGCCGTCCCAGGTCTCCAGCCTGCCGCTGCTGTGCGCCTCCAGATTCTGCCAGGAACGGGAATAGCCGCCGGAGAGACCGAACTGGGCGGCATGGCTGTAGCCCAGGTCCGGGGCGAACTTGGCAAAGGCCGTCACCAGCCGCGGACCGCTGGCGTCATCCAGCCCGTTATCGGCCCGCCAGCGCAGCCGCTCAGGCCCACCGGTGCCCGGATCACCGCCATAGCCCAGTACCGTGTGGTTGCCGCTGCCGATATGGTTGGCCACGCCGCTGGATGAGCCCTGCAACACTTCCAGACCCAGACGGCTGTAGAACGGTGTGGGTGCCAGCCAGGAGAGCTGCACACCGGTTTCCTGCAGCCCATGATCTCCGAACAGGTACTCGCTCACCAGGGGGCGGTCGACGAATTGCCAGTCATGGGGATGCTGGCGGTTGATGTAACCGATGTCCGACAGGAACTTACCGGCCTTGAGTTGCAGCCCTGCAGGCAGGCTGCGTGTGGTGATGTAGGCCTCCTCCACTTCCACGTGGTCCCCGTCCACCGCCAGCACGGCCAGCGCATCGAAGTACCGGTCCACCGTCGCTGAGAAGGCGATCTCGGTCTCCCGCAGGTTGAAACCATCCTCCAGCCCGTGGTCGTGGCCGTGGCCGTGACCATGGCCATGTCCGTCGTCGAACCCGGCGGGACCATGGGCTTCGCCGCTGAAGGTGTTCTGGTATACCCCGTCCAGGATGACTGAGATGGCGGGATTGAATGCCGTTCCCGAACTGACCTGCTCGCGACTTCCGGCCAGGTTCAACGTGCCCATGCCCGGGCTGTCCAGTGGGTCCTGAACCCCGACCCGGGTCGGGTTCTGCTGGGCGGAAGCACCGGAGGCGGCCAATGCCAATGCGGTACCCAGGGTGAGGGACAGCTTCCTGTTCATGTGAAACCTCGTCTTGGTTGTCATCCGGATTAAGGTGGAACGCTGTGGCTATGCGGCCAGAACCGAACGTTATAGTATTACCTGTAAGCAAAAATGCAACATTATGTCGTTACGACACAGCCCTGCAATGCATGCAAACGCCCCAAGACGGCCAGTCAATCCTGGCGTTTGAAGCTGGCCAGCTGTTTCCGGTGGTGTTTCTCAGGGCGGCGGCGTGGCTGGGGATAGGCGGCGGCCTGGGCTTTCAATTGGGCCTGAACCCGTTCGCGACGGGCGATGCTTTCTGGGGTCTCCGCGTACAGGGCCTGCGCGACACTGGCGGGCCCACGGCGATCAGCAAGGGCCTGGACGATCAGTTCATAATCAAGTGCATCCTTGCGCACCTGCACACGGTCACCGGCACGCACAAGCCGGGCCGGCTTCGCCCGGGCGCCGTTGACCTCCACCTTGCCGCCGTTGATGGCATCAGTCGCTAGACGGCGCGTCTTGAAGAATCGCGCCGCCCACAGCCACTTATCGAGGCGTACGGCATCATCACTCATTCCGCGCCCTGCTCCCGAGCACCCACATGCGGTCCATAGCCGCCATAGATATAGTCGGTGAGTTCAGCGATCCGGTGTTCCTGGCCCGCCACCACGGCCCCGATCAGGTCGCGGACCGAGAGCATGCCCACCAGGCGGTCGCCATCCATCACCGGAAGGTGCCGGCAGTTGCGCGTATCCACCAGCACCAGGGCATCGCGGACGGTGGCATCCGGCGCGATCACCACCACCTCCCGGGTCATCACCTCCGCCACAGGGGTGCTGTCCGGGTTCATACCTCCGTCAATGACGCGCCGGAGCACGTCCCGCTCGGTGAATATGCCGGCAAGCCGCCCGCCATCCATCACCGCCACGGCGCCGATATTGCGCTGATTCATCATGTGCACCGCATCGGTCACCGTCGTTGCGGGATTCACCGTGTGAATCGCACTGTTGCCCTTGGCTTCCAGCAGCATGCTGATCAGGGTTTCCATACGTTCAGGCCCTCCAGCCGATCAGATCAGGTTAACCGGCATGGACCGCTTCGCCGGCCACGATCACACCGTCTTCGTCCGCGTACAGCCAGTGTCCGGGATGAAACGTCACCCCGGCAAAGGTGACCGGGACATCCCGTTCCCCCACGCCCTTCTTCACGCTCTTAAGCGGATGCGTGTTGAGCGCCTTCACCCCGAAGTCGATCTGCGCCAGGTCGGCGGAATCCCGCACGCAGCCGTACACCAGAACGCCTGTCCAGTCGTTCCGGCGTCCCAGGTCGGCCAGGTTGTCACCAAGCAGGGCACAACGCATGGATCCACCGCCGTCCACCACCAGCACCCGCCCCCGGCCCGGTTCCTCCAGGGCGGCCCGTACCAGCGCGTTGTCCTCGAAGACCTTGACCGTACTGATGGCGCCGCTGAACAGGCGTCGGCCGCCGTAGCAGCGGAACAGCGGGCTCACAATGCGGAGGTGATCGGAATGCGCGTCACACAGATCGGTGGTTTTCAGGCTCATGCTGTTGCGGTCCTCGCTGGCTGATCAGGGTCCGGCCCACACCCCGTGGGCGGGCGCCTCTTACGCAGCAATCCTAGCAGGCCGGATTGACCGGGAGAACCGCCGGGGTGCACGCCCCGATTGACAGCAGCGGCTGGGGCAGCACAATGGTTTGCCCGATTCCGAGGTGGCCCCATGAACCAGCCCTCCAACAACACGGCGACTCAGCCCCGGTCCACGCTCCGCGAACAGTTGCGCGGAGCCCGGCGACCGATTCTGCTGGGTGTGGCCGGGGACAGCGGCAGTGGCAAGACCACCTACACTCATGGCATCCGCCGCCTGCTGGGCAACGACATGGTCACCACCATCGCCCTGGACGGCTACCACAAAGAGGATCGCGCCCAGCGCCGTCGCAGCGGTCGGGTGCCACTGGATCCGGAAGCAAACCACCTGGATCTGGTCCTGGAACACCTGGGCAGCCTCCGCGCCGGGCAGCCGGTGGAAATCCCCATCTACAACCACCAGACCGGCTGCTTTGACGCGCCCCAGATCGTCCGTCCCGCCCCGGTGGTTGTTGTGGAGGGGCTCCATGCCCTCTACAGCCAGTTTCTACCGCTGCTGGACTACTCCCTGTACGTGGACTCGGATCAGGACGTGAAATGGCGCTGGAAGTTCGAGCGGGACGTCCATCTGCGGGGCCATGACCCGGACGAGCTGGAAACGGAGATCGAGCGCCGGGAGAACGCCTACAAGCGCTGGATCGATTTCCAGAAGGTGGATGCGGACGTGGTCATCAAGATCCACGAAAGCCACCTCTCGGCCTTGGCACATCAGCAGTATGAGGGAGCGCTGCCGGACAACTGCTATCACATGGAGATCATCGTCAATCCCAGCGAGCTGCCGCTTCCGCCCCTGAACCTGCCGGTGAACCTGAACGGCCTGACAACGCTTGAGGCGCAGCCGTTCATGCTGGCCTCGGTACCCAGCCATTACTGGGGGCGCAAGGTCAATGTGATTCACGTGGACGGCATCATGCCCCTTGAGGCCATGCAACTGCTGGAAGAGAACATCATGGCGTTAACCGGCATCACCACGGAGCTGGAAGCCCGGGTCATGACCGATCACGCACAGAACTCCACCATGCGCTTCACCCAGTCCCTGGTGGCCTGGCCGTTCCTGGGCCGCATCTCGGCGCTACTGGCCAACGGGGATGGGGAGAGCGAGGACTACGACACCTGAGGCCGCCGACATGGGCCGTCTGATACTCGCGGTGGCAAGCGCCGCCCTGGTTATCGTGCTGTATATAGTGCTGCTTTGGGGGTTCGTGACCTGGATCTGGCCCATCCTCCCCACATGGGCCATGTTCCTCGTATTCCTGCTGATTGCGATCCTGTTCATGAGTTCGCCCATCACGGCGCTGCGTGTCTATGGCCAGGTGCGCGGAAAACCGGGGCGCGGGCAGCGCGATAACCATGACCCCGAGGAGTGATCATGCAAGCCAGCTTCACCGTGCACTATGGACTGCGCTGCGCCGCCGGGGAAGACCCGCAGGAGAAGGCCAGGGGCATCGCCCTGGAGCAGACCGTGGAGCTGCCGGCGGCCTGCCTGCGGGAGGATATCGCCGACACCTGGGTGGGCCGCATTCAACAGCTCCAGCCGGCGGCCGACGGGCGGTGGCAGTGCAGCATCCGCTATGACGCGCGCCTTGCGGGCGGCGAGCTCACCCAGTTGCTGAACACGCTGTTCGGGAATATCTCCCTGAAATCCGGCATCCGCGTGGAAGGGGTGGATTGGCCGGAGGAGCTACTGGGCGCCTTCGGCGGCCCGGGCCACGGCATTACCGGTCTGCGTCGCCTGACCGAGGTACCGGAAGGGCTGCCCCTGACCTGCACCGCGCTGAAACCCGTGGGTTACACCGCCCGGGAGTTGGCGAACCTGGCCTACCGCTTCGCCCTGGGCGGGGTGGACATCATCAAGGACGACCACGGGCTGGCGGACCAGCCCAGCGCGCCATTCCGGGAACGCTTGTCCGCGTGTCAGGCGGCGGTGGAGCGGGCCAATCGGGAGACCGGGGGCAGCAGCCGCTACTTTCCGAACGTGACCGCACCGGTACACCTGCTGGAGGAGCGCCTGCTGGCAGCCCGGAACGCGCGGAGCCGGGCCGTCCAGAAGAGTCCGTGGGTATGCGGCCAGGACCGCATGCGTTGCGCGCGG
>JAFIFU010000054.1 GCA_020831885.1 Ectothiorhodospiraceae bacterium
GGTGGGGTTGGTTGACGTCGGTGATCCGCCCTTCGGGCGGCTACCGACCTACGGGTGGGCGGGGCTTTGTAGGTCGGAAGCCCTGCGCAGCAGGGATCTCCGACGATCCGGTGGTGGGTTTGGTTGACGTCGGTGATCCGCCCTTCGGGCGGCTACCGACCTGCGGGCGGGCGGCTTTGTAGGTCGGAAGCCCTGCGAAGCAGGGATCTCCGACGTTTACCTATCACGAACTGCAGGACAACATGGAGCAGCCCGGGCGGGTGCGTGCCCAGTCGGGGCGGCGGGCGAACCAGTGCTCGTATCGGGGCTGCTCGTCATAGGGGCGGCGGAGGACGTCCAGCAGCTCATGCACCAGCGTGTGATCGCCCTGCTCGCTGGCATCGATGGCCTGTTGGGCCATGTAGTTGCGCAGCACGTACTTCGGGTTCACCCGGTTCATTTGCTCCCGCCGCTGCTCCGGGGGCAGGCCGTCCTCCTGCAGGCGCGCCGCGTGGCGCCGCAGCCAGGCCACAATGGCCTCGCCCTGGAGTTCCAGTTCCTCCGGCCGGTACCAGGCCGGCATCAGGGGCGCCAGCGCTTCCCGCCAGCCGGTGGACGGCTCCCGCAGGCGCTCCACGTCCACCCCGGGGAGCAGGCGGAAGAAGATGGTCATGTCGGTTTCGGTCAGGGTGAGGGTCTTCTGCAGGTCCCGGATCAGGGCGGCGTCGTCGGCGTCCGGCCGGAACGCCTGCAGACCGAGCTTGGCCGCCCACATGGCATCCAGTTGTTCGTTGAACGCCTGCTGGTGTTTGCGCAGGACGGCTTCCAGCGGTTCCACCTGCTGGATGAGCGGATACAGGGCGTTGGCCAGTTGCACCAGGTTCCACAGGGCAACCTGGGGCTGGGCGCCGAAGCGGTAGCGGCGGAATTCGGCATCCGTGGTGTTGGGCGTCCAGTCCGGGTTGAAGTCGTCAATCCAGCCGTAGGGGCCGTAGTCGATGGTGAGCCCCAGGATGGAGATGTTGTCGGTATTCATGACACCGTGCACGAAGCCCACCCGCATCCAGTCCACGATCAAGGCCACCGTGCGTCGGCAGACCTGGTCGAAGAACGCCAGATAGGCGTCCGGTCCTGGCTCGCCCAGGTCGGGAAAGTAATGGCGCAGGGTGTAATCCGCCAGTTCCTTGAGCAGCGGGTGCTCGCCCCGGGCGGCGAGCAGTTCGAAATTGCCGATACGCAGGAAACCGGGGGCCACCCGGCAGACCACGGCGCCCGGCTCCGGCCGCGGGCGGCCGTCGTAGAACATGTCCCGGATGACCTGTTCGCCGGTGGCCACCAGGCTGAGAGCGCGGGTGGTGGGGACACCCAGGTGGCGCATGGCCTCGCTGCACAGGAATTCGCGGATGGAGGAACGCAGCACGGCGCGGCCGTCGGCATGACGGGAGTACGGCGTGGCGCCGGCACCCTTGAGCTGCAGTTCCAGCCGCTCACCTGACGGCGTGACCGCGTGCCCCAGGTTGATGGCCCGACCGTCACCCAACTGTCCGGCCCAGTTGCCGAACTGATGCCCGCCATAGCACATGGCGTAGGGCTGCATACCGGGCAGCAGCGCATTGCCGGCGAACACCCGGGTGAACAGCGGGTGCTCGCAATCCTGCCCGCTCAACCCCAGCTCAGCCGCCATTTCCGCCGAATAGGCCAACAGCTCCGGTTGCCGGACCGGCGTGGGCTGAACGTAGGAATAGCAGGCGCCGGTGACCTGGCGTCGATGGTTACCCGTTTCCGGATCGGCGGGCAGCTCCCGCAGGAAGTGGTTGTCGAACTGTAACTGTTCAAGCGCGTGGGACATCCGGACCTCGATGTGACTGACGCCAACGGCCAGAAACATAATGCATGACCCTTTCATGGTACCGGGAATCCCCGGTCTCCGTCAGACCACGGGCGAATCGATGATTCTCCCTCGTCGCGGTGGGCCGGCTTCACCGGTTGGCAACGGACGCTGTCTTGAGCAACGCGTTGATGTGATCCACCGGCATGGCACCCGAGTGGAGCCAGCCCTGGTAGACATCACAACCCAGGGACTGGAGAAAGTGCAACTGCTCCTGGGTTTCCACACCTTCCGCCACCAGGCCAAGCCTCAGGCTGCGGGCCAGGTTGATCATGGCGCGGAGAATGGTTTCCACATCGGCGTTGATGCCGATGTCCTGAACGAATGAACCGTCGATCTTGAGCGTGTTGATGGGTAGCGCGCTCAGGTACGCCAGGGAGGAATAGCCGGTGCCGAAGTCGTCCAGTGCGATGCCCACACCCAGCTCATGCAGGCCGCGCAACTGCGTGCGCGCCAGGTTCACGTCCTCCATGGCCACCGTTTCGGTGATCTCGATCTCAATCAGTTCCGCCGGCGCGCCTGTCTGCTGCAGGGTGGTTCGCAACTTGTCCACCAGATCGGTCTGGCGAAACTGCAAGGCGGAGATGTTGATGGCCACCCGTACCGGGGTGCCGGCGGCATTCCAGGCCTGGGCCTGGCGGCAGGCCATTTCCATGACCCGATCGCCCAGCGGAATCATCAGCCCGTTTGATTCCGCTTCGGGTACGAACCGGGCGGGAGACACCACGCCCAGTTCCTCGTCTTCCCAGCGGAGCAGCGCCTCGAGCCCGACAAGCTCCCCACTGTCCCCCAGCACCTGGGGCTGGTAATGGAGGGAAAACCGGTCGTTTTCCAGGGCGTGTTTGAGCCGGTCCTGGAACCGCTGCGCGTCGTTGACCTGCTGGACCAGACGCTGGGAGAAAAACGCATAGGTGTTGCGACCGTTCTGCTTGGCCTGGTACATGGCCATGTCGGCAAAACGCAGCAGGGTATCCTCGTCATCGGCATCCCGCGGGTGCATGGCGATGCCGACACTGGCCCGGGAACTGACCTGGTAAGCCGTATCCACCACCACGGGAGCGGACAGAACGTTGAGAATATCCTGTGCCAGCAGCGCCGCAGAGGCTTGATCCTCCACGTCCGGCAGCAGCACGACGAACTCGTCACCGCCAAGGCGCGCCACCGTCTCCCCGCGGCGAAGCAGACTCTGCAGCCGGACGGCCACTTCCTTCAGTAGCTCATCCCCGCGCTGGTGGCCCAGGGTATCGTTAACCAGTTTGAAGTTGTCCAGATCCAGCAGCAGCAAGGCCACCATCCGCCCTTCGTAGCGGGCACGCATCAAGGCCTGCCCCAACCTGTCACGGAACAACCAGCGATTGGGCAACCCGGTCAGATCGTCATGCAGGGCCTGGTGCCGGATGCGGGCTTCGTCCCGCATGCGTTCGGTGATGTCCCGCACAAACGCGGTCACATGCCGGCCATGCTCATCATCGAAGCTGCTCAGCGAGACCTCCACGGGGAACTCGGAACCGTCCCGCCTGCGCCCGCGGAAGTTGCCGCCCTTCCCCATGAGGCGCTGCGGGGTATGGGCGGCCGCGCTAAACCGGTGCCGGACGTGGTTTCTCCGGAAGTCTTCGGGGATCAGCATCTCCACGGGCTTGCCGACCAGTTCCCGGCGAGGATAGCCGAACAGACGCTCCACATTATCGTTGACCAGCCGCATGATGCCGTCCACATCGGTCACGATGACGCCGTCGTGGGCGGATTCCACCAACTGATGATAGCGCTGCTCGCGGTCCTCTATTGCCCGACGACTCTCTTCCAGCCGCTTCACGGGCTGACGCACGCTTTCCAGAAACATGCCCCAGTAGATCAGACCATAGGCCAGCACCTTGTAGACGTGACCGAGCACGAAGACGGCGTCCGACAGCTCCCGGTACAGGGTGAACATGAGCTCGCTGGCGATAATCACCAGCAGTGCGGCACCCAACAGACGGGCACCGGGACGCTGGAGCAAATCCCGCTGGGTCAGCATGAGCGCCAGGGTGAGCACGTGCAGCAGGACCACCACCCATTCCAGTGCGATCTTGGTCCATGTCAGCCCGACATCGGGAAGAAACAGGGGCGGCACCCAGTGCTCTTTCCAGGTACCGACGTAGAAGACAAGGGCCACCGGAAGCAGCGCGGCGACAAGCATGGTGCGCCTGGAAAGCAACCGGGGCGTATTATCCGGGGGCAAGGCCACGTAGAGAAGAATGCCGATGGCGGCAGCGAAACGCGCCGCCATCCAGAAGATCAGGGTCTGCTGGGCGGTATTGGGTGTGATGAAATCCGGCATGGGCGGATAGGCCATCAGGTGCATGAAATCCAGCAACCCTACGGCGAGAAAGGCACAGGCCAGCCACAGGGAGCCGGTGGCACGCCGTTCGTCCAGCACGTGGTAGCCCACGGCAAAGACCAGCACCGCCACGACCACGGCGAACATCTCCACCACGGTGTGAAAGGTGAGCATATGCTGCGCCGGTACAAGGCGCGGCAGGGGGATATCGAACAGCCACACACCCAGCGGCAACGCCAGTAGCAGCACCAGGGCAATGACCGCGCTTATGCGCAGTAAGCCTGTCATTCTCGTTATATCCTATGCGCCAGTATGTCCATGATTCGACGCATAATTGATTCCTGTCAAGCGCTGACCGGCAACCCCTGGGCCCGTAAGACATTGCCGACGGTATCGAAGGCGAAGTCATCCAGCAACCGCTCCAGGCGGGGTTCGCACTTGCGCAGATTGTTGTAATGGCGGAAACGGGACTTCCAGCCCACCGGCACGCGGGGCTGGTCCGGATCCACCTCCCAGGGATGGAGGTAGAAGATGAAGGGGCGGCCATCCACGCGGTTCACGCGGCGCAGGCCGAAGCGGCTGAACGCATAAGGGTACAGCCGGAAGTAGCCGCCACCGGCAATGGGCAGCGTCATGCCGGACCACCGCAATGTGGTGAGGGGAAACTCCACCAGCGTATGGCCGGCCGGGGTGCTCAGGTGGTGGGGCCAGCGCTGGGCCCCGGGGATGCCGTAGCGGTCGTGCCGCACGGGGAAAATGCTGGAATCCCAGACGAAGCCTTCCTCGGCAATGATATCCAGCGCCCAGAGCGATTCCCGGGTGACCGAGTAACTGGCGGCCCGGTACCCCAGCACCCGGCGCTGGGCCTCGTTCTCCAGGATCTGCTTGGAGCGCCGGGTTTCCTCGCGGAACACCTCGGGCGTCTGCCGGTACACAAGCTGGTGGCTGTAACCGTGGCTGGCCAGCTCGTGCCCGCGGGCGACGATTTCCCGCACCAGTGCCGGACAGCGTTCCGCCACCCAACCCAGCACGAAGAAGGTGGCGGTTACGTCGCGTGCATCGAACAGATCCAGCAACCGATGCGTGTTCCGCTCCACCCTCAGTTCGTGGCGATGCCAGTCCTCAGGGCGGATGGCCTCCGCCAGGGCGGCCACCTGGAAGTAGTCCTCCACATCCACGGTCAGGGCGTTGCGTAGCGCGCTCATCCGGACCTCACCTGTCATCCAGGCGACGGGCCACATCCGCCAGCCTGCGTTCAATGGCCTGCAAATCGCTGCGCAGTCCGTCGAAGCCCTGGCGCATGCTCTCGAGGGCCTGTTCAATGGCCTGATTGAACTCAATTGCCTGCCGGTCGCTACTGCCACGCTGGTCCATGGTAGACGCGGCACTGCCCGGCGCCGTGCCGGCGGCCTTCATGCGCGCCTCCCGCTCGGCGAACGTCGGCCAGGACAGCTCCCGGGCAGCCAGCTCCACGGTCTGCGCCGAGATATGGTGTTGGTCTTCCACGAAGGCGGTGAGCATGGCCATGTCACACAGCGTGTTGATCAGGCGGGGGATGCCACCGGCATAGTGGCGGATCACCGGATAGGCATCCGGTGTGAACAGCTCCACGTTGGGGGCGCCGGCCACCTGCAGCCGGTGCAGGACGTAATCCCGGGTTTCGGTTTCGGTCAGGGGTGTCAGGTGATAGCGCAGCCGGACACGCTGGGAGAGCTGCTCCAGACGGGGCGAATTGATCACCCGCTCCAGCTCCGGCTGCCCCATGAGGATGACGCTGATGAGCTTGGTCTTGTCCAGCTCGATGCCGGAGAGCATGCGCACCTCCTCCAGCACCCCGTAGCTCAGGTTCTGGGCCTCGTCCACGGCCAGCACCACGCGCCGGTCGGCCTCGAGCTGGCGAACCAGAAAGGCCCTCAGCCGGTTCATCAGCTCCACCTTGCCGGCACCCACGATGTCCAGCCCGAAGGCGCTGACCACCGCCTGCAGGAATTCCAGCTCGTCCAGTTGAGTCTGGCTGATATGGGCGACGATCGTGTCTTCGCCCAGCTCGTTCACGAGCTTGTTCAGCAGTGTGGTCTTGCCCGCGCCGATCTCACCGGTGATGACGGCGAAGCCGTCCCGGCTGACCACGGTGTAATCCAGATACGCCTTGGCGCGGGCGTGTCCCCGGCTCATGTAGAAAAAATCGAAATCGGGCGTGAGCCGGAACGGATGTTCCTTCAGTTGAAAGTGATCAAGATACATTCGGCGACTCGTTGACCCTGAATCGGGAAGGAGCGCCATTCCCGGCGCTCACGTGTACCGCGCCACTTTACGATAGCCAGAGCCCACACGCCATGCGTTGACGCACAACCGTAGGCCGGAAGAGACGCGGGAGCGTCGCGCGACGGCAATCCCGCCGGGTTTCTTGACGTCGGTGATCCGCCCTGCGGGCGGCTACCGACCTACGTAGGGTGGCGGCGTGTGTAGGTCGGAAGCCCTGCGGAGCGGGGATCTCCGACGATCCGGCGGTGGGGTTGGTTGACGTCGGTGATCCGCCCTTCGGGCGGCTACCGACCTACGGGTGGGCGGGGCTTCGTAGGTCGGAAGCCCTGCGAAGCAGGGATCTCCGACGATCCCGCGGTGGGGTTGGTTGATGTCGGTGATCCGCGCTGCGGGCGGCTACTGACCTACGCATCGGGGGTGTGGGTCGGTTGCCGGGCTACCGGGAACCGCGGCCCCAGAGCACGACTTCCACGGTCTGCATCATGATGGTGAGGTCCAGGAACAGGCTGCGGTTCTTCACGTAGTAGATGTCGTACTGCAGTTTCTCCCGGGCGTCATCCACCGAGGCGCCGTAGGGATAGCGGACCTGGGCCCAGCCGGTGATACCGGGCCGGACGCTGTGGCGCACCTGGTAGAACGGGATCTGCTGCGTGAGTTCATCCACGAACTGAGGGCGCTCCGGCCGCGGACCGACGAAACTCATCTCGCCCCGGAACACATTGAATATTTGGGGCAGTTCGTCGATCCGCAGCTTGCGGATAACCCGCCCCACAGGCGTAATGCGGTCGTCGTCGGCGCTGGCCCAACGGGCCTGGCCGTCGATCTCGGCGTCGTTACGCATGCTGCGGAACTTGCAGATATGGAAGGTCCGGCCGTCCCGGCCCACCCGCTCCTGCCAGTAGAACACCGGCGAACCCATGGTGAACCGGATCAGCAGCGCCGTAATCAGCATGATCGGCAGCGCCAGGATCAGAACCAGGGCGCTGGCGGTGATATCGAAGGTGCGCTTGACCAGATTACGCCAGAAGTTCTGGCGAAACCCGTCCCCGAACACCAGCCAGCTTGAATTCAGCGATTCCAGCCGGACCTGCCCGCGTTCCCGTTCGAAGAAGGAGGAGATATCCGTGATGCGGATGCCGTGCAACTTGCACTGCAGTAGCTCATCGATAGGCAACCCGCCGCCGCGGCGCTCACGCACGCCGACGATGATCTCGTCGATATCCTGGCGGTCCGCAAACTCCCAGAGGCTCTCGCCGTCCTCCCGCTGGAGCAGTCGGTGATCCGGGACATCGTGATGATCCTCAATGACCGGGAGGTAACCCACCACATCCACCTTGGGCCCCAGCCCGCCATGGTGCTGGATCGTGTCGATCTGGGCGGCGCGATTACCGGTGCCCAGGACAAGCGCACGGGGCAGCAGCGGGCCGGTCAGGCTGCGCCACCGCACGAACAGGAGACGCTCCGTGGAGATGGCCACCAGGGCGATGGCCACGCTGACGCCCAGCGGATAGTTGCCAGCACTTCCAGGGCCTACCGTCACATTGAAGGCCAACAGAACGGCAAAACCCAGCATGAAGGCCACCATGAGCCGGAACAGCGTACCGCGCCAGCCCTCGCCCTCCGCGGGTTCCGCCGTGTAGAGCCCCATGAGCATCATGGACCCCAGCATCACGGCGCTGAACTCCGCCAGCGACCGCGACAACAGCAGCGGTGACTTGGCGGAATCCGGCCCGAGCCAGAACCGGACAGCAATGTACACCGAGGCGGCCAGGATCAACGCCTCGAGCAGGAGCACCAGCAACGTGCCCCTCGGTATATAGTGGTTAAACAGCCTGACCATGGCCTAAGCCCACCCTGCTTCGTTCCCTGACAGTGCAGCCTGACCCGAATACCCGGCCGTTTTCATCGGCATTTTTATTATGATCGGGTCCCGTGACATTCGCACGTCCGACACGGGCCGGCTGCCAGCAGTTCCAGTAGAATGTCGATTCTTTTTGCACTATAGCAGCGGCATGCAATATCAAGCCATCGACTGGTTGGCATTTAACGTACCAGACGCGCTAACGTTCAGGCGGTACGCCCGATTGAATGCCTGATGACATCGCATGATACGAGGAAGCACCCAATGAAGGAAGGAGGCAGGACGCTGAGTGAGCTGGCCGCCCTGGTGGGAGCGGAACTCCGGGGGGACAGCACGGCGACCATCACCGGCGTGGCCGCCCTGGGCCAGGCGGGCCCGGACCAGATCGGCTTCTACGCCAGCACCCGGTATCGGGAACAGCTTGCCACCACCCGCGCCGGCGCCGTGCTGTTGAAACAGGAACATGCGGATGCATGCCCGGTGAACGCCCTGGTGGTTGACGACCCGTACCATGCCTACGCCCGCATCGCCTGCCAGCTCCACCCCCGGGACCGGGCGGCACCCGGGGTTCACCCGACGGCCGTGGTGGCGGCCGATGCGGTGCTGGCCGACGGCGTCTCGGTGGGGCCGCAGGCGGTGGTCGAAAGCGGGGCGCGGATCGGGCCCGGCAGCGAAATCGGCCCCGGTTGCGTGGTGGGCCGGGATGTGCGGTTGGGCGAGAACTGCTGGCTTGCCGCCGGCGTTCGCCTTTACCCCGGCTGCAGCGTGGGTGACAACGCAATCCTTCACAGCGGGGTGGTGATCGGGGCCGATGGTTTCGGCTTCGCTCCGGGCCCGGAAGGCTGGCACAAGGTACCCCAGCTGGGTTCGGTCCGGATCGGGAACGATGTGGAGATCGGGGCCAACTCCACCTTGGATCGGGGCGCCCTGGCGGATACGGTGATCGGGGACGGGGTCAAGATCGACAATCTGGTACACATCGCCCACAACGTGCGGGTGGGCGCCCACACCGTGATCGCGGGCTGCACGGTGATTGCGGGCAGTACCACCATCGGCAGTTGGTGCGTGATCGGCGGCCAGTCGGCCATCACCGGACACATCGAGATCACGGACGGCGTGACCATCAGCGGCATGACCGGAGTCACCAAGAACCTCGACAAGAAGGGGGTCTATGCGTCACCGCTCCCGGCGCAGCCGGTCCGCCAGTGGCGCAAGAACACTGTGCGGTTCACCCAGCTGGAGGATCTATTCCAACGCCTGAAGGCACTGGAGAAGGCGCTGACGGCGCTGCGCGCCCATCCGCCAGAACAGTCTTGAACAGGGCATTCTTATTGGCGGGTCTTCACCCGCCGCAACCGGCATCAACAAGAAGGACATGCTTGTGAGGGTTCCAACACGGTTTGCTTCCTGGTGCCACATCCTGTTGATCGCGCTGCTGCTGGCGGCCCCGCTGGCCCCGGCGGTTGCGGAATCCGGCGGGGGGTACAGCCGCCTTGCGGATCTGCTGGAGGACGACACCAGCCGCGAGGAACTGATCCAGGAGCTGCGACGGCTCGCCGCCGATGACGGGGACGAGGCGGCAGCGGCCGAGGAAGGGGACGGACACACCTTGCCGCAGCGTATTGCCCTGACGACGCAGCAGATGGCGGAGGGTGCGGTCCGTGAGCTGAACGACGCGTTCACGGCGCTGCGCGCACTGGACCTGCGGGGTGAAGAACAGGACCTGCTGGCCCTGGGCGGGGCGGCGCTGGATCTGCTGCTGGTGATCGTGGCGACGGCCGCGGTGTTCCTGGTGCTCAGACGGCTCGCCCGCGGCCTGTTCGGCCGGGCCAACCGCTGGGCACTGCAACCGGGCCCGATGCCGCCCATCCTGCGGCGCACCCTGGCTGTTCTGGCGGCGGCGGTGGTGGATCTGGCGGTTGTGCTTCTGGCCTGGGTGGCCGGGTACGCCCTGACGGTGACGCTGATCGGCGAGACGGGCGTGATCGAGACCCGGCACTCGCTGTTCCTGAACGCCTTCCTGGTCATCGAGGTGTTCAAGGCGGCGATCCGTGTGCTGTTCGCCTCCCGGGACGAGGGGCTGCGCCTGCTGCTGCTGCCCGGGGAGGAAGCCGCCTACTGGAACGCCTGGCTGGCCCGGCTGGCCAGCTTTATCGGCTACGGGCTGATGCTGGTGGTGCCGCTGATCAGCATCAACCTGGCGCCCGCTCTGGGCCGCGGTGTGGGGCTGCTGATCATGCTGGGTGCGTTCCTGTACGCGCTCACGATCATTCTGCAGAACCGTCAGCGGGTGCGCGGCCAGCTGGAGGCCGCGGCAGCCAGGAGCGGCATGGCGTTCACCCGGTTTCTGACCAACAGCCTGGCGCGCTCCTGGCACATGATCGCCATCGCTTATTTCGCCGCCCTGGCCATCGTCACCGTCACCCGGCCGGAGGATGCCTTGCCGTTCATGGCCCAGGCCACGCTGCAATCGGGGGTGGCGATTCTGCTGGGGTTCCTGGTCTCGGCCATACTGACTCAGGTCATTGGCCGGCGCATCCGGGTGCCGGAGGAGACCCGGCAGCGGTTCCCGCTGCTGGAAGGCCGCCTGAACGCCTACATCCCCAACAGCCTGAAACTCATGCGGCTGCTGATTCTGCTGATGGTGATCGGCGTGGTGGCGGACGCCTGGGGCTTCTTCGACCTGGCGCAGTGGGTTGTCTCCGATTCCGGCACGGCAGCCATCGGCACCATCATCTCCCTGATCCTGATCCTGGGCCTGACCCTGGCCGTGTGGCTGGTGTTCTCAAGCTGGATCGAATACCGCCTGAACCCGGCGGCCGGCAACGGTGAACCCGGGCCGCGGGAGAAGACGCTGCTCACCATCTTCCGCAACGCCGTGGCCATCGTCCTGGTGGTGATGACCACGATGATTGTGCTGGCGGAGATCGGCATCAACATCGGACCACTGATCGCCGGTGCCGGTGTTCTGGGCCTGGCCGTGGGCTTCGGTGCGCAGAAGCTGGTGGAGGACGTGATCAACGGCCTGTTCATCCAACTGGAGAACGCCATCAGCGTCGGCGACATCGTGACCGTGGGCGGCGTGACCGGGGAAGCGGAGCGGCTGACCATCCGCTCGATCAGCATCCGCGATCTGTCCGGTACCTACCACATCATTCCGTTCTCGTCGGTGCAAAGCGTTTCCAACTACATGCGCGAGTTCGCCTATCACCTGGGTGTGTATGGCGTGGCCTACCGGGAAAACGTGGACGAGGTCATCGCCGTGCTGCGGGAGGCCTTCGACGAACTGCTCTCCGACGACGACGCCCGCCAGCAAATCCTGGTGGACGAACTGGAGGTGCACGGGCTGACGGAGTTCGCGGACAGCTCGGTGAACGTCCGCGTGCGGATCAAGACCCTGCCCGGCGCCCAGTGGGCCATCGGCCGGGCCTACAACCGCCTGGTGAAACAGCACTTCGACGCCGCCGGCATCGAGAAACCCTTCCCCCACACCACGCTGTACTTCGGCGAGGGCAAGGACGGCACGGCGCCGCCGGCGAATGTCAACGTCGTCCGCCGGCGGGCGCTGCCTGCCGGGACGGGCAGGGACGAAACGGCGGTGGCCCCGAAGGACGCCCGGACCAACCCCACCTACAAGGGGGACTACGACGACGCGGAGGACTGAGATGCCCCGGCGAAGCCACCATGCGCTCCTGTCCGCATTGCTGGCCGGGGCGCTGGGCCTGCTGAGCGCCGCGCCGGGCCTGGCAGCCGCCGAAACGACACCGGACCGCCCGGTTGTGGGGCTGGTGCTGGGCGGTGGTGGCGCCAAGGGCATCGCCCATGTGGGTGTGCTGCAGGTTCTGGAGGAGCTGCAGGTGCCCGTGGATCTGGTGGTTGGCACCAGCATGGGGGCCATCGTCGGGGGGCTTTACGCCCAGGGCCTCTCACCCCGGGAACTGCAGAACCTGGTGGTGGACATGGACTGGCAGGACGCCTTCCGCGACGACCCCGCCCGCCGCTTCCGCAGCCTGCGCCGCAAGGCCGAGGACTGGGGCTTTCCCCGCCAGGTCACCCTGGGCGTGAGCAGGGACGCATTGCTGCTTCCCCCGGGGCTGCTGCAGGGGCAGCGGCTGACCGCGATCCTGCGGGAGCTGTCCCTGGACTCCGCCCATATAACGGATTTCGACCGGCTTCCGCTGCCCTTCCGGGCCACTGCGGTGGACATCCAGAGCGGTGAAGTCCTTGCGCTGGGCAGCGGCGACCTGGCGCTGGCAATGCGTGCCAGCATGTCCATCCCTGGCGCCATCGCACCGGTGAAATGGGAGGGACGCCTGCTGGTGGATGGGGGCATCGCCAATAATCTGCCGGTGGATCTGGCACGGGCCATGGGGGCGGAAGTGGTCATTGCCGTGGATGTGGGTGGGGACGGCCTGGAGGTGAGCGAGCTCACCGGGCCTTTCTCCGTGATGGAGCAGACCAGTCACCTGATGATCCGCCAGAACGTGGCACAGCAGATCGCCACCCTCAAACCCACGGATCTCTACGTCCGCCCGGACCTCACCGGCATCCGGATCGGCACCGCGGATTTCGACCGTGCTGAGGAGGCCATTGTGGCCGGGGCCCTGGCGGCCCGCAGCGAACGCCAGCGCCTGCTGGAACTGGCGGTGGACGATGCTGCCTGGGAACGGCACCTGGCACGGCAACGCCGGGGCGAGCCGGCGGTGCGCCGGGTGGACTTCATCCGGCTGGACAACCAGTCCCGGCTTCGGGATGAACTGCTGTTATCCCGCATTCACAGCGAACCCGGCGAACCGCTGGATCCGGAGACGCTGAACGCGGACATGGAACGCCTGTACGGGCTGGGGTACTTCGAGCGTGTGGACTATCGCTACGTGGAGGAGGACGGGCGCGGCGGTCTTGAGGTGACCGCTGTGCCGCGCTCCTGGGGGCCACGTTATCTGCGGTTCGGGCTGGCGCTGGAGGACGATTTCGATTCCAGCTCCAACTACCGGGCCGGGGTCAGCTACCTGCTGACCGAGGTCAACAGGCTGGGCGCGGAATTTCAGGCAGACCTGGAGGTGGGCAGCGAGCCCGGGCTGCATCTGGGATACTGGCAGCCGTTCCGCCGGGATGCCCGGGCCTATGTGACGCCCTGGGCGGAACTCCGCCGCCAGGATCGCAATATCTTCGATGCAGGCGACCAGGTGGGGCGATACCGTATCACCCGATACGAGCTGGGACTGGCCGTGGGCCGGGAGTTCGGGAATATCACCGATCTGCGGTTGGGCTACCAGTTCGGCGGCGGCAGAGCGCGGGCGCGCATCCAGCCGCCGGATCTGCCCCGACATGACAGTTTCACCACCGGTATCGCCTTCATCGAGCTCACCCTGGACAGACTGGACAACCCGCTGCTGCCGCGCAGCGGCGGCTACCTCTCCCTGCGCTATGACTACAGCGATGAGGCCCTTGGCGCCGATGACGATTTCCAGCGCGTTTCCGTCCAACTGCTCGGTGCTGTCAGCCAAGAACGCAACACCTGGCTGGCGGGTGCACGGCTGGGAAGTTTTACCAGCGGCGAGGCCCCGATCCATGAGCTGTACACCCTGGGCGGCTTCATGAACCTGTCCGGCTTCCAGCGGGACGCGTTGACCGGCACCCACCTGGCGCATACGCGTCTGGCCTACCTGCGCCAGATCACCGGATACCGGACCCTGGGGGGGCTTCCGGTGTTTCTGGGCGGGGCGCTGGAAGCCGGCAATGTGTGGGACGACGAGGAGCCCCGCTCCCTGGATGATCTGATTCCCGCCGCCTCGCTGATCGGCGTGATCCTGACCCCCATCGGCGCCCTTCACCTGGGTGTCAGCCAGGCGGAGGCCGGACGTCACGCCGGATATCTCTCCCTGGGCCAGGTGTTCTGAGGGCCGTCGGGGGCGATGGCCACGCCAACGGGGATTCGCGGACGGATCCGCGATGTCCGGCGTAACCGCGCAGCGTCGCTATCGTTCGGCGTGAGCCCCCGCACTCACCCGAGCGGCTGTGGGCTGTAGTAGTCCTGCGCCGCCCTGCGCTGCTCCTTCCAGAAGGCAGCGGCAGCCCGGTGGTCTGCTTCGGATCCCTTGAATCGCCGGAGCCGGGCCGCCGTGGGTACGAAGCCGTCCCATGGCTTCATGCCGGGCCGCGTGAAAACCAATGCGGACAGGAACGGCCGGTCGGCGCGTGCGTCTTCCTCCATGAGGATTGCGAGCCCCCGCTGCAGGGTCTCCGACTCCAGGTCCGGCAGAAACGGCTTGAGGCCATGCAGGATTCCGGTGTCATCCACCAAAGCATTGCGCCGCGCTGTCTGGAGGAGCACGGAACGCAGGAGGATGCGCAGCGTGTTGATCATACGGCTTCTCCCGCTCATCGCTGCATACGGCCTTCCGATGCGGCGCCGCCCTGTGCCCGTCCGTCGCGGGCCTGCGGTCTGCTGCTCGTAGCAACGCCCATCCGGTTCGATCAGCAATGCCAGGCCCCGCCCCTGCCCTCTGAACACCAGACGCCATCGCCCGGCATCGCCCTGCTCCCCCCGTTCCACCCGACCGGTGACGCGTCCGGCCTGCATGGCATCCCGTAGTTCGGCTTCAGTCATGCCCAACCGGGCCGCCAGGAACCCGGCATCCACGATGGCATCCCCCGGTTGATCCGGATTCAGGCCGATTGTGCCCGGCGGTAACGGGCGCCCGGGTAACTGCTTATCCATGCGCACCTCCATGCGTCTGAGGCGTATACTTCGCGCGGCGACCGACGGATGCGTTTGCGGTAGCACCGGTCAGCGCGGCTCGTAGGCAACGCAGATTTTTGTAAGGTCTTCCTGATCCAGCAGATGCCCTTCACGGCTACAACGGGCAAGCTCTGCCCCGCCGTCGCGCCATGACTTGTGGTGGGCACAGTCCGCGCAGCTTCCGAGACAACTACGCCCCGCAGGGGGCCGCGCCCGGCGCATCAGGGTATCCATAACCGCCTGCAGGCGTGTCCGATCCTCATCGGACAAGGTCTGGATGGCACGGGTCAGCGGCGTACCGGCGGCAGCGCTGAGCCTGTTCTTGGCCGCATCGGTCAGAACCAACTCGGCGCTGCGTCCGTCCTGCCCACTGGCCACGCGGCGGATGTAGCCCCGCTCCACCAGCCCCCTGATCACCTGGGATGCCGTCCCTTTGGATGTTCCGTTGTAGGCGGCAAAGCCGGAAACCGTGCGGGACAGGCGGTTGGCCAGCGCCAGATAGTGCAGTGCGTTCCACTGCAGGGGTGTGAGGCCGTCGGCGTTCGCATCCGGGTCGGTTGCCCGTACCAGGTGGCGGATGCTGGCCGCAAGTCTGTCCGCAGACTGTTTGAGTGAATCGTTCATACATCATATAGTATCGAATCGAAACTATTGGTCAACGGATTTCCGCGAACAGCCACGCCCGCCAGGAGGACACGCCATGTCCACGCGCGCCAGTCACAGCCGGATCGGCGATCTGGCAAGAACCTTCCTGCTGGTGGAACTGTTACGGGGCTTGCGCCTGACCGGCCGCAACCTCTTCCGCCGCAAGGTGACGATTCAGTACCCCGAAGAAAAGGGGCCCCAATCGCCGCGATTTCGCGGGCTGCATGCCCTGAGGCGTTATCCCAACGGCGAGGAGCGCTGCATTGCCTGCAAGCTCTGCGAGGCAGTGTGCCCGGCCCTGGCCATCACCATCGACTCCGAGCAGCGGGAGGACGGAACCCGGCGCACCACCCGCTACGACATCGACCTGTTCAAATGCATCTACTGCGGTTTTTGCGAGGAATCGTGCCCGGTGGACTCCATCGTCGAGACGCGTATTTTCGAATATCACATGGAAGACCGGTCCGAGCGGATCATCAGCAAGGACCGGTTACTGGCCATCGGGGAACAGTACGAGGCGCAGTTGGCCCGGGACCGCCAACAGGATGCGCCTTATCGTTGATGCCGGGCCAAGGAAGCGCAAACCCGGTGGCGCCGACCGCCCGCGGCGGGCTCACCGACTCTCCTGCGCCCCGGCCTTGCAAAGGCGCGCCGCTGCCTGACGGACGATTTGCCGTTGCCGCGGGACGGACGCAGTGGGCCACTGCCTGAGTTCTTCCAGGGTTCGTCCACACCCGATACAGATATCGTCTTCATCCAGCTTGCAGATGGACACACACGGGCTAATCACACGCGTCATGAGCGATCCCGGGTTCGGACAGGAGCGCCTCGGGCTGCCGCAAAGCGGGCCCGCGGGCCTCCGGATATCCTGATACCAGGGCAGTGAACGCCCCCGCAGGCATGATGTTTGCGGGGGCATACCTGCCTTGCAGGAAGTATCTGGAGCTGGCGACAGGATTCGAACCCGCGACCGGCTGATTACAAATCAGCTGCTCTACCAACTGAGCTACGCCAGCATTGGACGCAAAATGGTAGTTCAGTCCCGGGTGGCTTGGCAATCGATGGAGGACCAGGCGAAGTCGGCGGGCAGGGCGTCCGCTGTGATGTCGGTGACCACCACCCGGTAGCGTTCGGTGCGGCGGAGGCGTTCCCCCGTTTCCGCTTCCACGCCCTCTCGGAGGAGCTGCTCCTGACGCTCGCGGGCGCGTTCCTCGGAGCTGAACACGCCCAACGAGATGGCGTGGCGCTGCTCCTCCTGGCGAACAAGGCTGACGTCGGTGATGCCCAGTTCACGGAGTTCGCTCAAGCGCGCCTCGGCGGCCGCCCCGCTGTCCATCGGTGGCAGATACACCCAGTGGCCCAGTTGCCGCAGCTCTTCCAACGGCGCCACCAGGGCGCGGCCGTCCGCCACCGCCTGCTGCAGATCCGTTGCCTCGTCGCGGGAATCCAGGGCTTGGCTGGCGAAGCAGCCGCGATCCGCCAACCGGGAATTGTGTTCCGGTTCAGGTGCGCCACCCCGGGCATCCATCTCGGAGAGCAGGGTCAGCGTACCGGGGCCCGGCTTCGCTGGCCGGGGTTCCGGATCCCGCGTGCTCTCCGGATAGTGCCAGGCGAACAAGGCGATGTTGGCCACCAACATCAACAGCAACAGCCACTTCATCCCTCCGGCTCCCTGGCAGCCCGCAGCAGGCCATGGAATACCAGATCCGGCTCCAGGCGCGGGGAACAGCCGGTCAGCGCCGGGGCGAGCACTTGGGCGTCGCCGCCGGTGAGGACAAGCTGCAGGGGATCGCCCCGGCTGTCCTGTATCCCGCGGAACAGCCCGCTGATGGCGGCGGCCAGGCCGTGAAAGGTACCGCTGCGGATAGCGGTGAGGGTCTCGGTGGCCAGCAACGGCAGTTCGCCCTCGCCGGCATCACTTAGCCGGTGTGCGCGCTGGGACAAGGCCTGGCGGCTCAGGGCCAGGCCCGCGAAGATCAGGCCGCCCTGGTGGCGTCCCGCGGCATCCACCACGTCCACGGTGACAGCGGTTCCGCAGTCCACAATGCAGCAGGGCTGCAGGCCCAGTTCCAGGGCGCCCAGCATGGCCATCCAGCGGTCCACGCCCAGCAGTTCCGGTTGCGGATAGGCGTTGCGGAGCCCGCCCTGTTCCGCAGTGGAGCGCATCCAGCGCGTGCGCAGGGCCCAGCGGCTGGTCAGCGCTTCGTCCAGCGCAGCCGCCAGCTCCTCTGAGGCCACATGACAGCCCAGAACGGTCTCCGGTGCCGGCATCCCGTCCAGCACCGACAGCAGCTCCACGGGGAGCTGGCCCGAGTGAGGGATGCTCAAGCGCTGGACGATCCGCCCGTCATGCCACCGGGCGATCTTGATGCGGGAGTTCCCCAGGTCGAACAGGAGCATCATGATCGCAGCCGGACCGAGACCTCGCCGGCAACGTAGCGGTGCTCGCCGTCCGGGGTCTGCAGCCTGAGCGCGCCATCGGCGTCCACGCCCAGTGCTTTACCTTCCAGCGAGCGTTCCCCCAGTGCCAGTACCACGTCCTGGCCTCGCAGCGCATCCCGCTGATCCCACTGCTGCTGGAACGCGGCGAAACCGTCACGTTCGAATACCGGCAGCACTGCCGCCAGATTCCGGAGCAGGGCTCCGGCCAGGCGATTGCGATCGGGTACCGCACCGGTCTCCCGGTACAGATCGGTCCAGGGCTGATCGATGCCTTCCGCCACGCTCTCGGGGAGCGCGCAGTTCACGCCCAGGCCGAGGACCGCCCGGCATTGGCCCGCCGGATCGCCGACAAGTTCGATCAGGATGCCGGCGAGCTTGCGACCCTGGGCCTGGACATCGTTGGGCCACTTGAGCCGGGTGTTGAGCACGCAGGCCTCCTCGATGGCGTCGGCCAGGGCGAGCCCCGCCACCAGGCTGAGTCCGGACAGCCCCCGGGCCGGCGCCTCGAACGGCCAGGCGACACTCAGGTACAGCGCCCCACCCAGAGGGGACATCCAGGGCCGGCCACGCCGCCCGCGTCCGGCGGTCTGCTGCTCCGCCAGCACGGCCACGGGCAGCGGCGGAGATGCCTCCAGGGCAAGACGGTTGGTGGAGTCCACCTGATATTCCACCCGCAACCCGGCGTACTGCCCGATGGCTTGGCCGGTGGCCGCCTTGATCTCCGCCTCATCCAGCAGCCGGATGGGGTGCCGCAGGCGGTAGCCGGCGCCGGAAGCGCCGTCGATTTCCAGGCCGGCGTCCCGCAGCGCCTTGATGTGTTTCCACACCGCCGCGCGGCTGATACCCAGCCGCTGACCCAGGGATTCCCCTGAATGGGGCGCGCCGTCGGCCAGCAATTGCAGAAGGGATGCCTGGGTGCTCATGGTGTCGCCTCCCGGAGCGGTAGCCGCTCCCGGGTGAGGAAATGCCGCATGGTGCGGATCATGTAATCGTGGTCCAGTGCGCCGGCACTCTCCCGGAGGCTGTGCATGGACCACATGGCGTTGCCGATATCGGCACAGCGGATGCCGAGACGCCCGGCCGTAATCGGACCAATGGTGCTGCCGCAGGGAAGATCGTTCCGGTGGACATAGCGCTGGACGGGCACCTCCACCTCCTGGCAAAGGGTTTCGAATACCGCCTCTGCAACGCCGTCGGTGGCGTAGCGCTGATTGGCGTTCAGCTTGATGACCGGCCCCCGGTTCGGGTGCACCGCGTGCTCCAGATCGTAATAGCGCGCGTAGTTGGGATGGTGGGCATGGGCCATATCGGCGCTCAGCACCAGGCTTCGGGCCCGGGCCTGGCGGGCGGCGCCGGTTCCGTCCAGAAAGGCTTCGGACAGGCGGTCCAGCACGTCCTGGAGGAATGGGCCGTCCGCACCCTTGAAGCTCTGGCTGCCGATCTCCTCATGATCGAACAGGGCGATGAGCCGCAACCCCTGATAGCCGTCTTCCGGCGCGGTGAGCAATGCCTCCAACGCGGCATGGCAGGAGGCCAGGTTATCCAGTTGGCTGTCGGCGATGTACTCCCGCTCCAGGCCGAAAAAGGCCCCCGGCTGGGTGTCCGCCACCGCCAGCTCCCAGGACACCACGGCTTCCGCGTCCGTACCCAGCTCCCGGGCCAGCAGCGCCTGGAAATCGGACCGGGACGGCAGCGCCTCCTGCAAGGTGCCCAGGATCAATGGCAGTTCCTGGTGCAGGTCGTATTTCAACCCCTCCTGATTCACGGTGCGGTTGAGGTGAATGGCCAGGTTGGGGAAACGCAGCACGGGGTTGGGAGCACGGTAGAGCCGTGTGTGCAGTTCCCCGTTGCCGTCGCGGACCACCACGCGACCGGCGAGGGTGAGATCCCGATCGGCGAAGGTGGCGACAATGGGCCCGCCATAGATCTCCACACCAACGGTGTCCAGGCCGGCATTGCGCTTCAGCGGATTGGGCTTGACCCGGAAGCCGGGGGAATCGGTATGGGCGCCGATGATGCGGGAGCCGTGCTCCGCCATGGCGCCGGATCCCGTATGGAAGGCGATCAGGGAGGAGTCATCGCGAATGACGTAGTAGCCCTGCCCGGACTCCAGCCGCCAGGGATTCCCTTCGTTCAGTTGCTGGTAACCGGCGGTGGCCAGCTCCTGAACGCAACTGGCCACCGCATGCCAGGGACTGGGGGAACGGTCGATGAAATCCAGTAATGCGCGTGCAGCCGGATGCTCCGCAGCCGCCATGGGCACCTCGATTGTGTCAGCGAATGGAATCCCGTTAATGTACCATTGGACATGGGGAGGTAGGCAGAAATGATCTGCCTTCCACGATGACCCGCCCGACAAACTCGGACTTGGTGCATAAACCGGAGTATTGCGATTATGTTGATCCGCGCCCCCTTGCTGATGCTTATCATGGCCGTAGGCCTGAGCGGCTGTTTCGGAGGCAGCAGCTCTTCCGGTGGTGGGTCGTCATCGACACCCGGCAACGGCCCGACAGTCGAGTTGGAGCGGCTTGAAATCTCCCCGTCCACTATCCGGTTGTCCACGGAGGAGACAGAACAGCTAGCCGCGACCGCATTTTACAGCGATGGAACCAGCGAGGATGTGACGGCGGATACGGCGTGGGCCGTGGACGACACTGACCTGGCGGAGTTCGACGCCGGAACCCCGGGCCTGTTGATCGCCCTCGCCGCCGGCGAAACCACGGTTAGCGGCGAGTTTGAGGGCGTCAGTGGGACCGCAGAGCTGGTTGTGGACGAAAACCTTGCATCAGAGCTCCGGCTGGGCGTGCTCCGGATCGAACTTCCGGCCGGAACCTCGGAACAACTCACCGCCACCGCTGTGTTCCAGGACGGCAGCACGGAGAACGTCACCAACGATGCGGCGTGGGCGGTGGGTGATGACACCGTGGCCGCTCTCGACGAGGAGACAGCGGGGCTGCTCCGCGCCATCCAGGTGGGGGAGACCGGGATCACGGTTGATTATCAGGGCTTGAGTGTTACCGCCGAGGTGAAGGTGCTTCCCGGGGCGCTTGAGAGTCTGAGGATCGAACCGGAGGGCCCGCTGGAACTGTTCCGGGGCGGCAAACAGCAGCTCCGGGCACTGGCCATGTTTGAAGGCCTGGCGGATGCGCGTGATGTCACCCGGGATACGGCGTGGAGTTCGGACGATGAAAGCGTTGCCACGGTTGGCTCCGACGGCGACCAGACGGGGGTTTTGGAAGGCGTTGGGGCGGGTGCGGCGGACATCACCGCCAGTTTCAACCCCTCGGGCTCCGACATAACCCGAACCGACACCGTCTCGGTGACAGTGGAAGAGATTGTCGCCGGGCAAACTCTACACATCGACGCTCCCACGGACCTGGATCAGGGGGCTGTGGTGCAACTCACCGCCAACCTGAATGGGGAAGACGTCACCGGGCAGGTCCAGTGGAGCAGCAGCGATGACGAGGTACTGCGGTTCCTCGACCCCTCGGACAGGCCCGGGCTTGCGGCGGGCTTCGCCCCCGGTAATGTCACTGTCTCCGCCGGTCTGGGGGATGAACTCGCTGACCAGCCCATCGAGATAGTGGCGGCGCCCAATGCGCCCCGCAGCCTGAACTTGTCGGCAACGCCCAATGTGATCCTCGCGGACAATAGCGACGCTACTGATCTGGAGGCGCTGGTACGGGCCAATCAGGAAGGCGCTCCCCTGTCCCCGGAACGGGAAGTGGAGTTTGTGGTCCGCGGCGGCCAGAACATTCTCTTCGACGCCCAGGCGACCACCAGTGAAGGGCGGGCAACCGTGGAGTTCCGGTCCGATACCGTGGGTTTCTTCCTGGTGGATGCACAGGTTGACGGCACGCTGGCGGAGGACTCCGTTCCCATTGCGGTGGTGGAGGATTTCGGTCAGATCATTGCCCGCGCGAAAGGCATCGTTGAACCACCGGAGCTGGACGGGCCGGCGGTTCTGGTGGTGCTCTTCAACCTGTCCAACCGGGATTTCCTGGTGGAAGAGATCCGCTTGATTCAGGGCACCGAAACGGTCGGGACGATCAGCGGGGACGACCTGGTGGACAACACGCTTCCTGGCCGCGGTCTGACGGACGCGTTGGTGGAGATCGAGGAGGGCATGGATCTCTCCGATAGCCGCCTGGAGTTTGACCTGCTGGATGAGCGGACGGGCACGAGCTTCATGGTCAGCGTTTCGCTGCCGACGGAGTAATGTGGCCGGGTTTATCTTGACGTCGGTGATCCGCCCTGCGGGCGGCTACCGACCTACG
>JAFIFU010000120.1 GCA_020831885.1 Ectothiorhodospiraceae bacterium
ACCAGACCACCCAGACGCCGTTCACCGTCCAGAGCATTCGCAGCATGCTGGCGGCGCAGGGGGTGCAGATTCCGCCCAATGTGAACCTGCAGACCAATAACGTGGCTGCCGTTATGGTCACCGGGGAACTGCCGCCCTTTGCCAAATCCGGACAGACCATCGATGTCACCGTGTCCTCCCTGGGCAATGCCCGCAGTCTGCGCGGCGGCAACCTGCTCATGACCCCGCTGCGGGGCGCGGATGGCGAAGTCTACGCCATTGCCCAGGGCAATCTGGTGGTGGGCGGCTTCGGCGTGGAGGGCGCGGACGGCAGCCGCATCTCCGTGAATGTGCCCAGCACCGGCCGCATTCCCAACGGCGCCAGCGTGGAACGGGAGGTGGCCACCCCCTTCGCCGCCGGGGAGTCCATCGTGCTCAACCTGCATTCCCCGGATTTCACGACGGCCCGCCGCATGGCGGACGCCATCAACCAGAATCTGGGGCCGGAGACGGCGGAGGCCCGGGATGCTGTCTCCGTGGCCGTACGCGCGCCGCAGAACCCGGATCAGCGGGTGGGTTTCGTTTCCTATCTGGAGAACCTGCGCGTGGAGCCGGGCGATGCGCCGGCCCGCGTCATTGTCAACTCCCGCACCGGTACCGTGGTGATCGGCCAGCATGTCCGGGTGCAGGCGGCGGCGGTCACCCACGGCAGTCTGACGGTGACCATCGCCGAATCCTTCGACGTCTCACAGCCGGCGCCCTTCGGCCGGGGGGAGACGGTGGTGGTCCCGGATACCGAGATCGAGGTGATCGAGGAGCGGAACCCCATGTTCCTGTTCGGGCCGGGGGTGGAGCTGCAGGAGATCGTCAACGCGGTCAACAGCGTCGGCGCCGCCCCTGGCGACCTGGTTTCCATCCTGGAAGCCCTGCGCCAGGCGGGCGCCCTGCGCGCGGAACTGATCGTGATCTGAAGGCTTGCCACCGCCGGGGCGTATGCGTAGGTCGGAAGCCGCGCCCAGCGCGGATCTCCGACAACACAGCGGGTCGCAGCCGGAAAGCCGCACTCAACGCGGTTCGCCGATAAACCAGGAAGCAGGATAAGCATGACTGTCCATTCGGCCAACATCTTCGACACCGGCGCCGCCCAGCGCCTTCGGCGGGATCTGCAGAACCCCGGCGAGGACACGCTGCGGGAAGTGGCCCGGCAGTTCGAGTCGCTGTTTGTGCAGATGATGCTGAAGAACATGCGCGCCGCCACGCCGGGGGACGGCGGCCTGTTCAGCAGCCCGCAGAGCGATCAGTACCGCGATCTCTATGACCAGCAACTGGCGGTCTCCATGAGCCAGGGGCAGGGCTTCGGGATCGCGGACATGGTGGAGCGCCAGTTGCGTCAGCAGGCCGGTCTGGACACCGGCCGGCCCGGAGGTGGGCAGGGGATCGCCGACTACGCCCGGCGGATTCCGCCCATGCAGATCCGGGAGGGGCAACCGGCGGAGGCCATTTCCGCGCCGGCGCCAGCGGAGCGGCCGGGGGGCAAACAGGCGGCCTGGGATACCCCGGAGGACTTTATCAATGACGTCTGGCCGGCGGCCCAACGGGCCGCCCAGCGGCTGGGAGCGGACCCCCGGGCCCTGGTGGCGCAGGCGGCCCTGGAAACCGGCTGGGGGCAGCATGTCATCCGCCGGGGGGATGGAAGCAGCAGCCACAACCTGTTCGGCATCAAGGCCAGCCCCGGCTGGCAGGGGGATCGGGTGCGGGTTCCCACGCTGGAGTACCGGGAGGGGGTGCCCCAGCGGGAAATGGCGGAATTCCGTGCTTACGGCTCACTGGAGGAAAGCTTCGAGGATTACGTGAACTTCCTCAAACAGAATCCCCGTTACCGAGGCGCGCTGGAGGTCAGCGATGACCCGAAGGCCTACACCCGGGAATTGCAGCGCGCCGGTTATGCCACTGATCCGGCCTATGCGGAGAAGATTCAGCGGATCATGGGGGGTGAGCTGCTACAGAACACCCTGGCGGGGCTCAAGGAAACCAGCACGGTGACGACATAGATCGGGTGAGGGGCGGAGAAACGGCATGGCGAACATCTTTTCCACCAGTGTTTCCGGGCTGCTGGCCTTCCAGCGGGCGCTGACCACCACGTCCCATAACATTTCCAACATCAATACCGAGGGGTACAGCCGCCAGCGGGTGGAGTTCGGGGCGCGGCCGGCCATGGATTCCGGCGCCGGGTTCATCGGCACCGGGGTCAATACCACGACGGTCCAGCGGCTGGTGGATCAGAACCGGGAGCTGGCCCTGCGCAATGCCACCAGCGAGCACGCCCGGCACGGCGTGCTGGCGGAGTTCACCGGACGCATCGACAATCTGCTGGCGGACAAGCAGGCCGGGCTGTCGCCGGAACTTCAGGGCTTCTTCAACGCCTTGCAGGATGTGGCCAATGATCCCGCCTCCTCCTCCGCCCGGGAGGTGCTGCTGTCCCAGGCCGAGAGCCTGACCAGCCGCTTCCAGTTGCTCAACCGCCGGCTGGATGACCTCTCCGCGGAGAACAACAACCGCATCCGAACGGAGCTGGAACAGATCAACCAGCACGCCGAAAACATCGCCCGGCTCAACCGGGAGATCGTCGCCGCCCAGGGTCGGACCGGGCAGCCACCCAATGATCTGCTGGATCAGCGTGGCCTGGAGCTGAAAAAGCTCTCGGAACTCGTCGGTACCTCCGTGGTTCCCCAGGAGGACGGCCAGTTGAACGTGTTCATCGGCAACGGGCAGAGCCTGGTCAGCGGCGGCAGCGCGTCCCGGATGAGTGTCCAGCCCAATGAGTTCGACCCCTCCGTGCAGGAGGTGGTGCTCCAGGGGGGCAGCCGCACCGTGCGGGTCACCGGCAGCCTCTCCGGCGGCAGTCTGGGCGGTCTGCTGGAGTTCCGCGGCCAGGTCCTGGAACCCACGCGGAATGAGCTGGGCCGCATCGCCGCCAGTGTGGCCACGGCCGTCAACAGCCAGCATCAGCTCGGGCGGAATCTGGAAGGCGATATCGGGCTGGACTTCTTCACCGTGCCCGGGCCCCAGGTGCTGCCGCGTTCCGCCAACAGCGACACCATCACCGGCAGCCCGGATGTGGCCTTTGATGCGGACACCATCGGTGAGCTCACCGGGTCCGACTACCGGTTGAGCTACGACGGGGCCCAGTGGACCCTGACCCGCCTGGCAGACCGTCAGGAGTTCACCCTGGCGCCGGGTGACACGCTGACAGTGGACGGCATGCGCATCAGCGAGGGCAGCCTGGCCGGCGCCCAGGCCGGGGACAGTTTCCTGATCCGCCCGACCCGCCAGGCGGCGGCCAATATCGATGTGGCGCTCACCCGCCCGGGCCAGATCGCCGCCGGTTCGGCGGTGCCCGCCGGCGAACGCCAGGGGGACGGCCCGCCTGTGGACAGCGGGGACGGGGCCATCGGCGAGTTGG
>JAFIFU010000055.1 GCA_020831885.1 Ectothiorhodospiraceae bacterium
GTCGTGTTCAGCCAGGAAAGCACTCGCCCCAGCGTGTACATGTGGTGTCTCCTCCATCTTCTGTCGGTCGTCACCCCGGTGCGTGGCCGGGGTGCTTGTTGTGTGGTGTTGCGACCGAATGCGTCTTATGGGGTCAGTGGGGCATGGGCAGCCCCCAGTCCTGCGCCTGATCCCGGGGTACGGGCACGGGCATCTCCAGCAACACCTGTCCGTAGGTCTTGGCTTGCGGGTCCAGGTGCAGCGAGGCCACACCACCCCCGTCCAGGGATTCGTGCAGCAGGAAGTTCATCGCGTGGGTCCCTGGCAGATCAAAGCGTTCCACCTGGCCGCGGGTGACGTGGGCGAAATACCCGCGTACCCGGTCCGCGGTCAGCGCTGCCCGGAGAACCGGCAGATACTCGGGCTTGCGTGCGATGACCCCGATGTTGGCCTTGTCCCCCTTGTCGCCGCTGCGGGCCACTGCAAGCCGGAACAGCGGGATATCGACGGTCTCGCCCTCAACCGCCTGGGAATCCGGCTGGCTGCCCTCCCCGGGAGCCGCCGTTGCCGAGGTGCCACGGTGGACCACATGAGGCACGCGGATCATTTCACCGCCCAGCTTGACCTCCACCGGCACCTGTTCCTTGTCGATCAGGAAGGAATACAGGCGCACGATCGGTGTCGGCCGGGGGCGGCCGGGGCTCAGGCCGGTCAAGCCGGGCGACATGGACAGCCCGGCGCCCACGAACTCCTTGGAGAAGATATCCACGCCTTCCCGACTGGCGTGGTGCACCCCGAGCCGCAGTACCACCTCCCGATTGGCCAGGGCCTCGGGCCTGGCCTGGGCGCCGAACAGGCTTTCCGTCCCCACCAGTTGCATGGCCGTCTTGCCGTAATCCCCCAGCCCCGCCTCCTGGAGCATACGCCGGGTTTTTTTCAGCACGGCTTCACCCTGTCGGCGCGCCCGGGTGGCTGCCTCCCGTCCGGCAATGACGAAGGTGCCCACACAGCCGAACCCGTCGGCATAGGTGGCGCTGACCTTATAGATGGAGGTGGGTTCACGGCCGCGGGCACCGCGGACCAGTACCCGGTTTTCACCCACCTGTTCCATGGTGACCCGGGTAAAATCGCAGATCACATCCGGCAATATGTAGGTGGAAGGGTCGCCGATCTCGTAGAGCATCTGCTCGCCGGCCATCAGTGGATTGACGATGCCCCCGGTGTTGGCGGCCTTGGTCAGCACGAAACTGCCATCGGCGTTGACCTCCGCCAGTGGAAAACCGGTGTTGTCCCAGTCGTCCACGGTGCTTTCCCAGTCGGTGAAATTGCCGCCGGATGCCTGGGCGCCGCATTCCAGCAGATGGCCGGCCAGACCGCCGGCGGCAAGCTGATCGTACTGGTCCGGTTTCCACCCGAACTCATGGATCAGGGGGCCCACCACCAGGGCACTGTCGACGCAGCGCCCAGTGATCACGATGTCGGCGCCGGCATCCAGGGCCGCGGCGATGGGAAAGGCGCCCAGGTAGGCGTTGATGCTCATCAGCCGACCGGGCAGCGGATCACCGGAACCCATTTCCCGGACGTCCTGCTGTCGTAGTTCGTCGGCGCGGCCCAGCAGGTTGTCTCCCTCCACCGTGCCGATCCTGACCGAGACGCCCGCCTCCGCGGCCACCTGCTCCAGTGCCCGACGGCAGGCCTGCAGGTTGACGCCCCCGGCATTGGCGATGACCCGGATGCGCTTGTCCGCGATGTCCCGGATCAGCGGTTTCATCACCCGGGAGATAAAGTCCGTGGCATAGCCGGCCTCCGGGTCCCGGGACTGGGCCTTGGCCAGGATGGACATGGTGATTTCCGCCAGGTAGTCGAAGATCAGATAGTCCAGCCCGCCATGACGGATCAGCTGAACGGGACCGATGGCGGTGTCCCCCCAGTACCCCGAGGCGCCGCCGATTCTCACGACTTTCTCGCTCATCGAATGCTCCGTTGCCGGCAGGCGATAGGCGCCTGCTCATGGTCAAGTCAAGCGTTGTGCTCAGCATACTGCTGGCGCAGTTCGCGCTTGAGAATCTTTCCGGTGGCCGTACGCGGCAGGGCTTCCAGCAGTTTCAGATGCCTGGGCGTCTTGAACCGGGCAAGTTTGTCACGGCAGAAGTCCTGGAGTTCATCCAGCGTCACGGACTGGCCGGGTCGCGGCACCACCAGCGCCATGGGAACCTCGCCCCAGCGCGTATCCGGCGTGCCGATGACGGCTACGTCCTGGATGGCGGGATGCCGGTAAAGCACCTGTTCCACCTCCGTCGGGTAGACGTTTTCGCCACCCGAGATCAGCATGTCCTTCTTGCGGTCGACGATGTAATAAAAGCCTTCCTCATCCTGACGGGCGAGATCCCCGCTGTGGAACCAGCCGTTCCGGAAAGCCTCTTCGGTCGCGTCCGGGCGGTTCCAGTACTCCAGGAACAGTGTGGGCCCGCGCAGCACCAGCTCGCCGGTTTCCCCGGCGGGGACATCGTTGTCGTTCTCATCGACGATACGCATCTGGACGTGGATCAGCGGCTTGCCCACCGAGCCGTTCTTGCGCACCGCGTCGGCGTCCCCCAGCACGCAGGCGCTGGCGCAGGTTTCGGTCATGCCGAAGCCTTCCAGGAACTGCAGGCCGCGCTTCTGGAAGAATTCGATCACCGGGATCGGGCAGGGCGCACCGCCCGAGAGCAGTGTGCGCAGCGAATCCAGCCGGTATTGGTCGATCTCCGGAACCTGGGTCAGGGCCTGCCACATGGCCGGCAGCAGAAACAGGATACTCACCCGCTCCCGCTCCACGGTGCGTAGCGTTTCCACCGGGTTGAATTCGGCGTGCAGCACGATTTTCGTGCCCATGTAGAGCGCCGGCAACGTGTAGATGGCCAGGCCGCCGATGTGGAAGAGCGGCGCCACGGTCAGCACCGTGTCGTCACGGTGGACGGCCAGATCCCCCAGCATGGAGTTGATGGCGATCCAGGTGGGGTTGGCATGACTCATCAGGGCGCCCTTGGGCTTACCTGTGGTGCCCGAGGTGTACATCATCATCAGCGGATCCTGTTGGCCCACCAGCACGTCGGGCTCCGTCTGAGCGCTGGCCTGCAGCGTTTCCTCGTAGTCGGCGTCAGTGCCGATGTCTTCGCCCGCCGCGGCGACGGCGATGCCGTGTTCGAGTGGGGTGTCCTCGCGGATCGGATCCACCAGATTGGCGAAACGGGGATGATAGACCAGCACGCGTGCGCCGGAATCACTCAGGATGAAGTGCAGTTCCGCCGGGCTCAGGCGGTAGTTGAGCGGCACCGCGATGGCCCCGAGCTTGGCACAGGCGAAAAAGGTCTCCAGGAACGCATTGCTGTTGAGCAGCAGCAGCGCGACCCGGTCGCCCTTGCGAATACCCCGGTACCAAAGCGCATTGGCCACCGCATTGGTCCGACGGTTGAGTTCGCCGTAGGTAAAACGGTGTTCGCCGAAGATGACCGCTTCCTGGTTCCGGTTCCGGTCGCCATGGTAACGAAGCCAGTCACCCAGACCGCCCAGGTAGTGCGGATCCGCGACCGAGGTCATGCCAACGTGACCTTCCCCCATGGTGTGCTCCTCAACGCGCTGTTGCCGTGACTCGTCTTTCAGTAACCATTCCCACGGATACTCCGGCCCGCATTGCAGGCGGCGGGAACTCCGACTCCCGAAAATAGCAACGGACGGGCAGGGCGTCTTGTGTGAACTTGCTGGTACGATGCCCGGGGGATCGGCGACAGAGGCGCATGGTGTGGCGGTGATCATGGCAAACACCCCGCAAAGCCGAGTATCATCCCTGCCATCGATACAGGAACGTGACATGCGAGGAGCGCCTTCCAACGGTTCCCGCGGCACCGGAGCAGGACAGTGAACAGCAGCAACGATATCAAGCGCCGGTTGATCAGCGACGGCGAAATCACCGATCCGGACAGCCCGAAGGGGGTTCTGCTCAACAAGGCTGCCCACCTTTTCCGCACCCAGGGCTACGAGCGCACCACGGTCCGCGACATCGGCCGGGCGGTGGGTATCCTGCCGGGTAGCATCTTCCACCACTTCCGCAGCAAGGACGAAATCCTGCGTACGGTGATGCGGGAAAACATCATCGTCAGTCTGGCGCGGCTGCGGGAGGCGCTGGGGCGTGAGGAAACACTGGAGGGCCAACTGCGGGCGCTGGTCCGCTGTGAGTTATTCGCCACCAACAGCGAGGAGACCGGCGAGGCATGGACCGTGCTGGTTCAGGAATGGCGGAGCCTGTCGCCCGAGGGGCAGCGGGAGATTCTCGTCCTCCGGGAAGAGTACGAGCAGCACTGGCTGGAAACGCTGGAAGCCGCAAGAGCGCAAGGCCGGATCGCGCTGGACCCCTTCATCCTGCGGCGCCTGCTGGCCGGCGCCCTGAACTGGACCTCCCATTGGTTCCGGCCGGACCGCCAGCCGGGGCTCAGCCTGGATGAGCTGACCGAAGAGGTGCTGCGCCTGGTGCTCGTGCCGTCGTCCGCAGGCGATTCCCGGTCGGGGTCTCCGGCTGCCTGATGCCGTCACTCACGTTTCTATAGAGAGGGAGCCATTCGCGCCGCCGCCCGGCACGACGCGCCCACCTCCCGCCTCACCGTTCCGTAGCCTTCGCCTCAGCACGCGGGATCCGGGAAGACCCGGTGCGACAGCAGCCATCGTTTGTTGCCAAGCAAGCGTTTGGTTATATTCTGATCATCACATCGGATAAGAATCTGGAGAGGAGACGGAGGATGCTGCAGGAACGCTTCGAGGCCAATAGCTGGTATCACAGGACGGTTCAGGATCTCTTCATCGAGACCTGTGAGCGGAAGCCGGACAAAACCGCTATCGTTTTCAACGACACCGAGATCAGTTTCAGGGACCTGCAGCACCAGGTACATCAGCTGTCCCAGGCTCTCCTGCAACTGGGCGTTGGCAAGGGGGACGTTGTTTCCACCCTGCCGAGTCCCACGCCCGAGTTCACCTGCCTCTATTTCGCCACCCTGCAGGTGGGGGCTGTCGTCAACCCGCTCAATCTGCTCTGGGGTGCGCTGGAATTCCAGGGCGTGCTGCCGCGTAACAATCCCAAACTCATCGTGACGGTGGATACGTACGGGGGGCGCGATTACATCCAGCTGCTCAGGACCAGCCTTCCGGATCTGGATGTCCGTGGGGGCCGGGTAAGCTGTCCGTCCGTGCCGGCGCTGGCCCAGCTTGTCTGTCTGAGCCGGGAAGGCCGGCGGCACGATGGTTTCATGGATTTCGCCGATCTGGCGGAGAGCGGGTCGGATTACGATGCCGGCGCCATCAGGGATCTTGCCCTTTCGTCGGAGGCCACCGACATCCAGTTCATCTGTCAGACCTCCGGCACCACCGGCCTGTCCAAGAGCGCGCTGTGGTGTCATCGCCCCCCGCTGTCCACGGTGCATTTCGCAGCCAGGCACCTGTGTTTCTCGGAGGACGAGCGGTATGTCAATCTGGCGCCCTTCTACCACAACAGTGGCCTGTTCGCCCTCAACCTGAATCTGGCCCTGGCCGGAACCACCCTTCACCTGATGGAGCGGTTCGAGCCGCAGCAGGCAGTCAGTCTGATCCACCGGCACAGGTGTACCGCCACGTTCGGCTTCGACGCGCACTGGCAGGGGATGCGCCAGGCGCCCAATTTCTCAGGTCCCGATTTCACCATCCGCAAAGCCCTGCTGGCCGGCGAGCCGAAATCCTATGATCTGGTCACCGGCATGTGTCCCGAGGGCGCCAAGATCATCAACCTCTACGCGCAGACCGAGAACGGGCCCGGTGTCTCCCTGGGCGAGCATGACTGCATGGACTATCGTATCCGGAAGTTCACCCATGGCCGCCCCTTGGCGGGTGTTGAGGTGGTTATCAAGGACATCGATACCGGCGAACGGGTGGTGCAGGGCCAGCCGGGGGAGATCTGTTACCGGAGCCCGTTCATGTTCAGTGGGTACCTGCAGCAGGAAGAGGAGACCCGGGCGGCGTACGACGACGAGGGGTATTTCCACAGCGGTGACTACGGGACCCTGGATAACGGCTATATCACGTTCCTGGGCCGCCTGGGGGGTGTGGTGAAATCCGGGGGTGAGAACGTCTCCACGGTGCGGGTGAGCAACCTGCTGATCGAATGCCTGGGGGAGTTCGTGGACGATGCCAAGACGGTCGGAATCCCCGATGCCTATTGGGGGACGCGGGTCGTGTCATTTCTGCGCCTGTCCGCGGGTCAGCAGATGGCGGAGACGGCGGCCCTTCGGGAGGCGTGCAAGGGCCAGATGGCCGCCTACGAGATACCGCGGGATTTTCTGGAGTGGCAGGGCCCCTGGCCCATGACCGCCGAGGGCAAGATTGATTTTCGCAGGCTCCAGCAGGAAGCCATCGATCAACTGGCTGGCGGCCCGGCGGGGTGACGCCGGCTCCGGCGCGGCCCCGGTTGCTGGGGCACGGTCCTGGTGTCCTGTCCGTGGGCGATGCGATTCGCTGGCGTATCGCCCAGCCGGTTCCGTGCATTCCGGGCTCTTAACCAATCGCTTGATCAAGTCGAGTTTGTGGCTTATCGTCTTTTCATTACCCGATGCTATCCAGCGGGTCGTTAAACCGTCCCGCGACCGAGGAGACAGTCATGCAGTTCACCGAGCAGCACCGCGCCTTATCGGAATCCGTCAGGAAGTTCGTGGCCAACGAAATCAATCCTTACGTGGATGAATGGGAAAAGGAAGGCATTTTCCCTGCCCACGAATTGTTCCGGAAAATGGGTGATCAGGGCTTTCTCGGTATCACCAAGCCGGAGGCCTACGGCGGACTGGATCTGGACTGGAGCTACAATCTGGCATTCTGCGAGGCGATGGGCGAGGTGCATGGCGGCTCGGTGCCCATGGCTGTCGGCGTTCAGGTGGATATGGCAACGCCGGCCCTGGCCCGGTACGGCTCGGATGAGCTACGGGAGGAGTTTCTCAAGCCGTCCATCTCCGGTGAGTACGTGGCATGTATCGGTGTCTCCGAGCCGGGGGCGGGATCCGACGTGGCCTCAATCCGCACCATGGCCCGCAAGGATGGCGACGACTACATCATCAACGGCGGCAAGCTCTGGATCACCAACGGAACCCAGGCCGACTGGATGTGCATGCTGGCCAATACCGGCGACGGTCCGGTGCATCGCAACAAATCGTTGATCTGCGTGCCGCTCAAGTCCAAAGGCGTTACCGTGGCCCGTAAGCTGGACAAGCTCGGCATGCGCGCGTCCGATACCGCTCAATTGTATTTCGAGGACGTGCGCGTCC
This sequence comes from Ectothiorhodospiraceae bacterium, assembly GCA_020831885.1. GTDB lineage: Bacteria > Pseudomonadota > Gammaproteobacteria > Nitrococcales > Aquisalimonadaceae > LSCE01. The sequence continues at coordinate 7,293 of JAFIFU010000055.1, forward strand.
CGCAGCGTTACCGTATCGGGGAGGAGGGCCAGGGCTTCATCTATCAGATGAAGCAGTTCCAGGACGAGCGCCTCTGGGGGTCGGCCAGTCTGCTGCGCACCCTGGAGAAGGCCATCGACGATTGCATCGACTACACGCGGCAGCGCATCGCCTTCGGGAAACCGCTGCTGGACAACCAGGTGATCCACTTCCGTCTGGCGGAGTTGCAGACCGAGGTGGAGTTGCTGCGTTCCCTGATTTACCGGGCGGTGGACCTGCACGTGCAGGGCGAGGACGTGACCCGGCTGGCTTCCATGGCCAAGCTCAAGGCCGGGCGCCTGGCGCGGGAGGTCACGGACAGTTGCCTGCAGTATTACGGTGGCATGGGTTTCATGAACGAGACCCTGATCACCCGGCTTTACCGGGACCTCCGTCTGACCTCCATCGGCGGCGGCGCCGATGAGGTCATGCTCGGCATTCTCTGCAAATACATGGGCATTCTGCCCGGGCGGAACGGCTGACGTTCAGTGCCACCATCCCGGGCTGGCAGGGCGGCTGGTCCGGTCTTTCAAGGAGTTGCCCCAATGATCACGCTTTACCACTGCCGCGCGGCGCGATCCTTCCGGCCCCTGTGGATGCTGGAGGAACTGGAACTGCCGTATACCCTGAAGATGCTTCCGTTTCCGCCGCGGGTGCTGGCGAAGGAATACCTGGACGTCAATCCCCTGGGGACGATTCCGGCATTCTTCGACGGGGAAACGCGCATGACCGAGTCTGCCGCCATCTGCGAGTATCTCGCGGTTCGCTATGGCCCCACGCCTCTGGCGATCAGCCCCGATGAGCCGGATTACGGCGCCTACCTCAATTGGATGCATTTCGGCGAGGCCACATTGACCTTCCCGCAAACCCTGGTGCTCCGTTACACGCGGCTGGAGCCCGAGGAACGCCGGCAGCCGCAGGTGGCGGAGGACTATCGGCGCTGGTTTCTCGGCAGGCTGCGCATGGTGCGCAGCATTCTCGAGTCCCGGGATTACCTGGTGGGCAACCGGTTCACCGCCGCGGATGTGTCGGTGAGCTATGCGCTGTTGCTGGCTGGCAATCTCGGTATTGACGAAGCGCTGGAAGGCAGTCTGGCCGGGTATTGGGCCCGTTGCAGCGAACGGCCGGCCTTTCAGCGGGCAGTCCGGGCGGAGAACGAGACCCCGCTGGCCATGGGGCAGAACTAGCAGAACGGCACAACAGGCCCCGCCATCCGTTTCACCATTTTCGGGGAAGTACCGCATGTCAGTGATAGAGAGCAGAATCGCACCCGGTTCCGACGCCTTCATCGCCAACCGCCAGGAGATGCTGGCCCTGATCGGGCGTGTGCGGGAGTACGAGGAACGTACCCGCGCGCACTCCGCGCGTTCCAAGGAACGTTTTGCCAAACGTGGCCAGTTGCTTCCGCGGGAACGCCTGGCGCTGTTGCTCGACCCGGGGGCACCCTTCCTGGAGTTGTCCACGCTGGCGGGCTACGGGCTGGACAACCGCAAGACCAGCGTCCCCGGCGGCGGGATGATCACCGGGATCGGCTATGTCTGCGGTGTGCGCTGTTTTGTCTATGTGTCCGATTCGGGGATCGACGCCGGCGCCATGCAGCCCATGGGACTCAAGAAGCTGCTGCGGGGGCAGGAGATCGCACTGGAGAATCGTCTGCCGTACATCCAGTTGCTTGAGAGTGCCGGCGCGAATCTCCTGAACTATCAGGTGGAGGATTTTGTCGTCGGCGGCCAGTTGTTCCGCAACCTGGCCCGCCTGTCCGCCGCCGGCCTGCCGGTGATCACCGTCACCCATGGCTCCTCCACTGCCGGCGGCGCTTACCAGACCGGCCTGTCCGATTACACCATACTGGTCCGCGGCCGGACCCGGGCCTTCCTGGCCGGCCCGCCGCTGCTCAAGGCTGCCACTGGTGAGGTGGCCACCGAGGAGGAGCTCGGTGGCGCGGAAATGCACACCAGCGTGTCCGGACTGGGCGACTACCTGGCCGAAGATGACCGTGACGCCCTGCGCATCGCCCGGGAAACCGTGACCAGCCTGGACTGGAACGCCCGTCAGTTGCTGCCCGCGCCACGCCGGGGCGAGCCGCCCCGTTATGACGCCGAGGAGCTTCTGGGCATCATGCCGGTGGATCACAAGCGGCCGGTGGACATGAAGGAGATCATCGCCCGCATCGTCGATGCCTCGGAGTTCCGGGAGTTCGGCGCCGGTTACGGACCCGGTACCGTCTGTGGGCACGCTGAAATTCAGGGCTACACGGTGGGTATCATCACCAATAACGCGCCCATCGATATTGCGGGTGCCAACAAGGCCACCCATTTCATCCAGGCGTGCTGTCAGGCGGAAGTGCCCTTGATCTACCTGAACAACACCACCGGCTTCATGGTGGGCAAGGAGTTCGAGCAGGGCGGCATGATCAAGCACGGGTCCAAGATGATCCAGGCGGTCACCAACGCCACTGTGCCCCAGATCACCCTGTTCTGTGGTGCCTCCTTCGGCGCCGGGAACTACGGCATGTGCGGTCGCGGCTTTCATCCCCGGTTCTGTTTCTCCTGGCCCAACGCCAAGACCGCGGTCATGGGGGGTGAACAGGCCGCGGATACCATGTCCATCGTCACTGAGGCGGCCATGCGGCGGAAGAACGGCGAGGTGGATGAGGCGCAGCTCGAGGCCTTGCGGCATCGCATCATCGAGACCTTCGACAGCCAGATGGATGCGGTGTATACCAGCGCCCGATTACTGGACGACGGGGTGATTGACCCGCGGGATACGCGGGCGGTGCTGGCCTTCGTGCTCGCCGTCTGTCGGGAGGCGGAACAGCGCAAACCCCAGGCCATGCAGTTCTCCGTGGCCCGGCCCTGATCATGATCGGCGGTGTTTCGATCCAAGGCCGGACGCAGGACAGCCAACAGGCGAGAAGCTCGATGAACACGAACAAACCCTTTCACAAGATCCTTATCGCCAACCGTGGCGAGATCGCGGTTCGCATCATGCGCAGCGCGCGGGCCCTGGGCTACCGGACGGTGGCCGTCTATTCGGTTGCCGATGAGCGCGCACCGCATGTGAGCGCGGCCGATGAAGCCGTGCTGATCGGTGACCCGCAGCCAGCGGAATCCTATCTGCGCATCGACCGCGTGATCGAGGCGGCCAGGCTCAGCGGCGCGGACGCCGTGCACCCTGGTTACGGCTTTCTGGCGGAGAACCCCGAGCTGCCCCGCGCCTGCGCGGATGCGGGCCTGGTGTTCATCGGCCCCGGCGCCGATGCCATGGCCGCCATGGGAGACAAGGCTGCCGCCAAGGCGCTGATGATGGAAGCCGGGGTGCCCTGTGTGCCCGGCTATCAGGGCGATGACCAGGACGAACAACGGATGGCGGAGGAGGCCCAGCGGATCGGCTTTCCGTTGATGATCAAGGCCACGGCCGGCGGCGGTGGCCGCGGCATGCGCCTTGTCCACGATGCGTCCGCATTTCCCGATGCCCTGCGCAGCGCCCGCTCCGAAGCAGAGGCGGCTTTCGGCAATCCCACCGTGATCCTGGAACGCGCCATCGTCAATCCGCGGCACATCGAGATCCAGGTGCTTGCTGATCGCCTGGGCAATGTGATCCATCTCGGTGAGCGGGACTGCTCGGTGCAGCGACGGCATCAGAAAGTGGTGGAAGAGGCGCCGTCACCGGCGGTGGACAGCGATCTGCGCGCCGCCATGGGCGAGGCCGCCGTACGCGCGGCCCGGGCCATCGGTTACGAGGGTGCGGGTACGCTGGAGTTCCTGCTGGACGGGAACGGCGAATTCTACTTCATGGAGATGAACACCCGCCTGCAGGTGGAGCACCCCGTCACCGAATTCATTACCGGACTGGATCTGGTGGAACTGCAACTGCGCATCGCCGCCGGTGAGCCCTTGCCGCTGGAGCAGGACGCGGTCTGTTTCGATGGCCACGCCATCGAGGTGCGGCTGTGCGCCGAGGATGTTGACCAGGGTTTCATGCCGCAGAGCGGTGTCATGGCCCGTTGGCAGGCGCCGGTCGGTGTGCGGGTTGATCATGCGCTGCATTCCGGCGTGACCATCCCGCCGTACTACGATTCCATGATCGCCAAGGTCATCAGTCACGGCCGGGATCGGGACGAGGCGCGGCGCAAGCTCATCATGGCACTGGAGGATATGGTGGCGCTTGGTGTCGTGACCAACCAACGGTTTCTGGCCCTTTGCCTCGCACACCCCACCTTCGCCGGAGGGCAGGCCACCACGGCGTTTGTCGATAACCACCAGGACGAACTGCTGGCGGCCGACGAGGCCACCGAGCAGAGGCTGGATGCCGTGGGTGCTGTCCTGCTGTTCGCCACCCATCAGCGCCATGCCGATGCCGTGACGCTGACCCACCGACTGCCGGTGCTGGTCCGGTTCGAGCGTCGCGGGTCACTGCGGATGGTGGAACTGGTGGACCATGGCCGTGACAGCTATACGGTGACGGTGGACGAGCAGGCGTATGCCATCCGGCTGCTGGAGCACCGCCCGGACGTTGTCCGCTTCAGTCTGGACGGTCTGGTGCAGCGCGCCGAGATCCACCGGGATGGGGACGCGCTGCATTTCCAGTATCACGGTATCCCCGTTCACCTGAGTGATCGCACCTACGCTGCCGCCACCCGGGATGACGAAGCCGGAGGGGACGGGAAAATCCGTGCGTCCATGACCGGCCGGGTGGTCCACGTGCAGGTGCAGGTGGGTGACGTGGTCACCGCGGGGCAACCGGTACTCACGCTGGAGGCCATGAAGATGGAGCATGTCCACGTGGCCCCGGTGGCCGGCAAGGTGGTGGCCCTCAACGCGGGTGTCGGTGATCAGGTCATCGCTTCCCATCTGGTTGCGGAAATCGAACTCGCCGAGCAAGCGGTGTAATGACAGGGGAGAGCACGGATGAGCAGTGACGGTGTGGTGTTGACCGAGAAACGCGGGAACGCGTACTGGATTACCCTGAACCGGCCGGAGAAGCGCAACGCCATCAATGCGGATGTGATTCACGGTGTGCATGCGGGGCTGGAAGCCGCGGTGGCCGACCCCCAGGTGCGTGCTGTCGTGCTCACCGGCGCCGGGGACAAGGCGTTCTGCGCCGGGGCGGATCTCCAGCCCGGCCAGGGGTTCAGTTTCGATCACGCCTGGCCCAATGCCCCCTACGCGGATCTCATCCGCTATGCCCGGAGTGTCACGCTGCCCATCGTGGCCCGGGTGAACGGGGTGTGCATGGCCGGTGGAATGGGCCTGCTGTGCATGACCGACATGGCAGTGGCGGCGGAGGACGTGACGTTCGGTCTGCCGGAGGTGAAGGTGGGCGTGTTTCCCATGCAGGTGCTCAGTCTGCTGCAGCGCCTGGTGCCGGAGCGCATCGTCCGGGAATGGTGCCTCACCGGCGAGCCTTTCGACGCCCTCGAGGCGCGCACCCACGGGCTGATCAACCACGTGGTTCCTGCGGCGGAACTGGACGAGAAGGTGGACTGGCTGCTGGGCCGGCTGGTGAACAAATCGCCCACGGCCATCCGCCACGGCAAGTACGCGCTGCGGGCCATCGAGGCCATGAGTTTTGATCAGGCCATTGCCTACACCGAGGGCCAGATCGTCCGTCTGGCGATGACGGAGGATGCCCGTGAGGGGATGGCGGCATTCAACGAAAAGCGGAAACCAGTGTGGACCGGGCGCTGACGCCCCGGCACCCGAGAAGGCCGAGATCGTCCGGGTGCACGTGTGTTGTCCCACAAATCTCCTTGCCAGCGCCGCGGTGCGGCGCTCAGAACGCAAGCTGATCCGGGGCACAGGACATCAGGCCGCCGCAGAACAGTCAGGGCGGCCGCAAGAGCATCAATTGGAGGAGACACCATGTACCTGACCTACGGTTTGAACCGCTGGAGCGCCCAGACACCCGAACGTACGGCCCTGATCTGCGAAGACCGGGAAACCAGTTATGGGGAGCTGCGCGATCGCGTGGCTAGGCTGGCCGGTTGTCTGGAACGCTGGGGAGCGGCGCCCGGTGACCGGGTGGCCATCCTGTCCCTGAACTCCGACCGGGCGATCGAGATGATGCTGGCCGCGTTCTGGGGGGCGCGGGTGGCAAACAATCTCAACATCCGGTGGTCTCCAGGCGAAATCGTCTATGGCATCAATGATTCCGGTGCCACCGTGCTGGCGATCGACAAGGCGTTCTCCCCCCATTTGCCGGTCTTGCGGGAATCCTGCCCCGGGCTGAAGACCGTGGTTTACCTGAGTGACGGCGATGTCCCGGAGGGAGCCGTGAGCATGGAGGCGGAGCTCCGGGAGGCGGAGCCTGTCCCGGAGCAGAACACCGATCCCCAGGCCATGGCCATCCTCAACTACACCGGTGGTACCACCGGGCGCTCCAAGGGCGTGATGTGGTCCCACGCGGCCTTTACCCATGCCTCCGCCGTCACCCTGGGAGACGGATTCTGGAAAGAGGGGGTACGTGCCTGCCTGGCTACCCCGCTGTTTCACGTGACCGGCCTCAGCGTGGTGCTGATGAACATGGCACTGGGAAACCCCGTTGTTGTTCTGCCGCTGTTCGACCCGGACAAGGCGCTGCAACTGTTTCAGGACCGGAAAGTGGGCTTGACCGTGCTGGTGCCCACCATGCTGCAGATGCTGATCCACCATCCCGAGTTCGATCGGTACGACCTGAGCGCGCTGAAGTATGTGCGCTATGGCGGCTCCCCCATCGCCGAGCCCCTGCTGCGGCGGTTCATGGAAAAACTGCCCCATACGCACCTGGCCCAGGTCTACGGGCAGACGGAAATGATGCCGTTGACCATACTGCGGGATGAGGACCATACGCCGGACGGCCTGAAGCGGGGCGTGACCCGGTCGGCCGGCCGTGCCAGCCCCTACGTCGAGCTTTACGCCGTGGACGCGGAGGGGAACCGGCTGCCCCCCGGTGAGCCCGGGGAGATCGTTGCCCGGGCGCTGAACGGCATGCTGGGCTACTGGAACAAGCCGGAGGCCACCGCCGAGGCACTTGTCAACGGTGTCCTGCACACCGGGGATATCGGTTATCTGGATCGGGAAGGCTACCTGTATCTGGTGGACCGGAAGAAGGACATGATCGTCACCGGCGGCGAAAACGTGTACTCCACCGAGGTGGAATCCGTGCTGGCCGGGCATCCGGCGGTTCAGGCCTGTGCGGTGGTGGCCCGACCCGACGAGACCTGGGGCGAGGCCGTCCATGCCTGTGTGGTCTTGCAGCCGGGGGAGACAGTGGAACCGGAAGCGCTGCAGGCCTACTGCCGGGAGCACATCGCCGGCTACAAGATTCCCAGGAGCGTTACCTTCATGGACGAATTGCCGCTCAGCGGACCGGGCAAGGTCAACAAGGTGGCCCTGCGGGAGCTGGTCAGGAACGGTGGTTCATCGGCGTAATCGGAGGCTGTCATGTTTCAGAACGATCTGCTGAAAGGCAAGCGCATACTGGTCACCGGCGGCGGCAGCGGGCTCGGCCGGGCCATGGCGGAGCGATTTCTGTCATTGGGCGCGGATATCGACATCTGCGGCCGCAGGAAACAGGTGCTGGATGATACCGCCGAGCAGCTCATGCAGCAGCATGGGGGAACGGTGCATACCCACCAACTGGATATCCGCGACGCGGCGGCGGTGGATGCCATGGCGGAAGAGATCTTCCGGGGTAAACCGCTCACCGGCCTGGTCAACAATGCAGCCGGCAACTTTGTCAGCCGGACCGAGGATGTCTCGCCCCGGGGTTTCGATGCCGTGGCCAACATCGTGGCCCATGGGACCTTTTACGTGACCCAGGCAGTGGGTAAGCGCTGGATCGCCGGTGGTCATCCGGGCAACGTGGTCTCCATCATCACCACCTGGGTGAAGAACGGCAGCCCGTTCACGGTGCCTTCCGCCATGAGCAAGTCCGCCGTGTACACCATGACCATGTCGCTGGCGGCGGAATGGGGGCGTTATGGTATCCGCCTGAACGCGATCGGCCCGGGGCTGATCCCCACCGAAGGCATGAGCAAGCGTCTCTACCCTGGAGGCGACCCGGTGGAGATCTCCGCGCGTGAGAACCCCATGGGCCGCGTGGGCACCTTGGAGGAACTGGAGAATCTGGCCACGTTCCTCATTTCCGACGCCTGTCCGTGGCTCACCGGTGAGGGCATCATGATGGATGGTGCGCACCACCTGGCCACCGGCGGCAATTTCTACAAGCTCCGGGAGTGGGGCGACGGACAATGGCAGGCCGCCCGCGATGCGATCCGGGGCCAGGATGCCCAGGATCGGCAGCGTCGCGACTGAGGAGGACGGCATGGAATTCGAGCATTCGAAACGCACGTTGGAGCTCATGGAACGCCTGCAGGCGTTCATGGACAGCCATATCTATCCCAATGAAGCCCGGTACCATCAGGAACTCGCCGACGGCAACTACTGGCCCAACGTTGTCGAAGAGCTCAAACCCAAGGCCCGGGACGCCGGTCTGTGGAACCTGTTCCTGCCCGAGTCCGAGTACGGCGCCGGCCTGACCAACAGCGAGTATGCCCCGCTGTGCGAGATCATGGGACGGGTCATGTGGGCCCCTGAGGTGTTCAACTGCAGTGCGCCGGATACGGGTAACATGGAGGTCCTGGTGCGATACGGGACGCCGGAGCAGAAGAAGCAGTGGCTGGAGCCGCTGCTGGCCGGCGAGATCCGGTCCTGCTTTGCCATGACCGAGCCGGCGGTGGCTTCCTCCGACGCCACCAATATCGAGAGCTCCATCGTTCGTGATGGCGATGCGTATGTGATCAATGGCCGCAAATGGTTCTCGTCGGGTTCTCCGGATCCCCGGTGCAAGATTTTCATCTTCATGGGCAAGACCGATCCGGAGAATCCCGACCGGCACAAGCAGCAATCCATGATCCTGGTGCCACGGGATACGGACGGGATCACGGTTCTACGGCCATTGCCGGTGTTCGGCTACTCCGGTGCGCCGGACGTTACCGGGGAGGTGGTTTTCGAGAACGTGCGTGTGCCGGCGGAGAACATGCTGCTCGGGGAGGGGCGCGGCTTCGAGATCGCCCAGGGCCGACTCGGTCCGGGACGCATCCATCATTGTATGCGGCTCATCGGGCTGGCGGAGCGGGCGCTGGAGCGGATGTGCAAGCGGACACTGAGCCGTGTGGCCTTCGGCAAACCGGTGGCGGAGCAGACGGTGACCCTGGAGCGGATCGCCGAGAGCCGGATACTGATCGATCAGGCTCGTCTGCTCACCCTGAAGGCCGCCTACATGATGGATACCGTGGGGAACAAGGTTGCCCGCAAGGAGATCGCCATGATCAAGGTGGCGGCCCCCAATATGGCCTCCCAGGTCATCGACTGGGCCATCCAGGCCCATGGCGGCGGCGGCGTGACGGACGATTTCGGCCTGGCGCTCGCGTATGCCAACGCCCGGTTGCTGCGTCTTGCCGATGGTCCGGATGAAGTGCACCGGAACCAGATCGGGCGCTTGGAGCTGAAACAGTACAAGGCATAGGCGGAACGTCGTGGTCACCAGGGTCAATGACAGCCGGTTGATGGTCATGGGGAGGGAGCGGGTCTTCTACCTGGGACTGCTCGGGGTTCCGTCCCAGCGGGCACTGGGGGCCTACACCCTTTACAGCGGTCTGGAGCGGTCGTTCAGTATCTGCATCGATGGCGTCTGGCAGTCCCGATGGCTGGCCATGATGCCACCCGGCCAGCCTCATCGTATCCGGACGGAGGATGGCCTGATTTCCGCCATTCTGCTGGAGCCGGAGACGGTGGACGCCGGCCACCTGCATGAATGGGCGGCGTGGATGGACGGTGTGGGTCGGGCCCGGGGTCTGGCGGACCGGATACGGAGCGCGTATGCCCGGCTGCGCCGGCAGGGCGGGGCGCCGTTGCCTGCTGCCGGGGATCTGGACCGGCTGTTTTTCGGCCGGGTGCTGACCCGACCGGACATGGATCCCCGGGTGGCGCAGGTGGTCCGCACCATCCAGGCCGATCCGCGAAGTTGTTACCCGGCCCGGGACTGCGCCGCCGAGGCGTCCCTGTCGTTCTCCCGCTTTCTGCACCTGTTCAAGCAGGAGACCGGGGTCAGTTTCCGGAAGTTTCGCGCCTGGAAGCGCGCCCGCAGTGTGCTCTTTCATGTCAACCGGCGCCATTCAATGACCGAGGTCGCGCTGGAGGCGGGCTATCCGGACGCCGCCCACTTCAGCCGCTGTGTGCGTCAGGTGTACGGCCTGTGTCCCAGTGAGATATTTTCCGGTTCGCGCCGCATGCCCATCTTGCTGCAAGCGGATATGCTGGCGGATATCCCGGTAGCCGACTCCACGTCCTTCCGGATGGCCAGCAACGGGGCGTGAACGGTTCTTGGGAAGGGCTGACCGGGGGCGCGTTGAAGCGCGGCCCCGGTGGCTTTGCTACTGCATGCCGTAGTTGCTCACATCCACTTTGGAGAAGGCCTCCTCCCAGTAGAGTTCGGCCAGCGCTTCGTAGCTGTCGATGCCCTCAACCAGTTGCACCCAGCGGTCAAGCAGTTCCCGGAATTCCGCCAGAATCTCCTCGCCCCGCTGCACGCCGCGGTTCTCCGCGTAGTGGGCCGCCATGGTTTCCCTATCCTGACGGATGAACGCCTCGGTCGCTTCCACCAGGTCCGCATCGGGCTCATGGATGTCGATGCCCCGCTCCCGGGCCAGGTCCAGCACCTCGGCGTCGCGGCGCACGTAAGTGAACGGGATATAGGCGGTGGATACCGCCCCCGCCCGCAGTACCGCCTCGCGCTGGGACTCCGACAGGCGCTGCCAGCTATCCCGGTTGAAGTTGGTTGCGGCGGTGCCGGCAAAGCTGCCGCCGGGAACCAGCGTGGTGATGTGGTCCACGGCATCGATGAACTGCAGGTTGGTCAGCTCCGGCAAGGACACCACGACGCAGTCCACCACGCCCTGACTCAGCGCCTCGTACAACTCGTTCGCTGACAAGGTCACGGGAGAGGCGTCCACGTGCTGGGACCACCGGGACCAGTGCGCGCCCGCCACCCGGAGACGCTTGCCCCGGATATCGGCAAGACTGATGACCGGCTCATCCGCGCAGTGGAGTATGTAGGGAGAGGACGCCTGACTGCCGGTAAACACCTGGTTCTGCTGTTTGAAGTCCTCGATGCATTCCGGGCAACGGGTGAACGTGTACTCGGTCATGGCCCCCACATAAGCCATGGTGGCGGTCGCCGAGTCCGTATCCAGCAGCGTCTGCACCATGCTGGCTTCGGCGATCATGTTGTAATGGGGATACTCGGACGGAAAGTAGGGTGCCAGCAGGTAGCCGATGTCCGCGATGCCGTCCCGCAATCCGCCGGAGGTTTCCGCGAAGTTCAGCAAGGACAGCGGAAACACCCGCACGTTCAGTTCGCCATCGGTGAGTTCCTGCACTTTGTCGGCATAGATTTCCGCCCCCTTTGCCGCATCGGAACCGGGAGGGAACCCCAGGGCGTAACGCAACTGCTGGGCTTCGCTTGCGCCCGCGAAGGTGGTGCCCCCCACCAGGAAGGCACCAAGGGCCAGGGCCTTGAATCCGATTGGTTGTTTCATCACGAGGTCTTCTCCAGGATTGCCGGGTCAATGTCGCTTGCTTTACCGGGCCAGCGTTCCTTGGGAAGCGCTGAACCATTCCCCGCTTCCTTGGACAGATCGCGGCATTTCCCTATAGGCCCAGTTGTCTGGCCGCGAGATCACGCATGATTTCCTCGGCGCCGCCGCCGATTGCGTTCACGCGGACCTCACGGTAAATGCGCTCGGACTTGCTGCCGCGGATGAACCCGGCACCGCCCAGGATCTGCACCGCCTCCCGGGCGCAGAACTCCATGGTTCGGGTGGCCTGATTCTTCAGCAGGGAAACGTCCGCCACCGGGTTTTCCCCGTTCTCCACCCGCCAGGCCAGTTGTTCCAGATAGGCCTGGGTGGCATTGATATGCATGGTCATGTCGGCGAACTTGTGACGGATGACCTGGTGCTGGATCAGCGGAACGCCGAAGGTCTGACGCTCCCGTGCGTAGGCGACCACTTCGTCCAGGCAGACCTGGGCGAAGGCCGTGCAGCCGGCGGCCATGAACAGCCGCTCGAAGTTGAAGTTCTGCATGATCAGCCGGAAGCCCTGGTTCTCCTCGCCCAGCAGGTTCTCCGCCGGGACACGGCAGTCGTCGAAATACAGCGTGGCGGTGTCCGAGCACCACCAGCCCATTTTTCTGTCCAGGGCGGTGCGCTCGAACCCGGGGCGATCCCGCTCGATGAGCAACAATGACACGCCCCGGCTGCCGCTCCCCCCGGTCCGTACCGCAACCGTGTAATAGTCGGCCCGCATCCCGGAGGTGATGAAGGTCTTGGAACCGTTGACCACGTAGTGATCACCATCCCGCCGGGCTGTGGTTTTCAGGCTCGCCACGTCGGATCCGCCGCCCGGCTCGGTGATGGCCAGCGCGCTGATCTTCCTGCCGGACAGAATCTCCGGAAGCACCCGTTGCTTGATCTCGGGCCTGGCCGCCCGGGCAATGGGCGGGGCACCGATCATGTGGCTCATCAGGCTGGCGGACAAGCCGCCCACGCCGGCCCGGGCCAGCTCCTGCGCCCCGATAATGGTGAAGAACAGATCGGACTCCACGCCTCCGAATTCCTCCGGGAACCCCATGGGAATCAGCCCGATATCCGCCGCCTTCTGGTAGAGCTCCCGGGGAAAGGTGCCCGCCTCGTCCCACTCGGCGGCATGGGGTTCGATCTCCCTGGCCACGAAGTTGCGCAGGGACTGCCGGTAGGCTTCGTGTTCCTCGGTGTAAAAGGGGTGCTTCTGTTGCGTCATCGTCGGCGACCGGTTGTGTTGTACTCGTGATTCCAGGAAGGCGGCCCAAAGGGGTAAGTCCGAACTTAGCGTAGTCACAGAACTTGATCAAGCGCTTGGTAAAGATCATCATCGGGGGTACGGTTCGTGAACAATCAATACCCGATACAGGGCTGATGAGGCCCGCAGCCCGGTCTCGGCCAGGAGGAGCGTGATGTCAGAACCTTCGATCACAGCCAGAGCGGCACAATTGAGGGAGCGCGTGAGGGCATTCATGGAAGCCCACGTGTACCCGGCCGAGCACCTGTATGCTCAACAGCTGGCCGAGGGGGATCGGTACCGAACGCCACCGATCATGCAGCAGTTGAAGGCGCGGGCGCGGGCCGAGGGCCTGTGGAACCTGTTTCTCCCCGGGTGTGAGGGCGCTGGGTTGAGCAATGCGGAGTATGCGCCGCTGGCCGAGGAGATGGGGCGCGTGCTCTGGGCCTCGGAAGTGTTCAACTGTTCCGCCCCGGACACCGGCAATATGGAAATCCTTTCCCTGTACGGGACGCCGGAGCAGAAGGCGCAATGGCTGCAGCCGCTGCTGGCCGGCGAAATCCGGTCCGCGTTCTCCATGACCGAACCCCAGGTGGCCTCCAGCGATGCCACCAATATCCAGTGCCAGATCCGGCGCGACGGCGATCACTATGTGATCAACGGCCGGAAGTGGTTCACGTCCGGGGCGATGAACGCGGATTGCCAACTGCTCATCGTCATGGGAAAGACCGACCCGGATAATCCGGACCGGTATCGTCAACAGTCCATGCTGCTCGTGCCCCGGGATACACCGGGAGTCACCATCGTCCGGGACCTGCACGCCTTCGGCTACGATCATGCGCCGGTGGGGCACCCGGAAGTCCTCTACGAGAATGTGCGCGTTCCCGCCGACAACATGTTGCTGGGCGAAGGGCGGGGTTTCGAGATTGCCCAGGGCCGCCTGGGACCGGGTCGGATTCACCACTGCATGCGCCTGGTGGGCTGCGCCCAGCGTGCCCTGGAAATGCTGTGCCGACGTGCGGATGACCGCGTCGCCTTCGGCCAGCGGCTCTCGGAACAGGGTGCCGTGCGTGAGGATATCGCGGATGCGTTCTGCGAGATCCAGCAGGCCCGCCTGCTCACGCTGGAGGCCGCACGCAAGATGGATGCGGAAGGCAACAAGGCGGCCCGGGACCTGATCGCGGCGGCGAAGATTGTGGTGCCCGCCATGGCCTGCCGGGTCATTGACCGGGCGATCCAGGTGCATGGGGCGGCGGGGGTCTGCCAGGACACCTTCCTGCCGGAAGCCTATGTGTATGCGCGCTACATCCGGATCGGCGACGGCCCGGACCAGGTGCATCGCGCCAGCCTGGCCCGGCAGCTACTGCGCCGCTACAGTGCATGAGGAAGTCGGGGTCACCGTCCCGGTAAGCGCCCCCCCCC
>JAFIFU010000121.1 GCA_020831885.1 Ectothiorhodospiraceae bacterium
CGCCGCCCGTCCGGCGGCGGCACCGGATCGGTCCGTGACGCAGCCGGCGACTTCCGGGTCACCGGTCACTGGGGAAGGGAGGCATGGAATACAAGGACTATTACAAGGTGCTCGGCGTGGATCGCAAGGCGAGCCAGGCGGATATCAAGAAGGCCTACCGTCGCCTTGCCCGCAAGTACCATCCGGACGTCAGTAAGGAACCGGACGCCGAGGCACGGTTCAAGGAAATCAGCGAGGCGTATGAAGTCCTGCACGACCCGGAGAAGCGGGCCGCCTACGATCAACTGGGCAGCGGCTGGCGTCAGGGACAGGACTTCCGTCCACCTCCCGGCTGGGACTGGAATGGGGATTTCGGCCGGGACGCCGGAGATTCCGTCTTCAGCGATTTCTTCGAGAACCTGTTCGGACAGGGAAGCCGCTTCGGTGGCCGGCGAGGCTTCAGCGGGGCCCAGGGATTCGGCGGCCAGGCCCGTGGTCGCGGCGAGGACCAGCGGGCAGAGGTCACCATCAGTCTGGAAGAGGCCTATCGTGGAACAACCCGCACTGTCCGGCTGAACGGGGCGGCTCCACGCCAGATCCGGGTCAAGATTCCCGCCGGTGTCACCGAAGGTCAGCAGATCCGGCTCGGCGGCCAGGGCGCACCCCGTCCGGGTGGACGCGCCGGGGATCTTTACCTGCAGATCCGCATTGCCCCGCATCGGCAATACCGACTGGAGGGCAGGGATGTATTCCTGGAGCTGCCGGTTACGCCGTGGGAGGCAGCTCTGGGCGCCACGCTGAAAGTGCCCACCCTGGGTGGCTGGATCGATATGAAGATCCCCCCCGGGTCACAGAACGGCAAACGGCTGCGTCTCAAAGGCCGCGGGCTGCCCGGCCGGACACCGGGGGACCAGTACGTGATTCTGCGCATCGTGACACCACCGGCGGAAACCGAGGCGGCCCGGGATCTGTACCGTCGCATGCGGGATGAGATGCCGATGGATCCACGGGAAAACCTGACGGTTTAGGCTCTGGCGTTTCTGGAGAAACGGGAAGGATCAGATCATGAGCACCTTCGAACAGTTGAAACACGGACTCGAGCACGCCTGGGATCAACTTGGCGAAGGCTGGCGCGCCCTGCGGGAACGTGCCGGCCAGGCACTGACCCGGTTCCACGTGGAGAAAGAACCGGCACGGGAGCTGGACACCGTGTCGGAACAGCGCCTCCGTCGTGGCAGCCGCTGGGGGCTACTGGCAGCGGAACTGCTGGAAACGGACGATCAGCTTGAGGTGCGCCTGGAGATCCCTGGGATGAACCGGGAGGATTTCGAGATCACCGTTCGCGAGCAGATTCTCGTGGTCCGCGGCCGCAAGAGCGTTGCCCGGGATCAGCGGCGCGGGAACTATCTGATCAGCGAACGCGCCTTCGGAGCCTTCGAGCGCGCCCTGCCCCTGCCCGCACCGGTGGATGAGAGCCGTGCTGAAGCCCGGTACCAGGACGGGGTGCTGACCGTTCGTCTGCCCAAAGAGCCAGCCGCTCGCCAGCGGCGCATTCCGGTGGAGACCCGCTGATGCTTCACATCCGTCACCTGCTTTCAGTGCTGCTGATCGCCGGACTGCTGCCGGCGCAGGTCGCGGCCAGCCTGCCGGATGCCGTGGACGGCGAACCTCTGCCGTCCCTGGCGCCCATGCTGGAACGCACGACACCGGCGGTGGTCAATATCGCCACCTCAGGCCGCGTCCAGCTGCGGGAGAATCCGTTGCTGGACGACCCGTTCTTCCGTCGCTTCTTCGATCTGCCGGACCGCCCCCGGGAGCGGCGTACCCAGAGCCTGGGATCCGGTGTCATCGTGGACGCCGAGGAGGGTCTGATTCTCACCAACCATCACGTGATCAACCGTGCGGACCAGATCACCGTGACCCTGGCGGACGGTCGGGAGTTTGCCGCCACGCTGGTGGGAAGCGATCCAGAAACCGACGTGGCGGTAATCCGGATCGACGGGGACGATCTGAACGCCCTGCCGCTGGCGGATTCCGACGCCTTGCGCGTCGGTGACTTCGTGGTGGCCATCGGTAACCCGTTCGGCCTCGGACAGACGGTGACCTCGGGCATTGTCAGTGCCCTGGGCCGCTCTGGACTGCGCATCGGCGGCTACGAGGATTTCATCCAGACAGATGCCTCCATCAACCCTGGCAACTCCGGCGGCGCACTGGTGAATCTGCGCGGTGAGCTGGTGGGCATCAATACGGCCATCCTGTCACCGGCCGGGGGCAATATCGGCATCGGCTTCGCCATCCCCAGCAACATGGCCATGGCCATCATGGAACAGTTGGTGGAACACGGGGACGTCAGCCGCGGTCAGCTTGGTGTCAGCGTACAGGACCTGACCCCGGCCCTGGCGGAGGCCTTCGGACTGGACACCCGTAGCGGTGTGGTCATCACCCAGGTGGCACCGGACTCGCCCGCGGAAAAGGCGGGTCTGCGCACCGGCGATGTGGTGCTGCGCGTGGACGGCAGACCGGTACGCCACGCCACCGAACTCCGGAACAGGATCGGGCTGCTGCGCGTGGGCGAGACCGTGGAGCTGGAGATCCGCCGCAATGGCCGCACCGTGAGCGTGCGCGCCACGGTGGACGCACCTGAAACCGCCCGGATCGACGGCTCCGGTCTGACACCCCGACTGGCGGGCGCCTGGTTCGGCCGGACGGAACTGCAAACCCCCCAGGGGCGCCAGCAACGACTACAGGTGGAAGACGTGGAGCCCGGCAGCGCTGCGGCGCGCGCCGGCCTGCGTCCCGGTGACATCATCCTCTCCGTGAACCGGCAGAACGTGCACACGGTGGAGGAGTTCCGACGCGCCGCCGGCGATCAGCGGGAACTGCTGCTCCACATCCAGCGCGGTACCGGCGCCATGTTCCTGTTACTGCGCTAGCGCAGGCGAAACTCCACGGGCAGGTGCCGGTCCGGCAAACGGGTATCCGGCGCCCGCGCCAGGGGGGACATACGCTCCAGCAGACTCACCACGTAGTCGTCCAGCAGACCATGGCCTGAGGACTGCACGACGCGGATGTTGCTGATCGCACCATCCGTTTCCACGGTAAACGCCACGGTCACGGTGCCTTCCATGCGCCGCATCCGGGCCCGGCGCGGGTAATCCCGGTGCCGCTGGAGCTGTTCGTTCAGCCAGCTCAGGTAGTTCTCCTCGGCTTCCGGATCCCCCGCCGCCTGCTCCACCGCGCTGGGCTCATCCTGCTCCCGGACCGGCGCATCCTCCCGGCCCAACTGCTCCACCTCCGGCACCGGTTGGGGCTCGGGCTCGGGCTCGGGCTCGGGCTCGGGCTCGGGCTCGGGCTCAGGCTCAGGCTCAGGCTCGGGCTCGGGCTCAGGCTCAGGCTCGGGCTCAGGCTCGGGCTCAGGCTCG
>JAFIFU010000056.1 GCA_020831885.1 Ectothiorhodospiraceae bacterium
CCCCCCCGCCCCCCCCCCCAAACAAACCCCGCCCCGCCCCCGCAACCCGCCCCCGCGGCCCTGTGGCCGCGGTCCTGACCATGATCAGCCTCAGAACTGATTCATGGTGTTCAGTTTGCCGCCTGCCTTCAGCGCGGCCTCGCCGGAGAAGTACTCCTTGTGGTCGTCGCCGATGTTGGAGCCGGCCATATCCTGGTGCTTCACGGTCGGCACACCCTGGCGGATTTCCTGACGCTGCACGCCATCCACATAGGCCAGCATGCCCAGCTCGCCGAAATAACCCTTGGCCAGGTTGTCGGTGGACAGGGCCGCCGTGTGATAGGTGGGCAGCGTGATCAGGTGGTGGAAGATGCCGGCCTTGGCGGAGGCTTCCCGCTGGAACTCCTGGCACCAGCGGTCGGCCTCGGCAGCCAGCTCGGTGTCGTCGTACTCGGCACTCATCAGCCTGTCCCGGTCGTACCGGGAGACGTCCTTGCCTTCTTCCTTCCAGGCATCGAACACCTGCTGACGGAAGTTCAGAGTCCAGTTGAAGGACGGGCTGTTGTTGTACACCAGCTTGGCGTCCGGCACTTCCTTGCGGATGGCGTCCACCATCTCGGCGATCTGGCCCACGTGGGGTTTCTCGGTCTCGATCCACAGCAGGTCGGCGCCGTTCTTCAGGCTGGTGACGCAATCCAGCACCACGCGGTCGAAGCCGGTGCCCTTGCGGAACTCGAACAGGCCGCTGGCCAGGCGCTTGGGCTTGAGCAGTTTGCCGTTGGACTTCACCACCACGTCACCGTTCTTGATGTCGTCGGCGTTGTCGATGTACTCACCGTCCAGGAAGCTGTTGTACTGGTCGCCCAGGTCGCCCGGCTCCTTGGTCACGGCGATCTGCTTGGTCAGGCCGGCGCCCAGGGAGTCGGTACGGGCAACGATCACGCCGTCGTTGACGCCCAGCTCCAGGAACGCGTAACGCACGGCATTGATCTTGGACAGGAAGTCGGCGTGGGGCACGGTGACCTTGCCGTCCTGGTGGCCGCACTGCTTCTCGTCGGAGACCTGGTTCTCGATCTGGATGCAGCAGGCGCCCGCCTCGATCATTTTCTTGGCCAGCAGGTAGGTGGCCTCCTCGTTGCCGAAGCCGGCGTCGATGTCGGCAATGATCGGCACCACATGGGTCTCGAAGTTGTCGATCCTGCTCTGGATGTCCTTGGCAGCGGCGTCATCACCCTTGGCACGGGCCTCATCCAGCGCGCGGAACAGGTGGTTCAGTTCCCGGGCATCAGCCTGCTTCAGGAAGGTATACAGTTCCTCGATCAGTTCGGGAACGCTGGTCTTCTCGTGCATGGACTGGTCGGGCAGGGGACCGAACTTGGAGCGCAGTGCGGCAACCATCCAGCCGGACAGATACAGGTAGCGCTTCTTCGTGGTCCCATGGTGTCGCTTGACGGCGATCATCTTCTGCTGGCCGATGAAGCCGTGCCAGCAACCCAGGGACTGGGTGTACTTGCTCGGGTCGGCATCGTACTCGGCCATGTCCTGCCGCATGATCTTGGCGGTGTACTTGGCGATGTCCAGGCCGGTCTTGAAGCGGTTCTGGGCGCGCATGCGGGCAACGTATTCGGGGTTGATCGCGTCCCAGGTCCCATTCTGCGCCTTGCGCAAGCTCGCCGTTTCCTCGATGTCCTTCAGATACTGTGACATGTTCGAACCTTTCCAGTGACAGTTTGAGAATCGTGGTCGCCAGGGTGCATGCGCCGGACGGGCCGGCTGCGCGGATGCACCGTGCATGGTTCTTGCCCCTGCCGGTTGCCGAAAGCCGCATGCCTGCATGCAACCGACGCCGGCTCCGCCTGCATCACTGGCCGGCTGAAGCCCTGACGGGGAAGAACCTGAAACCGCCGCGAGGTTGTGCAGCAGCGCGCGGACGTGTGGTCTGCCGGGCAGGCCACTCCGTGCGAGGCGACGCCCCGACCGTTTTACAGCCGACGCCGACCTCCGCGGCCATCCACCATCGCCTTGCCGATGTCTGGCCGTATCAGCCCGACCCGTTTGCCCGCACCGCAGGTTTATCCGGGCCGGTCTCAAGTCGAACCTTCTGCACCATACATGTGAGTACTGTTGCAGTGCGACAATTACAACTCAAAAACGCCCCCGACGCAATCCGGGGGCGCGTATTATACGGAACGCCGCGGCGAATGACACCGTTTTGCCTGTCGGGGGGACGGCTACCATTCCATCATCGGCACCTCCGCGGCGTTCAGTGGTGTCCGGGAGCTGTCATCGCAGGTGAGATGCCGAGTAACATGGGGCGTCTTCACAGAAGGCCGGGGACCACCGGAGAGCCGGGATAGTCAGCAGGAGGGGTGATTTCCATGCCGGAACAGGGCCTGTTCACGCCGGAACGGAAAATGGCGAGTATCGCCTACATCTGCTATTTGCTGGGTTTCTTCACCGGCGGTTTCAGCAGTCTGGTGGCCGTGGTCATCGCTTACGTGTTCCGCGGGGATGCCGCTGAGGCTTTGCGCAGCCACTACCGCTTTCAGATCCGTACCTTCTGGATCGGACTGCTGCTGGTGCTGGTGGGCAGCGTGTTATCGGTGATCCTCATCGGGGTGCTGGTGTTGCTGTTCGGTGTGGTCTGGCTGGTGGTCCGGTGCGTGGTGGGCCTGAAATACCTCAATGCGGGCGAGGCGGTGCCGAATCCCGGTAGCTGGCTGTTCGGCATCGAGAACCGCTCCTGAGCGCGGTCCGCTGCCGGCTCAGGCGTCATGTTCCACGATGTCCTGCAGGTAGGCCATGTTGTCCACCCGGCAATCGGTTCAGTCGCCGCGCCTTGCGGCATCCCGGTGGCGCTGAAGCAGTTGATCCAGCCGGTCGGCAAACGCCTTCCGGTCCCGGGCGCTCAAAGGCGTCGGGCCACCGGTATGAATGCCGCTTGCGCGCAGGGTGTCCATGAAGTCGCGCATGGTCAGTCGGGCGCGGATGGTATCGGCGGTGTAGGCTTCCCCGCGGGGGCTCAGTGCCAGGCAGCCCTTCTCGATGACCTCCGCCGCCAGCGGGATATCGCCGGTGACCACCAGGTCGCCAGGCCGGACGCGGCGCACAATCTCGTTATCGGCCACGTCGAATCCCGCTTGAACCCGCAGGAAATCCACGTTCCGGGAACGGGGGATGGCCACCGGATGGTTGGCCACCAGGGTCAGCCGCAAGCCGGTGCGCTCTGCGGCCCGGAACAGGATGTCCTTGATGGCGCCGGGACAGGCGTCCGCATCGACCCAGATTCTCATCGCCACATTCCGCTATCGAGGGCGGACAGCATACGCGCTACGCATCGTCGAGGCGAGACCGCGCGCTGTGAGCATCCTCAGAGGGGTGGGCGCCCGCGCAGCGCTCCGGCCACCAAAGAGATGAGCAACAGAACCAGGAAAACGAAGAATATGATCTTGGCGATCTCTGCCGCGGCACCGGCGATTCCCGTGAATCCGAGCATGGCGGCAATGATGGCCACGATCAGGAAGGTCAGCGTCCATGAAAGCATGTCAGCCTCCCGGGCGCCCGGTGGGCGCCGTCTTTGGTGGATGTGTTAGGGGTCTGTCACGGCGAACTCATTCCTCGAAGCTGTCTTCCAGTTCGTCAGCCGCATCTTCGAGGCTGTCCGCCGCGTCCTCGAACGCATCATCGATCTGTTCCCCGGCCTCCTCGGCCGGGCCCTGATCGTCGCAGCCGGCCAGGCTGATCGCCCCGGAGCCCATCAGCAGTGCCAGCAGGATGGCATGGGCGGTTCTCATGGCAACCTCCTTTCTTGCGAGTGCAGGATGATTTCCGCAAGAACCGCGCCAAACAGGTAATGAATTGATTATGAGGGGGTTTGCGTGGACTCGGCTTCCGGGGGCTGTGCCAGGCTGGCACACCTGGAAGATGTTTTGTCCTCTGGGGGCGACAGGGCTAAGGCGGAAGGCCTGTCGGATCGGTACCGCTCAGGACCGTTCCGCCCTTTCCGGGCAGTGGATACAGATGGCCGTTGCCGGGTCGGCCATGAGGCGCCCGAGGACGATAGGTTCATCGCAGCGCACGCAGTCTCCGTAGTTCCCCTCGTCCAGCCGCCGGAGTGCTGCCCGGATCCGTCGTTCCCGCTCTCCGGCCAGGGCAGCGGCCGCCTTGGCCATGGCCTGGCCCTGAAGGGCATCCATGCGCGACAGGCGTCCGGTCCGGGTCTGGTCCAGTTCCACCGTTTCGGCCCCGGCCTCCCGCACCTGCCGATGTCCTAGCAGCACCGCCAGTTCCGCTTCCAGGCGTTGCCTCAGTTCGCGAATGTTCTCGTCCGTCAGCATCCGCCCTCGCCCCGTATACGGTTTGCCCGTGGCTCATCAGTCACGATGGTATCCGACTCCCGATGGCTGAGCCACGGATGAGATCCTCCGGCGGTCAGGCGGCAGATACCGCATCCGCAATGCGCTCCCGGAGCGTCCGGTCCGGGAGCGGTTCCCGACCGGCTGCCACGTTGTCAGCGGCGTGCGCCGGATTGCTGGTTGCAGGGATCACGGCGGTGACGTCCGGGTGGCTGATCAGGAACTTGAGAAACAGCTGCGCCCAGCTATGGCAGCGGATCTCCGCCGCCCAGGCCGGCACGGGTTGTTCGCCAACCCGGCGGAACAGCCGCCCCTGGCCGAAGGGCTCGTTGATCAGTGTGGCCACGCCATGGTGCCGGCAGGCGGGTAGCAGCCGGCGTTCCGCGTTCCTGTCCAGCACGTTGTAGTTGAACTGGACGAAATCCAGCGGATGGCGCTCGATCAGTTTTACCAGGTCGTCGTGACGTCGGGCCTGGTAGTGGGTGATGCCCAGGTGGCGGATCCGGCCCTCCTCCCTCCATTCCTGTAGGGTTCCGAGGTGGGTGTCAACGTCCAGCAGGTTGTGCACCTGCATCAGGTCCATGGGGTCGGTGCCCAGCAGGTTCATGGAGGTCCGCATCTGCTGTACCCCGGCCTCCCGCCCGGTGGTCCAGACCTTGGTTGCCATCCACAGCATGTCAGTTGCTTCCAGCTCTGCCGCCAGTAGTCCCAGTACCCGCTCCGATTCCCCGTACATGGGGGAGGAATCCATCACGCGACCCCCGCCATCCAGGAAGGCGCGAAGCACGGCGCGCATGCGGGCCATCCCCTCCGTATCACGCGGTGAGATGTTGAAACTGCGGTAGCTGCCCATGCCGGCGGCCGGGATACGCTCGCCGGAACGGGGGATTTCCCGCAACACCATGCCCTCCGGCCCGTGCGCGGAGGTGGCTTTCGCGTCCGGCTGCCGGACCGGGGTCAGGCCCAGCAAGGCCAGTGTGACGGCGCCGGCCAGGCCGGCCAGCAGGCTTCGACGGTGCGGCAGGAACGGAGCGGTTCTGATCATGGCCGGACTCCTGGTGTTCCACGGGGCGGGGTGCCGGAGAACAGAGGTGGCACGACGGTGCGCGGGAAGGCCGCCCGGATCTCGGCATAGATGCTTCCGGCCTCCCCGGCATGGCGCCGGGAGAAATGGAAGGGGATGAGCTGTCCCACCCCGGCGGCGGCAGCGATTTCGCCACAGGCCCGGGTGGTCAGGTGGCCGGTCCGTGCGGCCTGTTCGGCTTCCCGGCGCAGGAAGGGTGCCTCGCAGAACAGGGTATGGGCACCACGCGCCAGGTCGGCCAGCCGGGCCCGGTTCTCCGGGGTGTCCCCCAGATCGGTCGCGTAAACCAGCCGCTGACCGGGGGCAGCCAGCAGGAGCAGCTCTGCCAGCGTGGCAGCGTCGGCCGAGCTGCCGTCGGGCAGACTGATCCGCGCATCCTCCTGACCGGCGAGAATCCGCTGCTTCAGTTCGCCAAGCCAGGGGCCTGGCGGCCAGCCCAGATCCGCCAGGCGTTCCTTGCGCACGCGTAGCTGTTGCTCCGGTTCGAAGGCGAAGGCCAGGACGGGTGTTCCATGGTCCAGCATGATGGCGCGAATCCTCCAGCCCGGTTCCCGCAGCAGTATGCCGTCGGCGGCGCTTTCCGAGCCCGCCGGGCGCGGTGCGCCTTCACCGGCCGTGATGCGGAAATGCCGGATCTCGGCGCCATGGAACTCGGCAACCCGGAAACGGGGCGCGCGCTGCCCGGCCCGGTCCCAGAGGATGCCGTCCACCAGACCGGCGACGCGGGCGGCGATGCCAGGGGGGCCGTGAATCCGGCATGGAGGCAGATCGCCGATGCGGGAGCGCAGGAGCCGGAGGAAGCCGCCGAAATGGTCGAAATGCGCATGGCTGACGAACACGTCGCTCACCTGATGGGCGATGCGGGCGGAGAGTCGGCCGGTTTCCCCCAGATCGAACAGCAGGCTGCGCTGCCGGTGCCGCAGGCGCAGGTGGAGCAGCGGATCCCCGAAGACGCCGTTGACCAGGCTTGCCGTCAGCAGGCCGGTGCTGACCGTGGGGCAGTGATCCGCCGCTCTGGTGCGCCCGGCTGGCACGGGGGCCGGGAGGGGTTGATCAATGTCCCGGTGTGGTGGCGCCGTGCCCAGAAGCCCGTCATCGCCCCGCCGGGCATCCCGTACCACCAGAGCGGCGACCGCTTCTCCCGTGGCCGGGGCGCGGATCCGCAGGGCTTGCCCGTTCAGCGCCACTATCTCGCCCATTCCCAGTGTTTGCCCGTGCCCGTCCAGTAGCCCGATCTGGCGGCCGGTCCAGGCAGGCGCGGCATGCCGCGGCGGAGGCGCCCCGACGACCGGAATGCCTTCCAGGTCCATGACCCGTTCTTCCCCCTGTGCCAGGTGGTCGTCCCAGGGGCCCGTGCGCCGGCGTGCCCGGACTGTCGGCCCCGGGCGCCTGGCCTTTGGGGATGACCGCAGCGTCAACAGCGTCCGGCCCGTTGCCCGGTGTTCGGCGAGCAGCGGCGGATCCGCCCCTTGCGGGGCGAGGATCACCACGGCCTCGGCGCCGCTGGCTTCGGCCAATGCGGGCAGGAGTTCCGCCCCGGGATTGCCGCGGACCACACCGGGGGCGTCGATCAGCAGATGGCCGTGGGGTATCCGGGATGCGAGACGTCCGGCCGCCATCAGCAGGGGCAGGCGGAAGCGTCCGGCGTCCAGTGTGCACAGGGCTTCCAGCGCCAGCACGCGCCAGTGCCCGTCTTCCCAGATGGCCAGCGTCAAGGCGCCGGGTAGACCGGCTCCGGGTTGTCCCGGATCCGCGCCCAGGTAATGGCAGCCGATACCCTCAGTGGCCAGGTGCCTTGCGGCGTCCGCGGCAAGCGTTGTTTTGCCGGTGCCCGGCGCCCCGGTGAGCATGATGCGGCGATGGCCAGCCATCAGGACTCGCAGCCGGTGATCCGGGCTGAAGCTCAGGAGTGCCGGAGCGGTCATCCGGCTTTGGTTTCTGCTGGTGTTGAACGTCTGCATGCCATTGACATCAATCGAATTTCATGGGGCGGGCACGGGATGCCTGTTCCCCTCGACCCTGCAGGCGAGCCGCAGGGCGCGCGGGATCAGTGAGACGATGGTTTCACCTCTCGAAAGATTAGTCAGTCCGGCTGCCGGGTGCATACCTGCAAGTGTGTTGTTCCACCAACGCCGCGGTCCGCCGCGATGCAAGGGGCGCAAGCCGGCTGCTATGGTAGTAAGGGCGTGCCGGCGGGTTCGCGGTCCATGCCGCGCTGGGTGGCCGGAGCCCGACCGGCGGGACATCAGCAGGGGGGATACCGGACATGTACAACAGGATCATGGTTCCCGTGGATCTGGCCCACGTGGACGCCCTGGAGCGATCACTTCAGGTGGCGGGGGACCTGGCCCGGCATTATCAGGCCGAGGTCTGCTACGTGAGCGTCACCGCCAATACGCCGGGCACGGTGGCGCGAACACCGGCGGAGTACGAGCAGAAGCTGGCCGGGTTCGCGCAGGAGCAGGGTCAACGGCATGGACGACCCGCCAGTTCACGGGTGTTCATCAGCCATGACCCGGTGGCGGATCTGGACGATATCCTTGTTCAGGCAGTCGGCGAGGTGGGCGCCGACCTCATCGTCATGGGCACGCATCTGCCCCGCCGCCTGGACGCCATCATGCCGTCCAACGGCGGGAAGGTGGCCACCCATACCAATGTGTCCGTGTTCCTGGTGCGGCCCGAACACGCCTGAAACGATTCAGACGGAGGTGAACCCGTGGATAAGACTCCTCAGAACGAAACACCCACGGATGTGAACGAGGTCGGCGAAGGCGTACCGGCGCCGGAGGGTGCGGCCAGCCTGATCGATACGGATTACGTGATCGGGCAGGACAACATCACGCCCTCGCCGCTGGGCATCAATCTGGATATCCATGGCAAGGTATTCGCCATTTCGGCCCTGGTCATCGTGTTTTTCGTGGTGCTCACCCTGGCCCTGCAGGCGGAGGTGGAACCCATCTTCAACGCCATCCGGGGCTGGCTGACCAGTAATCTGGCCTGGTTTTTCCTGCTGGCGGGCAACGTCTTCGTGTTGCTCTGCGTGGGGCTGATCTTCTCGCCGCTGGGCAGGGTGCGCATCGGGGGGACGGAAGCGACGCCCGATTTCTCGTATCTCGGCTGGTTTTCCATGCTCTTCGCCGCCGGTATGGGCATCGGCCTGATGTTCTATGGTGTGTCCGAACCCATGTCCCATTTCGGTGCCGCGCTGGGCGGTACCAGTATGGAGAACGGCGTCCGTACCGACTGGGCGCCGCTGGGAGCGGCGGCGGATGATGTGGCGGCTGCCACGAGTCTGGGGATGGCCGCCACCATCTTTCACTGGGGGCTTCACCCCTGGGCGATCTACGCGGTGGTGGCGCTGGCGCTGGCGCTGTTTTCCTTCAACAAGGGTTTGCCGTTGACGGTCCGCTCCATCTTCTATCCCCTGCTGGGAGAGCGTGTCTGGGGCTGGCCCGGGCACGTCATCGACATGCTGGCGGTGTTCGCCACGCTGTTCGGGTTGGCTACCTCCCTGGGGCTGGGGGCTTCCCAGGCTGCGGCCGGGCTAAGCCACCTGTTCGGTGTTCCCGATGGCAATATCACCATGGTCCTGCTGATTCTCGGCATCACCGCCGTGGCGATCATCTCGATCATGGCCGGGGTGGACCGGGGCGTGCGCCGCCTGTCCGAGATCAACATGGTGCTGGCCTTCCTGTTGCTGCTGTTCGTGGTGGTGGTGGGGCCCACCCTGATGATCCTGACCGGCTTCTTCCAGAACCTCTGGTCCTACGCGGTGAACCTGCCGGCGCTTTCCATGCCGTTCGGCCGGGAGGATGCCAACTTCAGCCAGGGCTGGACCGCTTTCTACTGGGCCTGGTGGATAAGCTGGTCACCCTTCGTGGGCATGTTCATCGCCCGGGTCAGCCGTGGTCGCACCGTGCGGGAGTTCCTGATCGCCGTGCTGCTGGTACCGTCCCTGGTTTCGGTGCTCTGGATGACCGCTTTCGGCGGCACTGCCATCGATCAGTTCGTGGGAGCGGGTTTCGAAGGCGTGCGGGACGCGGCGCTGGAACTGCAACTGTTCGTCATGCTCGGTGAACTGCCGCTGACCGCCATCACCTCGTTCATCGGCATCGTGCTGGTGGTGGTGTTCTTCATCACCTCGTCCGATTCCGGTTCGCTGGTGATCGACACGATCACCGCCGGTGGCAAGGTGGACGCGCCGAAGCCGCAGCGCGTCTTCTGGGCAATCATCGAGGGCGTGATCGCCATCGCGCTGCTGCTGGGCGGCGGCCTGATCGCCTTGCAGGCCATGGCGGTGTCCACCGGTTTGCCATTCACCCTGGTGCTGCTGGTGGGCTGCTACGCCATCATCAAGGGATTGATCTCCGAGCCGCGGGATTGAGTCCGACGGACTGTGGGGTCAGGGAAGCGTCAATCACTCACTTCCTTAGCCCCACAGTTCGCCCACCGGTGATTCCGGCCCGTAGCGGTGTTGAATCTGTGCCTGCAGCAGTTCCGCCGTGGCCAGGGCATCCACCGCCGCATGGTGGGGTTGGTAGGCGGGCAGACCGTAACGTTGTCGGCTCTCCTGGAGGCGAAGCGAGGCGGGCGCCCCTCCGATCCAATGCCTCAGGCGCGCACGAACCGATTGCCGGTGGAAGCGGGCCTCCAGCTCCATGGTGTCAATGACGGGAAACATCAGCCCCTCGCCCAGTCTGGCCTGGACGGCGGCATTCAGAAACGGGCGCTCGATGTTGCGGTAGTGCACCACCATTAGCCGGCCCGCCATGGCCTCCAGCAGCTCGTCCAGGATGTCGCCCAGATCCGGTGCACCGGCCAGGTCCGAGTGGGTGATATGGTGGAGCGTGACGGATGCCGCCTCCAGCGGACGCGGCGGTTTCACCAGCCAGTGCCGGCGTTGGGAGAAATGCACACGGCCCAGCGTGAACGGCACCAGACCGATGCTGATAATGGCGTGGCGGTGCGGGTCGAGCCCTGTGGTTTCCATGTCCATGGCAGCCAGCGGGGCCTGGCTGATGGGCGTGTCCCCATCGAGATTCCACGCGCGGAAGTAGCGGCGCAGCCGCGGGTCACGTGCCGCCTCGGCGCAGCGGTGCATGTATCCGTGCCAGTCGGAGGGCCGCTTCACGGGGCGCTGATAATCTGGCATCGCGGACAGCCTCTCAGCCGCGCCGTGCCGGCAGGGGATAGCGGAACTGGAGAAACTTCTGCGCGTCGCTCAGCACTTGGAAGGCATCCTTCAGGTTATGCCGCTCACTGCTGGGAATGTTCTCCGGTTCGATGCTGTTATCCGGTGGTCGGTCCCGTTGCAGGTCGATGACCTGATGGCGGATACGGACCATGGACAGGAACTCCAGCGCATAGCGGATGCGCTCGCCGACCCCCGAGGGGAGCAACTGGGTGTCGGCGATGTCGTTCAGCCGGTCGAATGAGTTCTGCGCGGTGGAACCGCACGCCAGCGCGTGGACCCGGATCAGATCCACCATCGGTGCCGTCCCACGACGTTTCACGTTGATGGTGTTGTTCTGCTTGCCGTCTTTCTCCATCACGAAATTCCGGAAAAAGCCCAATGGCGGCTTGCGGTTCAGGGCATTGCGCGCCATCGCCGCCAGGAACAGCGGGCTGTCGGTGGCCCGCTCGGCGACCAGGTCCTGAAGCTGGACCGCGAAGCCCTCTTCCCCGTGCACGTTGTCCAGGTCAAAAAAAATGGAGCTGTGCAGCAGTCGCTCCGGGGTCGGCTTGCCGATCCAGTCGCCGAAGTACTGTTTCCAGACCCGCAGCGGCTGGCGCCACTTGGGATTCGTGGCCATGATCCCGCCCTTGCAATAGGTGTAGCCACAGGCGTCCAGGCCGTCGCTGACGAACTTGCCCAGTTCCGCGAAATAGGCATCGTCCCGCTGCGGATTGAAACCGTCGTCCAGCACCAGGGCGTTGTCCTGATCCGTGACGATGGTCTGTTCGTTGCGTGCCATGGAACCCAGCGCCATGAAGCAGTAGGGCACCGGCGGCGGTCCCAGCTCCACCTCACCCAGCTCCAGCAGGCGACGGGTGAAGCTGCGCCCGATGGTGGAGAGCGAACTGCCGATCATCTGCGAGTTCGCTCCTTCCTCCACCATACGCACGAAAGCCTGGCGGACGTCCGGCAGCAGGGCAGCCAGGCCGGCGGCGCTGTCCTGGCTGAAGATGCGCTGGACCAGGTAAAGACTGGTGTGGGTCTGGTGGCGGACCAGATCCGAGAGGTGCAGGATGCCGATCGGGCGGCGACGGTGCAGAACGGGCAGGTGCTGCACGTTGTTCCGCAGCATGCACAGCATCGCTTCGTGCAGTGTCTCGTCGGACTGGATGGTGACCGTGTGCTCGCTTGCCACATGGGCGACGGGCGTATCCGGGGGCAGCCCGCGGGCCAGCACACGGGCACGGAAGTCACTGTCGGTGATGATGCCCAGCAGGCGGCGGGTTTGTCCCTCCGCGTCGGTGATGGCATGGCGGTGCTGATCATCCGGCTCGCCCAGGACCAGTAATGCCGACTGGTTATCCTCGGTCAGTCGCCGGGCCGCCTCCATGACGCTGGTGCCGGCATCCACCGTCAGCGGCGCCCGGCCCACCAGGGTACGTACCCTGGTGGCAAGCATGTCGGCATCGCTTTCCCGCTTCTCGAACGCGGACTTCAGCCGCGGCTGTTCCAGTTCCACGAAGTCGGCAAACTGCTCGTCTTCTCCGCACAGACGCTGGAAGACGCTGTCAGGAATCAGATAGATCAGGGTGTCCTCGATGGCGCGGGTCGGAAAGTGGACCTTGTGATTACGCAGCAGGCTGAAGTGGCCGAACACGTCGCCCTCCTCCAGCC
Source organism: Ectothiorhodospiraceae bacterium (assembly GCA_020831885.1). GTDB lineage: Bacteria > Pseudomonadota > Gammaproteobacteria > Nitrococcales > Aquisalimonadaceae > LSCE01. The sequence continues at coordinate 12,269 of JAFIFU010000056.1, forward strand.
GGTTGTACAGGGCGCCGCTGCGCCGGTAGACGTCCACGGCGCCGCTGCGCACGTAATGGAGGTCGTGGATGGGTTCGCCGAACCGGAGGATATCGCTGCCGGCGCGGAAGTAGGCGACATCCACGGCGCCGGCCACCGCGTCCAGCAACTCGTCCGAGAGTGCCTCGAAGGGCGGGAAGCGGGCCAGGTGTTGCCGTATTTCCAGGGTTTCCACATCCATGCCGGGTTCCGACGTGACAACGGTTCCTTCAGTCTGGTGTCGTGTCTGCGGTGTGTAAAGCCACTACGCGGCTGTCCGGGACCGTTTTCGGGGTCGGGAATGAATTGTCGGAAAATTTTACAGATATGCGGTGCAAACCCGCGATACGGCGGCAGGGGTGTCGGTGTTCTTTACGTCATTCATTGTTCGATTTCCGGATGGCTGTCTAAGTAATTGGTTTTCTGTTGTTTCAGATGGTGGCATGACTTGTGCAATGTAACCCTGTGTACATTCTGGGATAGGTTATGGAGTGCGTCCGATGACAAAAGGGACTGATAATCAAGCGCCACGTCTGGCGACCATGCTGCTGGGCCTGATGGGCTGCCTTGCCGTGGCTGGTGTTTCCCATGCCGCGCCGATTGGTTTCGAGGGTGATTTCGACGTCGATCTGAGCGAAGCCGGACAGGATCCGGGATTGGTGGTACACACCGATAGCCATAACGGGGGGCTGCTGGATTTCTCCCTCAACGAGGGTGACAGCACCACTGTTGATCTGTTCGACATCTGGACCGACGAAAGCTGGGTCAATGCCGATGACCTGATACCCCAGTACATCGGTGTGGATTTCGCATTCACAGTGCCGGACAGCTTCAGCGGTACCTCGGAAGGGGAGTCCGTGGGAACCAGCACCTTCTTCGGTGCGTTCCAGTCCGGGCAGGTCACCTGGGACAACCCGGCAACCCTGCTGTTCGGTGATGGCGGCATCCTGGAGATCAGCCTGTCCGATGCCACCTTCAATTGGGGTATCGGCGGCCTCTGGTCAGGCGAGAAGCATGGCGCGACGGTCAAGGCCACCTTCTCGCTGGTTCAGGCGCCGGCGGCGGTGCCGGAACCGGGTACCCTGGCCCTGTTGGGGTTGGGTCTGCTGGCGCTGGGTGCGGCCCGTTACCGCAGGCGCAGTCAGTAAGCGCAGCAAGCGGCCTTCATGACGCGACAACGGCCCCGGTTATTCCGGGGCCGTTGTGTTTCAGCGGGTATTCGGTGGAAACTCCGTTCCCGCACCGGCCCGGTCCTCCCAGGCCAGTGCCGCCTCCAGGGCGGCGATTTTCTCACGGACCCGTTGGTGGGCGAAGGTACCCATGGGGATGCGGAACGGGGGGTGTTCCGCATCCACTGCCTCCAGAATGAGTCTCGCGGCCCGTGCCGGATCGCCGGGTTGGCGGCCGTCGCGCTGGGTGATGGCCGCCCGGCCGGCACCGGCGGTGTCCGCATAATCGTCGATCACCGAACGCGCCACCTGCAGGGAGCGGCCGGCGAAGTCGGTTCGGAATGGCCCGGGCTCCACCAACGTCACCCGGATGCCCAGCGGCCCCACCTCGGCGGCCAGTGCCTCCGACACACCTTCCAGGGCGAACTTGGTGGCCGCGTAGAACCCGTAGGCGCCCCGGGTGATGACGCCGGCGATGGAGGAGACGTTCACGATGTGTCCCCGGCGCCGTTCCCGCATGGCCGGCAGCAGTGCACGGGTGAGTTCCACAGGCCCGAAGAAGTTGGTCTCGAACATGGGCCGGTACTCCTCGGGGGTGAGTTCCTCCACCGCTCCCATGACCCCGTAGCCGGCATTGTTCACCAGCACGTCCACGGCTCCCAGGGTCTGCTCCGCCGCACGGGCGAACGGGACGATGCCATCCCGGTGGTTCAGATCCAGTGCCATGGCAACAGCCTGATCGGGGTAGGCGTCCGCGAGATCCTGTACCGCCTCGGCCCGGCGGGCGGTGACCACAGCGCGGTCGCCCCGTTCCAGAACCGCAATGGCCAGTTCACGGCCGAAGCCGCTGGAGCAGCCGGTGATCACCCAGCCCCGTTGCATCTCGGGCATAGCGTTTGTCCTCCTTTGCGAACCCGGATGACGGGCTCGAGTCCACCCTTCAGAAAGCATTGCCACGTCTCGGCGGCGGCCGTCGCCGCCCTGACCGGCCAATCAGCGGCCCGCGCCCGCCCGCAGCAGCAGCAACCGGGTCAGTTCTTCCGGAGCGCTGATCATGGCATCGTGGCCGGTGGCCAGTTCCACCCAGGTCCAGTGATCCTGTTCCCGCACCCGGTTCCAGATGTCATGCAGCACCGGATAGGGTGGCTCCGTGCAGGCGATATAGGTGCATGGCAGACCGTTACCCACCGGAGCCGCGATGTTCAGCGGGGAATCGTAAAGACTCAGCGGATGGGGGGTGAGCCGCCGGTCCACCCACTCCCGGTCGTCCGGATCCTGGATGCCGAAGGAGCCGGCGGGTGGAGCGGGCAGGCTCAGGCCGCCACTGCTCTGCTGTGCCAGGCGTTTGCGTTCCGCCACTGCATCCGGGGGGAAAATGTCGAACGGGACCTGCCCCGGCTGGACAATCAGGGCATCCAGAAACACCAGTTGACGGATGCGCTCCGGCATCCGGTCGGCCACGCCGCTGATCACGATGCCCCCGAAGGAATGGCCCACCAGTATCACGTCGGTGAGCTCCTCGAACAGCAGCACATTGCCGATATCGTCAATGAAGGTGTCCAGCGTCAGATCAGCCGACAGCAGGTGGGTACGTTCCCCCAGGCCCGTGCAGGTGGGGGTGAACACACGATGCCGTGCAGCCCGCAACCGCTCCGCCACGTGGCGCCAGCACCAGCCGCCGTGCCACGCGCCGTGAACCAGCACATAGTCCGGGTTTCGGGCTGTCATGTGATTCTCCCCCTGCCCTGACGCGTTTCAGGTGCCCGGTCTCCCTGTCCGGAATCTGATCTCTACGCTACCGCGTCCACCGCCGGCCGTCCACGTGCCGGGTGCGGGGCCGACCCGTGGACCGGGAAGTGGGCGTTCAGGGTGAATGGCCGGGGCTCAGCGCGCCAGGGCCATGGTGATGGGGCCCTCCGCCGGACCGCATGTGCGATTCAGGTGTTCGATGAGCCGTCGCCGGTCCTCCGGCGCCAGTTCGCTGGACTGCTCCCGGCCCGGGAAGCGACGTGCCTCCACATCCTCGCGATAACGGGCGGCCGCAGCGGTGATCTCGTCGGCGACGTTGGCATAGCGCCGGGTGTGGCGCGGCTTGAAGTCCTTGTATAGGCCGAACAGGTCATGAAAGACCTGGATTTCGCCGTCACAGTCGGCACCGGCGCCGATGCCGATGGTGGGCACCGTCACGCGGCGGCTGATCTCGCCCGCCAGCGAGGTGGGGACCAACTCCAGGACGATGGCAAAGGCACCGGCATCCGCCAGTGCCCGGGCGTCCTCCACCAGCGTCTGGGCATCTTCCAGGGCACGTCCCTGAACGCGGGGGCCGCCCAGCGTGTGGGTTGACTGGGGTGTGTAGCCCAGGTGACCGCATACCGGGATGCCGGTCTTCACCAGGCGCCGCACCAGGGGAGCGATTTCCGCACCGCCTTCCAGCTTTACGGCGCCGACGCCGGCCTCCTGCATCAGCCGCCCGGCATTGCGCACGGCCTCGTCATCGTTCACCTGATAGGTGAGAAACGGTAGATCCGCGATCACCATGGCTTGCGGCGCCCCTCGCACGACCATGCGTGCATGGTAGATGATCTGGTCCAGCGTCACCGGCAACGTGGTGTCCTGGCCCTGTACCACCATACCCACGGTGTCCCCCACCAGCAGAACCTGGATGCCGGCGCGATCCAGCATCTGTGCGGACGTGTAATCGTAGGCCGTCAGGGCCGTGATCCGCTGCCGCTGCTGCTTCATGGTGAGCAGGTCCGCCGGTGTATAGCGCTTCGTCGTCATGCCGCTGTCCTCCACGGGTGAACGGTCAGGCAAGCCTTTCACCCATGGAGATATTAGTCAATTCTAAGTATTATCATGTATCTCTAAGTCAAAACTTAGTTCTTAGCCCATGACTCTGGATGATCTAAGAATTTTCGTGGCCGCCTGCCGGACCGGGAGTCTGAGCGCCGTGGCCCGGGAGCTGGGTTGTACCCAGTCGGCAGTCAGTCAGCACGTGAGTCGGTTGGAGTCGGAACTGGGTCTGATCCTGTTGGAGCGCATGGCGCGGGGGGTGGAGCCCACAGACGCCGGCCAGATCCTGAACGAACTCGCCCAGGAGGGGTTGGAGTCCATTGAGCAGGGGCTTCAGCGAATGCGCGCGCTGCGGGAGGGCGAAACCTCGACGCTCACCATCACCACCGGCGGCACCACGGTGCGGCACTTCTTCCGCAGGGCGGTGGTACGGTTCCGGGAAGCGTATCCGGACGTCAACCTGCGCTTTCAGCCGGCCAGCTCCACCCGGCGTTGTTTCGAAATTCTCCGTCGCCGTCAGGCGGATCTGGCCTTTGTCAGCATGGGACATGACGAGCCCGGGGTTGGCGAGCACCCGGTGGCAGAGCAGCGCTTCTTCCTGCTGGTGCAGGAGTGGCACCCGCTGAGCTCACGCCGCGAGCTGCGAATGCAGGATCTGGCGACGATCCGCTACCTGGGGCTTGCCCACGGAACCGCGCATCGCGACGCCCTGGACGCAGCCCTGGCCGGAGAAGGCGTCACGCTGAAGGCGGAGATGGAGCTTGACGACTTCGACACGGCCTGCATCTTCGTGGAACTGGGGCTGGGGCAGGCCATCTGCCCGGCGATGCAGGCCCACAACTTCGCCCGTGGAGCGGGGGTGGGCGTGATCCCCATTGTGGACCTGCCGCCGGTTTCCGTGGGGTGGGCGTACCGCAGGTCGCGCCCCCTGACGCCGCCGGCGCGGGATTTCATCTCGGTGTTCCAGCAGGTGCTGGCGGACATGGGGGAGGTGCCGGGGCTGAAGTTGCTGTCCACCTGAAACAGCAGGGACCGGTGGCTATTTGCCCCGCCGCTGACCACCCCATTCCCCGGAACGCCTGGTCTGATCCATCAGGCCTGCGGCGTGGGCGGTCATTCCATCCTGGGCCTCGTGAATCAGGGTCTGTTCCACGGTGGCGCCCAGGGCGAAATTCACAGCCGCCCGGTTCATGCGAATGGCCAATTGGTGCTTCTCCAGGATCGTCCTGGCCATTCCCTCAGCCGCTTCGTCCAGTTCCGCCCTGGGCACCACCCGGTTCACCAGTCCCCAGTCCTCGGCCTTGCGGGCGTCCAGCATCCTGCCTGTGTAGAACAGTTCCCTGGCCCGGCCCAGCCCGATGGTGGCCGGGAGCGTCTTCGTACCGGCATTGGTGATGGGGGCGCCGATGGCGGTCTCCGGAAAACCGAACCGGGCGTCATCCGCGGCGATGCGCAGATCGCAGTTGAGGATCAGTTCGCAACCGGCGCCCACCGCGTAGCCCTGTACCGCTGCGATCACCGCCTTGTCCATGTTCCATAGCAGGGTGGTCAGCTCCTGCAAGCGCTGCAGGTAGCGGCGTCGCTGGTCCACCGTCCGTTCACGGATTTCCTTCATGTCGGCGCCGGCACAGAAGGCGCGGCCCTCACCCCGGAAGATCAGCACATCGGTTCCGGAATCCTCGCCGGCCTCCCGCAGCCTGTTCAGCAACTGGTCCATCAGCTCCTCGCTGATGGCGTTCAGGGAGTCGGGGCGGTTCAGGGTCAGGGTTCCCAGGCGGTCTTGCGCACGGTAGATCACCAGTTCACTCATGACGGCTCCAATCCTATCGGTTTCCAGGGGGTCCGCTGACCATACCACGGTCCGGTGGCCCGGCTCTTGCCGGTTCGCCCCCGGTCACGGTTTACTGAACGTCGGCAGTAACGGGTCGCATCATGACGCCACGCAACATCATCCTGATCGGCATGCCGGGGGCGGGGAAGACCACGCTCGGGCGTCTGCTGGCTGCGCGGCTGGGATGGGACTGGGTCGACACGGACCGGTTGCTGGAGAAGCGCCACCGTCGAAAACTGGCGCAGTTGCTGGGCTGCCTGGGGGAGGATCGCTTCCGTGACGCCGAGGAGCAGGAGCTGCTGGCACTCCATCCTCCGCGGCCGGCGGTAATCGCCACCGGTGGCTCGGCGGTCTATTCCGCGGCGGGAATGGAGGCCCTGCGCCGGCTGGGGTTGGTGGTCTTTCTGGATTGTCCGGTGGATGTGCTGATGGGACGGGTGGGCAGCCACACCGCCAGGGGCATGGTGATCGCACCCGGCCAGTCCCTGGAGGCCCTGTATTGGGAGCGCCTGCCCCTGTATCGTCTTTATGCCGATCTGGTGATCCCCTGCGATGACGCCGGTCCGGAGGAGATCGTGGAGCGCCTGGAGAACGCCCTCCGGGGCCGGATGAGGGGCGATGCGGAGGCCGGTCGTGGCAAGGAACGTGGAGATCAAGGCGAGGGTGCGTGATGGGGGCCGGCGGGCGCGTGTCGTGTCGGTTGGCGTACCGGCATGCCTGACCTCACCCGGGAGCTGACCCGGTAGCGGCTACCAGGCATGTTGACCACGAAAGGCTTCAACCACCAAGGCCGCCAGATGCTCCCCGGTGGCGCCCAGGCCATCCCGTCTGAGCAGCGATACCTGATAGTCGCCCAGTGGCGGCAGCAGGTCTCCATCCAGCCGCCGCAAGGGGGGGCGGACCAGGGTCAGTGGAAACGGTGCCACGGCCAGATCGGCAAGCATGGCCGCCTCCTGTCCAGCACAGTGTTCGCAGGTGTACGCAACGCGGTAGTCCATGCCGGCACGGTCCAGCGCATCCAGCGCGGTCTTGCGCCAGGGGCAGCCCGGGTTGGCCAGGGCCACCGGCAAGGGAGCGCGCCGGGCGGCCGCCCCGCCTGTGCGGCCGGCCCAGACCAGCGGCTCGCGGTGCACCACCTCCCCTTGCCGGGTGACGTCCTGCTGGCCAGTGGTCACCAGCGCGAGATCCAGCTCGCCTTCCTCAAGCCGCCGCACCATGGAGGTGCTGGCACCCACCGCCACGTCCACCTGCACCGCCGGGTAAGACCGGGAGAACTGTGCCAGCAGCCCGGGTAGGACGCGCGTGCCCACATCGTCGGTGGTGCCCAGACTGACCCGTCCTTCCAGTGGCGGAGCCAGGAAATGCCCGATGGCCTCCTCGTTAAGCCGGAGCAGCCGCCGTCCGTAGCTCAGCAGCATCTCGCCTTCCGGGGTCAGGTACACCCTCCGTGCCTCGCGCACGAACAGCTTCCGGCCCAGCGTTTCTTCAAGCCGCCGGATCTGCATGCTGACTGCCGAAGGGGTCCGGTACACCTGTCGGGCAGCGCGGGTGAAGCTTCCGCTCTCGGCAATGGCGACAAAGGTGCGTAGCACCTCGACGTCCAGCAGTGGCCGCGTGCCCGGTTGTCTGGTTTCGGTAAGCGTTGTCATCGGCAGAAATGTTCAATTCAATTGAATTAATAATTTAGATCTTTTTGTTTGATTGATCAAAAGCCGGAGGCCATGCTGATCCCCGGGTCGCGACCTTCCTGTCATTCACGAATCAAGGCCGGCAGCCCCGCTGTCGGCAGGGAGGTGTCCATGCGTCAGCGTGAATCCCATCGTTCCGGCCCACGGGTTCCGAACGGGCTGCCTGGCCGTCAGGCGCCCGGACCGGCGTTCTACATGCCGGCCATGCCACCCTTCGAGCTGTACGGCGCGATCCGGCGCTGGTGGCAGGCCTACCGTCGGCGGCAACGCTTCCGCAGCAACGTCCGGGCGCTGCTGGAACACGAGGACACGCTTCTACGGGATCTGGGCTATCGACGGGAAGATCTTTACTGGGCCCTGCGGCTGCCGTTGCGGGTGGACGCCGTGCGGGCCCTGGAGGAGCGCCGGCGTCACGATGGCGGCGGAGAGGAGTGAGGATTGTCCAGGCGGACAGCCCACGGCGACCGGGGCTTGGTGTATGGTATGGGATTGCGACCGGTTATCAGGTGCTGTCCCGCCCCTGGTGGGCCGGCACGTGCTCCCCCAAGGGGTATGAAGCTTTGAAGGATTCGCAGCAGCATGGAACAGCGCATCCCACTCCATATAGAGACACCTCTGGTCGAGTCCCGTCCGCTGAGCGTATCCACAGGCCGTTCAGTCTGGCTCAAGCTGGACGCACTGCAGCCGTCCGGTTCATTCAAGCTCCGGGGAATCGGTCACGCCTGCCAGGTTTATCGGTCCCGCGGCGCCAGGCGGTTTCTGTCCTCGTCCGGCGGCAACGCGGGTCTGGCCGTTGCCTATGCGGGCCGGCGCCTGGGGGTGCCGGTCACGGTGGTTGTCCCGGAGACGGCGACGGACCGCGCCAGGGCGTTGCTGCGCCAGGAGGGGGCGGAGCTTATCGTTCATGGTGCGTCCTGGCAGGAAGCCAACGAACTGGCGCAGTCCTTGCGTGGGACCGACGACGCTTTCCTTCACCCCTTTGATGATCCGTTGCTCTGGGAGGGGCATGCGAGCCTGGTGGATGAGGTCGCCCGGGCCGGTCCGAGACCGGACGCTGTCGTTCTGTCCGTTGGCGGTGGTGGTCTGTTGAGCGGTGTCGTGGCAGGGCTCCGCCGTCATGGGTGGCATGACGTGCCCGTGCTGGCCGTGGAAACGGAGGGTGCTGATTCGTTTCATCAGGCCGTGCAGGCGGGGCGACCGGTGGAGCTGGAGCGGATCACCAGCATTGCCACGTCCCTGGGCGCAAAGCAGGTCTGCGGGCAAGCCATGATGCTCATGAGGGAGCATCCCATCCGCAGCATTGTGGTATCGGATCGGAGCGCATTGGCCGCGTGCGAGCGTTTTCTCGCGGATCACCGTTTGCTGGTGGAACCGGCCTGCGGTGCGAGTCTGGCCTTGGCCCATGAGGGGGTTGCGGCGCTGGATGGGTTTGACCGGGTGTTGTTCATCGTCTGTGGTGGGGCTACCGCCACTATCGACCAGATCCGCGCATGGGCGGGGGGGCCCGGGGGCGCGGGCCCCGCCGGGCGCCCCGGGGCGCCGCGCCGCCGGGGTGGGGGG
>JAFIFU010000057.1 GCA_020831885.1 Ectothiorhodospiraceae bacterium
CTCTGCGGAGCCATTCGCGTGCGCTGACAAGGCGGCGTTCGCAGGCAATGGCCGTGGTCCTTGTCAAGAACGCCAACGCCGCTCAGCGTGCGCGAATGGCCCGCCCTACGGGGCTTTGCAGCGTGTCCGGGTGCGGTGTTGCGGCGCTTGCCAAGGGCTTGCCATTGCCTGCGAGCCGCGCCTTGCCCCCGAACACGCTGCAAAGCCAGAGCGCCATGGGAATAGATCAGCGCTTCCTTTAAGGAAGCGGTGACTGAAGGCCCGAGTGCGGGTACCGGTACCGGATAGCGATGGTCAGGGTCGGATGCGAAGGCATACCGGAGCGCACTGCTGCGCGGCTTGCAGATCCGTCGCAAGATATGCCCCAATGTAGAATATTCGGGCCACCGATACGCTCCCTCTCCATTTCGTCCGGGACCTGCACTTTGATGACTGTGTTCGTTGCTCGCCTGGAGCCAATGCGCTCGCCTACCGAGCACCACACCTGCCCAAATCCGGAACGCATCCCGATTCAACCAGCCGGAGAGCATGCCGGGCCCGGCCCTGGGCCGACTCGCCGCATCGGGTACATACCGGGCTCACCCACATGCACCGCCCTGGCTGGCTCAGGGGATTGCGGTCCGGATCACATTCGCCGATCCGGATGCGCGCCTGTCTCCCGGGATGACGATCGAGGTGCGGGTTGACGTCGGAGACCGATCGCCTCTTCCAGCGCTACGGCCCCGCCTACAAGTGGTTGGCCACCATCACGGTGATGCTGGGCACCTTGTCCATGACGCTGGCCACCACCATCGTGAACGTGGCCATCCCGGATATCATGGGCGCATTCGGCATGGATCAGAGTCGGGCCCAGTGGCTGTCCACGGGTTTTCTCGCCTCCATGACCGTATTCATGCTCCTCTCGGCCTGGGCCCAGAGCGCGTTCGGGCTGCGGGCAGCCTACCTGACCGCCATGCTGATCTTCACGGCGGCCTCCATCGCGGGGGGCATGAGCCTCAGCGAGGACATGATCATCCTCTCCCGGATCGCACAGGGAGCGATGGCGGGGCTGCTCCAGCCACTGGCCATGACGGTCATCTTCAACGTCTTCCCGGAGCGCCAGCGGGGCCTCGGCATGGGTATCTTCGGCCTGGGTGTGGTCCTCGGGCCGGCCGTGGGGCCGACGCTGGGCGGGCTGCTGGTGGACTGGTTCTCCTGGCGCGCCGTGTTCCTGTTGCCGCTGCCCACATGCGTCATCGGCACCGCGCTGGCCTTGCTGTTCACCACCGGGCGCGAGACCAGCGGCCCCAGACCAGGATTCGACTACGGGGGCTGCGCGTTGCTTTCGGCTTCCCTGATCTGCCTGTTCTGGGCCACGTCCAACGGCCAGCGGTTCGGCTGGAACAGCCTGCTGATCCAGGGTTTGTTCCTGGCCGCCGCCGTGGCGCTTGTCGCGTTCATTCTCTGGGAGCTGCGCGCCCGGGAACCGCTTCTCAACGTACGGATCTTCGCCGTGCCCGGGTTCGCCTTTGGGGCCTTGCTCAGCGGGCTGGTGGGGGCGGCGATCTTCAGCATGGCCTACATGGTGCCCCTGTTCGTTCAGGAGATTCAGCAGTTCACACCCACCAAGGCCGGGCTGTTGATGATGCCCGCCGGGTTGACCATGGCCGCCATGTTTCCACTGGCCGGATTTCTCAGTGACCGGGTACCCCCCGGTAAACTGATCATGATCGGCCTCGTGCCCGTCGCATTTGCCTTCCACGCCATGAGCCAGGCGGATGTGAATTCGCCGTTCTGGATCATGGCCATCGCTGTCGCCATCGGTCAGGTGGGCAAGGCGCTGTGCCTGCCGGCAACCATTTCCGGCTCACTGAAGACGCTGTCCTTGCCGCAGGTCAACCAGGGGGTGGGAGCCATCAACTTCATGCGCCAGTTGGGCGGCGCGCTGGGCGTGAATCTGGCCTCCGTCATGATCGACCGCCGTACCTGGGTCCATACGGAAGCGCTGGCGCAGACGCAGACACCGGATAACCCGATGACCAGGGAGATGCTTTCGCGTTTTCGTGAGCTTGCCGAGCGACTGGGCGTCAGTCCGGAGCGGCTCGAACTCGAAGCACTGCGCTTCCTGGGAGAGATGGTCTACCGCCAGGGTTATGCCCTCGGATTCCAGGACAGCTTCCTGGGCCTGATGAGCGTGTTCATCCTGGCAATGATTCCGGCCTGGCTCATGGGGCGGTCCATGAAGCACTGAATTCCCGGATTGCGGGATTTCACCCCTAACCGGAACCCTCATGGGCGGGTTCCGGTTAGGGGTGGAACCATTCCAGTGACACCGTACTGGGTGAAGCTCAGATGAAAGGTGCCCTGCCCGGCGGCGGTCTGGATGGATTGCCACCACCGGAAAAGCGCTTTCTCAGGAACTCCGGCTTCAATGGCGACTTCAAGACGGGATTCCAGGAAGGACAGCCAATCACCCTGATGGTCCCTCGCGGTCACGGGAACGATGGACAGGCGCTCCAGGCCCGCGCTCCGGAGTAATGCCGGCAGCTTCCGACCGCTACGGCCATCCACCTGGCGATCCACATTGGCCTTGACGATCTGTTGAGTGATTTCCGGGTCCCCGGGTTCCACATGGAGTGTCGCCCAATCCACCTCCACGCACAGAATACGTCCTCCAGGCATCACCACCCGACGCATCTCTGCCACCGCCCGTTCCGGGTCCGGCAGGTGCAGGAGCACCCATCGGCAAAAAGCATGATCAAGACCGTCATCCCTGAACGGCAGATCACGGGCATCGCCCACATGCAGACGTACGCGCTCAGCCACGCCCTCCTCCCGGGCCCGTTGCCCTGCGCAGTCAAGCAGGCCCGGCGCGAGATCCAGGGCGTGAACGGTGCCGTCAGGCGCCACCTGACGGGCAAAAGCCATGCTCATGTCACCGATGCCCGCGCCCACGTCAACGAGGCTCTGGCCGGGCTGAGGCGCCAGGATATCCAGCCATCGGGCCATGGCCTGTTGTTCCGAGCGCGTGCTGGTCATCTGGCGCAGGCGCTGGACGGCGTCGGCAACGGCCTGCGGGCTTTCCAGCGAGGACCAGCGATCACTACGCGAGTCGTTCATCGGCAATCCGGTGCGCCTCCTCGAAAGCCTGTTCAATGACCGCCTGGCGGGCCTCGCGATCGTCATCCAGCCCATCGGCGAGTACAAAGCCCAGTTGGCAGAACACCCGTAGCCAACCCAGATCCCAGGTCGCAAGAAAATCCCCGCGGTTCACCGCTCGGCCCAGGCACTGTTCCAGTCGCGCAAGATAGGCTTCGCGCAGCCACAGCCGGTCTTCCACGGTACGGCCATCATCGGGGGGATAGGCCCAGTAGTGGAGGAACCAGTGCCAGGCCAGGTCTGTGGCGGCAGGCCCTGTTGCCGCGAACTCCCAGTCGAACAGCACGACCTGGCCATCGACGAAGGCGATATTGGCCCGGCGCAGATCACCATGCAGCAAGGTGGCCGGGTGGGCATTCAGCCGTTCCACCAGTTGCGGCCAGCTTTCCAGCAGCTCCAGGTAAAATCTCGCGTTGTCAGGCCCGGCTGCCTCCAGGAAATCCGGCAACAGTATCCCGGGCACCGGAAACTCCTCTCCGACCCGGGCCACCCATGGGGCACCGTCCCGGCCGGTGCCCACGTAACTGGCCACTTCCACAAGCACGCCGGTGGTCCCGGCCAGGCTTCCCACGCCTTCCAGTCCACGTTCCCCGACTTCCCACCAGGCAGCGTGGAGATCGGCGATGGCTTCGAACAGGCGTCTGCTGTGCGCTTCCACCCATTCGCCACGGGATTGGATGCCGGCGGATACATCCTCCATCAGCAACCACCACTCGTCCCGATGGGTGTTAATGGCAACATCCAGGGTGGGATTGATCAGTGGCGGCGGTGGCGCCCTCGTAATGTTCCGTAGCCAGGCCAGGCCTTCACCCTCATGTCCCAGGGCCTCCCGGATGGCCCGGTTGCGGGGGATCCGCTTGAGTACGTAGCTTGTCCGGCCGGCGTCCTTCAGGCGGTAGACCCCCGCTCCAGTCCGTCCGCCAGTCAGCGCCTCGACATGAATCTCACGGCTGCGGTCAAAGGCCCGCCCTGCCCGGTTCAACGCGGCAGCCAGATAACCGGCATCCGGAGCATCCGCTGTTACCGTTGGTGCATTGAAGTCATTCATCGTTCACCCCCGCCATGTTCAGCGAAACGGGAAATGCCAAGGCGGCCCCGGGAACACCGGTGAACCGTATCCACCCGTGTTCCCGGGATCGCCTCTGTTCAGTTACCGGAGAACATGGCGTCCACTTCACGCCGCCACTGGTCATCGTCGTATTGGGCCCCATTGAGAATGGTGCTCCACTTACGGATCAGGGCCGCCACCGCCAGCGCTTCCTTGATCTCCGCATCGGTGGCGCCATGCGCCTCGGCGGCCCGGGTGTGGTAATAGATGCAGTAATCGCAGGGCACTTGCGCAGAAACGGCGAGCGCCATCAGTTCCTTCGTCTTTCCGTCCAGCACCGCCTCCGCATCAAAGAACACCGATTGATAGTTCTCCCATGCGGAAGCCACCCCCTGACCGGGAAAGGTTTTCTCGATGAAGTTAGGCGGCTCGCCACCATGGGCTGGATTGAAGCCAAACATCAAAACCAGCAGGGCGATACCACCAACCACGTTCAGTATGGATTTCATGACCCTTCCTCCCATTCAACTGCGGCTGTCAGGGCGCCAGCGGGCATTGCACACCAGCCGTTCACCCTGAATTCCACCATGCGCGTGGCAATCCCGATCAGCCAGAGCCAAACTGATCGGAAGCGGTCCATTCTTACCAGGGGAGGAAGCAATGCCCTCCAGTACGCCAGTCAAACGGGTCAGCCTGCTGGCCCTCCCGGATGAATCAACCGGAACGCCCATCAATGGGTTGTACGAAACCCTGGTGTTGGTGGATGCCGTTGCTCAGGGGGCGGATGCCGGAGCGGACCGGTTATTCCAGGTGGAGATCGTGGGGCCGGAGCAAGGCATTTTCCCCAGCGCCTGCGGTTTGCCACTCCAGGTGCATCGCTCCATCCGCGAGGTGGATGAGACCGATATCGTCATTGCCGCCTCCATGCTTTTCGACAATCAGGAATGGATTACCGGCCGCCACCCGGAGACTGTGGATTGGCTCCGGCGCATGCATGCCGGAGGGGCGGATCTGTGCACCGCCTGTGCCGGTGTCCTGCTCCTTGCCGAGACCGGGCTCCTGGATGGCATGAACACCACCACCCACTGGGCCTTCGCCCCGACCTTTCAGCGCAATTTCCCCAATATCCATCTGCGCATTGATGAGTTGCTCATCGTGGCCGGACACAGGGGTGAGTTCGTTATGTCCGGGGCCGCCAGCTCATGGCAGGATCTGGTTCTTTACCTGATTGCACGCCATGCCAGTCCCACCGCAGCCAAGGCCATCGGCAAGTTCCTGCTGTATCGTTGTGACAGCCGGAGCCAATCCCCCTTCATGGCCTTCTCACCGCCCACGGATCATGGGGACGGCGCCATCCGGCATATTCAGGACTGGCTGCACGACGCTGCTTGCCGGGAAATCAGCGTGGAGGAAATGGCCGAACGCTGCGAACTGCCCCGTGCCAGCTTCAACCGCCGGTTCAAGCGCGCCACGGGCTACTCCCCCGTGCAGTATCTGCAGAATCTGCGCGTTGAGGAGGCCAAGCACCTGCTGGAAAGCAGCGATGAATCCGTGGACGAGATCAGTTGGCTGGTCGGCTACGAGGAATCGGCGGCCTTCCGGCGTGTCTTCAAGCGACTCACTCGGATCAGCCCAGGAGAGTATCGCCGGAAATTCCGCTTTCCGGCCAAGGAGGTGTCCAGCGCCTAGTCGGTCTTTCCCCGGGGATGGCCTGGCTCATTGGAGCACCCGTTCATGTCGTTGGGGGCATCGCTGCAGGCGCAAGCGTAGCCTTCGTACATATAACTCATGGGCTTGGGTATCCCCAGGTATCCGGTCTCGAGGCCCATGAGTCTGAAACCGGCCGCCTCCAGCAACGCATCGTGTTTCCTGTTGAGGTGGCAGCCTCCGGCAAAGCGGCGCCATGCCGGGGTCAGGCGATTCTGACACCGTGCAACGCGATCCTCGGGAGACAGACCGTGCTCGGTGAACACGAAGGTGCCGTCCCGCTTCAGCACCCGCCGAACCTCCGTCAGCGCCCGTTCCACGTCGACGATGGTGCACAGGGTCCAGGTGCTGAGTACGGTGTCCACGCTGGCATCCGGAAGCGCAATCCGTTCCGCACCGCCCTCCAGCAGCCGGACCTCCACCGGAGCGGTGGCCATCCGCTTGCGCGCGAGCCGGATCATGCCCGGCTCCGGTTCCACGGCGTAAACCAGACTGACCTGACCGGGATCGTAGAACGGTAGATTCAGCCCCGAGCCCAGGCCCAGCTCCAGCACCACCCCCCTGGCCCGTCCCACGGTACGCCGGCGGCACTGGGCGAGCAGGCGTGATCGCATGGACAGATGCGTCAGGATGGGCAGGATGTAATACGTATACAGCCGCATGCCACTTCCAGCAACGCGTCGTGCTTCCCGTTGAGACGGCAGCCCCTCAGGATGCACGCTCCTCGGATTTCAAGGTGGGCTGATGGTAGGCATCCCGCGTGAGAACGGGTTCCCGCCGTTCCGTCCACCACATCCAGATCACCGATACCAGGGTGAAGCCGAAGCAGAGCATCCAGATGGTGGTGGGCACTCCGGTCAGATCGATGAGTGCGCCGAACATGGGCGGCAGCAGGAATCCGCCGAATCCGCCGGCAAGGCCGACAATGCCGGAGACCAGCCCCAGGTTCCGGTCATACTCATCCGACAGGTATTTGAACACGGAGGCTTTGCCGATACCCCAGGCAATGCCCACGATGAACAGGAGCGCGGTGAACAACCACACCGGCATCGCCAGATGGAAGCTGATACTCGCCCCGTCCAGGCCGTGAATGGTGTAGTCCGTGGGCGGGTAGGACATGAAGAAGAAACTCACCAGACTGGCCCACATACACCACCAGGTAACCGTGTGGGCACCGAAACGGTCCGACAGCCAGCCGCCGAAGGCCCGAATAACGCCCGAGGGCAAAACGAAAATAGTGGCAATCAGCGCCGCCAGTTGGATGCCGACGCCGTATTCCAGCATGTAGTACCGGGTCAGATAGAGGGAGACCCCGACGTAGCCGCCGAACACCACGGAATAGTACTGGCAGTATTTCCAGACCTTCGGGTCGTTGAGAACCCGAATCTGCTCCCGGAGTCTGGGCGCTTCGGTGGCGCGGTGGCTGGGATTGCTATAGGTGAAGAACCAGAAAAGGATCGCTGTTATGACCACAATGGCAGCGTAAATGTTGGCGACTGCCTGCCAGCTCAGGACCACGATAATGGTGGGCGCGATGTACTTGGTGACTGCCGCGCCGGCGTTACCGGCGCCAAAGATACCCATGGCCAGTCCCTGACGCTCTCGCGGGAACCATTTGGCCGTGTAGGTGATCCCCACCGAAAAGGATCCGCCCGCCAGGCCGATCATGGCGCCCAGTACCAGCAGGTGCCAGTATTCGGTTGCAAACTGCAGCAACCAGATCCCCGGCAGAACGCACACCATCAGCATCAGGAAGACAGGCCGGCCACCGTATTTGTCTGTCAGGGCCCCCAGCGGGAGCCGGACAAGCGATCCGGTCAGAATGGGTACCGCCGTCAACAGGCCGAACTGGGTATCCGACAGCCCCATCTCCGCCTGGATGGGAACGCCGATCTCGCCGAACACGGTCCAGACCATGAACATGACCGTGAATGCGAAGGTGTTGGCGGTCAGGATGGAATACTGCTTGAAGCGTTCGGTGGCCATGCGCCCTCCCCCCGGTGACTCCCGCCCGGACCGCGCATCGCTACGATCCCGGCGCCCATACGGCTCCCCCGCGCGCGGCCCCGACAGCGGCGCCCGGCCTCATGGGCTTGATCCGCTTGCCAACCCGGTGAACGCCCCCCGCTGTCACCATACGTCAAGGTGATTACGGGAGCGCTTCCTTAATATCCTCGAAATACGCGCGAGCCGCCTTGAATCGCTGTACCGGGAAGCCGATGGACACCCCCTCCAGCGCGGCGAGCAGCATCTCCAGATGGGCATCCCAGCCGGCGGCCGCCTTGGCGGGGTCTTCCCCCTCCGGCAGGCTCAGCTCGAAACGCAGATGGGTGGTGCCGTCCCGGGCCGTCAGCGTCCATCGGAGCGGCCGGGTCGGTTCGGTGCCGCTGCTCCAGGAATACTCCAGGAGATGCGGCGGGTCGATCTCGCGCACGGTGCTGTCAATGGTGGCACCGCTCTCCGGAAAATCCAGACACACCGCTCCACCGGTACGCTGCTCGATGGTGCCGGGGGCAAGCCACTGCGGGAGCCGTTCCGGATCGGTGAGCATCCGCCACACCGTATCCTGATCGTGCGGGATGGTCCTTTCCAGGCTTATCCGGTGGCTGTCGCCGACACGCGTGATACTTCCCGTGATGTCCGCCGATTCCATAATATCCCCCAGCATCTTGTCGAGACGGTGGGATCACGATACACCGTCACCGGAGTGCTTGAAACGCCCGCCAGCAAGGGCCAGACCCGGGGTTCAACCTGTGCGCTCCGCTCCGACCGGCAGTGCACTTACCCGCTTCATTTCGCTGCTGTCGAACAGTGCGGGATCCGCCAGATAGTCCTGAACCAGCCCCAGCGCATCGGCGCCCCAGAACACATGGCCATTGATGCAGAAACTCGGCACGCCGAACACGCCCTGGGCGATGGCCTGGTTGGTCCGCTCCCGGAGCGCCTCCTTCACACGCGGTTCCCCGATGGCGGTCTGATCCACGCCGAGTTTAGCGGTCAGTTCTTCAATCAGTACCGGGTCCCGGGGGTCCGCGCCGGATGTCCACAGCGCATCGAAAATCGTTCCCACCGCCTCCGGCGTGCAGCCCGCGGCATGGGCCAGGCGGAGATAGGCGATGGGATTGAACGGGTGCACGGCCGGCATCCGGAACGGGATCCCGTTCCGCTGCGCCCACCAGGTACACCAGCGGTAGGTCCACACACGCTTGGGGCCGAGTTCGGCGGGCCCCTTCTGCCCCCAGTGATTGAGCAGCCCTGCGAACAACACCGGGTGGAGCCGGAGCTCCAACCGATCCGCCACGCGCCCCATGTCCTTGTACGCCAGATAGGAATACGGTGAGATGAAGTCGAAGTACCAATCCGCCAGCGTCATTTGTGTGTCCTCTCCTTCGCTGGAACCCACGAAACCGTCGCTGTGGCGAGCGTGTCCCATCCGTTCCCTGTTGCGGCCGGTCGCCGGGAGCTGTCCGGAACCGGAGTATCACCGTTGCGTCGCATGCGCGCCTTGATTCTGCTCAGCGCCACGGGCGTTACCCGGATGTAGGCGGCAACGTCCTTATCCCTGATCCGGGTGGCGATGTGCGGGCAATCGCGGATGAATCGCTTGTACCGTTCTTCGGCGGACAGCGTCAACAGGTCCCGTTCCCGCTCCTCCTTGCGGAACCCGTAGATCTCGAACGCCCGGCGAAGGGTGCGCTGCCATGACGTATGCCTGTCACCCAGTTCCTGCAGGACGCGGTAAGGCACGGCTTCGATTTCAGTGGGGCCAACCGCCAGAGCCGAGAAACTGGCCCTGCCCCCCGGAGAGAGCGCTGCCAGGCTGGCGAAGAACCTCCCCTCCTCCGCAAAGGCCTTGATCCAGGCGCTGCCATCATAGGTTTCATAAACCAGCTTGATCAGCCCCTGCCCCACGAAATGGACGAAAGGGTGCGATTCGCCGGATCGGAAAACGTAGTCGCCAGTGGATAACTCCCTGGCGCGAATGACGGATTCCACCGCAGACCATTCCGGTAGCGGTTCGCCGGCCAGCCGCTCAAGTATGGATCTCGCGATGATCAAGGTGCCCTCCCCGGGCCGCGCCTCCGTTCCATGATGCCCTCCTGTGTCCTGCCACTGCCGATGGATGCTTGCGTAACCTGGGATAACGACACGTAGGCCCCGCCCGGGCCAGGATTGCCGAAATCTCTGACCAATAGGAAAGGACCGATGCGCTTCATCATATTGCCTCCGGTTGTCATGGTTTTCACGGCTGTGTTGATGGTGGCTCTGCACAAATACGCGCCCATCGGGCACCTATGGCAATCGCCATACCGCTGGGACGGCATCGTGCTGCTGGTTCTGGGTCTGGGTGTCGCCCAGTGGCATGCCCGGCTGTTCAAGCGCCTGAACACGAACATCGATACCTTCGGCGAACCGGATACACTCACCACGGAGGGCCTGTTCAGCGTCTCCCGCAACCCCATGTACCTGGGTTTCGTGATCGCGCTGACGGGGCTGGCCATACTGCTGGGATCCGTTTCCCCTTTCCTTGGCGTCATCGGTTTCGCCCTGCTTGCCAACCACTGGTACATCCCTTACGAAGAGCGCCGCATGCTGGAAAAATTCGGGCGGCAGTACCTGGAGTACCGGGCGCGCGTGCGGCGCTGGCTTTGAGGCGGACGTGGACAGGGCGGCCAGTTTATTTGCGCCCGGCTGGGGCTCTTCCATGCCCCGGCTTCTCAGCCCATGATTTGGTGATTGGGGACCGGGGCGGAGAACCCGCCCCGGTGTCCGCCGTGGATTCGGATGCAGGGGCCCCACTTGCTGGGCGGTATGCTGCGCCGTCTCGGTATCGCCATGGCGTTGCCGTGACCGATACGCCCGCGGGAGATCGGATCACAGATCATGAGATACGGGCCGCAGCCCGCCCCCCCCCGAGGCGCTATCGGTTCATGATCCCCATACCGGTCTGTGGCGCCAGAACTGCGAACCAGGGGGCCAGGCTGGCTTTGCCCACGTACACTTCAGCCTTTCCGCGGCGGATGCCCTTCAGCGCCTGGCGAGCCGCCTCTTCCGGGCCGATGGCCCGGATGGTGCTGGGCAGTTCCCCTTGGTGAAAATTGGTGTTCACCAGCGGTAGCAGCACCTCATGCACCTTGACCGGGGACTCCCGCAATACCCAACGCAGGCTCCGTGTGTAGGAATGCAGGGCCGCCTTGGCGGCGCAGTAGAAGACCTGCTCCACCTTTGGCAAATGCACCAAACCCGTGGTGATGTTGATGATGGCCGCCCTGGGGCGCGATACCAGGTGGGACAGCAAATCGATGGAGAGCGCCACCGGCGCCTCGAAGTTCAGTGCCAGATCCCGCGCCATGGCATGATGGATTCCCTGATCGCAAAGCAGATTCGTGGGTTGTTTCCCGCCGGCGTTGTTGATCAGCACGTTCAGTTGCGGGTAGAGCTGCAGCAAACGCTGCACCATGGCCTGGCGTTGTGCCGCATCCGTCACATCGCAGACTTCGGTATGGACTTCGCCGATTCTCGCCCGGGCCCGCTTGAGCCTGTCCTCGTCACGGCCGCAGATAATGACCGTGTTATCCCCCGCCAGCGCGCTTGCCAGCGCCAACCCGATTCCATCGCTTCCACCGGTAATCAGAATCGTATCGCCGCTGAGCTTCATCGTCCGGCCTCCCGTGCCTGTTAGAGAGACCAGAGTGTCCGCCCGGCGTCGATCCGGAGCATTAACCGGGGTTAAGCCGGCGCGCCTTTATATTGCCGGTGCGGGGAACTGCCTCCGCATCGGATGGCGTTGACCGCGTCGCTGGAACGCGAGCCCGGAGCCTGCGGTCACCCGCTCTGTGCCGCTGCGTTCCCTGCTGCGCCTGCCGTGGTCGAGAGGCAGGCCTGGGCGGAGAAGTCGTGGGAGGGGAGAATCACCAGATCCGGCAATTGCCGCTTCAGGCCACGGACCTTTGCATAGGAGGCAAGCAGCTGGTTCTTGTCCCCGGTGTCCGGCAACTGATCCCGCATCAGCAAGTCCGTTTCATACGCAAGGTCACCGACCAGAAGCACCGGCCCCCGGCCCTGGATCCGCGCCAGCAGGGATACCGAACCCGGTGTGTGCCCGGGCGTGGGCAGCATTATCAGCGCGCCGTCACCCATTACATCGTGGCAACCTCCGAAGGGGGCGAACAAAGGATCATCGGTGGGTTGGAAATTCACCTGTCGCCATTGTGCGCCGGGGAGCTGGATGTGCTCCCGGAAAATGAAATCCCGCTCCGGATGCGGGCCGGAAAGCTGGGCCCATTCCTCACGGCTGACAAGGAGCTCCGCCTGGGGAAGCTCGCCAATGCCGCCCACGTGGTCGAAGTGCAGGTGGGAGATCACCACCTTGCGCACGTCGGCGATATCAAAACCCAGGTCTGCCAGCTTGTTGGTGAGTGTCTCTTCCGGCTGCATCCGGAGTCGGAACAGCCGGCGCATGAAGAACCGCCCGATGGCGCTGTCCACGTAGCTGGGATTCGTCAGCATGGCCGGATCCAGCCCGGCGTCGAACAGCACCAGCCCGTCCCTGTGTTCCAGCACGAAGACATTGATAGGCACCTCCACCCAGCGGCGCGAGAACAGCACCCACCAGAGCTGCGGCAGTCGTGTGCCATAGCGATGTTCCGGGTGAATGCTGCCAATGCCCGTGGAAAAGACATGCAGCCCCTTCACGGAACCGATCGTCTGCGTCATGGAACTCCGCCCCTTGGCCACGAACCCTGCTTGCCGCCGCATGTCAGCGGTGCCTGCGCACAGCATAGCGGCTTGGCCCGTTGGGCTCCGGCTGCATTTCGTAATCATCGTGCAGCCGCCGCCATGCGTGCGGTGGCGTTTGGGTCCATCCTGCGGGCGATTGCTCCCGGATTTCCAGCCGGCCCTGGGGGGTAAGATCCAGCAGATGGAATGGGACGGAGCGGATTCTACTGCGCTGCGCGCCTGTTTCGCGCGACGTCCTAAGGTTTGTTGTCCGCAATCCCGGTGGCCTGGTTCAGGGCAACCACGAACGTCTTATGACACTCCGGGCAGGTTATGCGCCCGGAGACCGGCTGTGCCGGCATGCCGCCACCTTGCGCAACCGTGCCGGGTGAAGTCGTGGTGGGCCTCGTGTCCCGAAGATGGGCGAAAACCCAAGCGTCAATTGCATTCAAATGCTGAAGTGCCTTGTCAGCCTTGTCCCCGGCCAGTTCTCCTTCACCCCGCATCAGGTTCTGGAGTTCATCTAAGCTGTGTCGGAAGTCTTCTTCGCGCATACGCGTCTCCTCCTGACCCACCCGGACCGCCGGCCACTGGCGAATGACTCAAGGTGCGTCCATTTGTCCAGAGGCATCCTCACTTGCGCGCGCACCTGGTCATCAAGGCCGGACAGGGTGTCGATGGTCTCGTTCATTGTCTTCACCCGCTCCAGATATTTGGCCGCCCAGGTCTGAAGGGGGGATTGATCGATGGTTTTCCGGTCGAGCCAGCCCTTGTCGTACATGAATGCCACGTAGTTGTACCAGTGGCCCGCAACCTCGATCTCGTTCAAGGCCTGGTTTCTGCCTTTGCTGTCCGCAACGACGTTCGCTATAGCCGCCGCCTGGCCCTGGGCGTCTGAGAGCTGTCGGGTCATCCCGTAGAACGTCTTCAAGGTATCCAGTGCCCTGGTGATTCCTTCCCGCCTCCAGGCGTCACGCCGGCTGAGGACGAACACCAGCAAACCACCGAACAGGCCACCGGTGATAAGTTGAAGGAAGGGCTGGGCCTCGCCGAATGCCTGGAAGACCTGACCGACGATATCAATGGTGTCCGCTTCCGGCGCGTCGGACACCGCTTCCTGCCCGGTTTCCTGTTCTTCATCGGGCACGGTATCCAGCAGCGCCGCCGCCTGCACTGGCAGAATGAGCAGACAAAAGGCCAAGGCCAGCAAGACCACCAGACGGAAACCCAGCTCTGTTGCCCAGCGGTCAGCCAATGGCGGCATCGAAGGGCCCTCCGGGGTGAAGTGCCTGTCGGGAAACGCCGCTTCCCTGGCGGCTTGTCATTGTTGGTTATAGCCTTTCTTAAGTTATCCCGCAGTGCTATGTGGATGAACGCATCCGGATGCGGGCCGTGCTCGCGCGGCGCCGTGGCGTCGCGGGTCACAATCCAAGTTCTTCATCTGTCGCAGCATGTTCGTATTTGTTCTTTGGGGGCCACGGGCGCGCTCGCCAATCGGGTTCGAACACGAATGACGATCGCCTGCGGCCCGGAAGCAACGTGCCGTTTCCGGCCCCTTTGGCGTAGTCATAGTAGAGTTTTACGATCTCGTCTTTCGTGACCTGTTGTGCGGCAGGGTGCGATATTGAAGCATCACGCCATTCACGCACACGGGCATATTGATCCCCTTGGGGTAGTTCGAAATCCTCGTAATACTCAAGAAACCAGAAACGCATGAACAGTGGCGTGAATACGGTCTCCGCCCATCCAAACTCTTCGAATAAAAACGGTCCCGATGGGGCGTGCTCCATGAGGAAGTCATTCAGCCGCGCGTATTGGTCCAGCATGCCCTTCCTCAGATCGTCCCGTCGCTCGAGGCTTTGGTTCATAACAAACGTATAGCCTTGCGTGCAGAACACAGCTTCCATTTGCGTGAGCATGTTCTCCACGGCGCGCCGGTAGGGATCACGCTGCGCGACGGCTGGTTCCGGGTAGAGATCCTCCAGGTACTGCAGGATGACCAGGCTCTCCTTGATGACGTGCCCATCGGCGCTCTCCAGGACCGGCAGCGCTGTGGTACCGCGGGTCTTGGCCAGCAACCAATCCGGCCGCGGCTGAGTGATATCGATCACGCGGAAATTCACGTCGCTCGTACGGCCCTTCAGCGATAAGAGAATCTCCAGTCGCTGACAGAACGGACAGACAGGAATGTGAAAAACGGTCGGCTTGGTCATGGCTGGCATCCTCACGGCCCATCGGTGTCCTTGCTGCGCTCGCCGCCTTGTGAGTCCGCTCGAAGGGCTCCGCAGAGCACCATGGGAATCGATCAGCGCGTCCTTCAGTATGCGCCCACTTCGAGAAAATCGATGGTTTCCGATTCGGCACCGGCCTCACGAACCCACTGGCGCACTCGCGCGTCCTCCAGAACAAACTGCATATACTCCGCAGAAGCGCCGGTTACGTGGATTCCATAGGTTCTGAACCGTGCGGCCACCGGCGCGAACATGCAATCCGCGATGGAGAACGCGCCGAACAACCACGGCCCATCATGGGAATGCTGATTCCGGCACTGTGTCCAGATCCGGTCAATCCGTTCAATCTCCTTCCCAAGCGCCGCGTCAATCTCCACCCGGCGACCGGTGGCGCGGCAGTTCATGGGCAACCGCCCCCGGATCTCCGGGAAACCGGAATGCATCTCCGCGGAACAGGATCTCGCCTGGGCACGGGCATGAACCGTGTCGGGCCAGCCGGAACCATCCAGATACTGCTCAGAGACGTACTCGCAGATGGCCAGCGAATCCCAGATGCGCAGATCACCATCATGAAGAACCGGCACCTTCCCCGCATCGGTATACCGGGACAGCATTGTTTGGGAACTCTCCTGGCCCAGCGGTATGCGCACTTCCTCGAACGGCAGCTCGTGGTAGGACAACAAAAGCCATGCCCGCAGGGACCAGGACGAGTAATTTCTGTTACCGATGATGAGTTTCATGGGGTATTCCTTGAGCGGTAACGCCCCTTTCGGAGGCCTCTCCGCTTCCATGATGGAACGGACATCTCCCATCCGGTGATTCGGCGGCCCGGTGTCACGGGGACAGCGGTGCTTT
The DNA here is from genome assembly GCA_020831885.1 of Ectothiorhodospiraceae bacterium. Lineage (GTDB taxonomy): Bacteria > Pseudomonadota > Gammaproteobacteria > Nitrococcales > Aquisalimonadaceae > LSCE01. The sequence goes on from JAFIFU010000057.1 coordinate 15,700, forward strand.
CAACCCAAGGCCCGCCGGGCGCCACCATCATCCGGCCGGGCATTCCTCCGGCAAGGCCCGCGCATCCACCTGGTCGCCTGCGTCCGGGGCGGGAAACGCCTTGCGGAAGGTGAACGCATCCGGATGCGGGCCGTGCTCGCGCAGCGCCTTCAGCCGCTCCAGCGCCTCCTCCACGCCCGGCCGATGCCCCGCCGGCACCCACCACAGCACCAGGTATGCTTCCTTCATGTGGTGGAACCATTCCCGTCGCCGGCTCATGATCTTCGCGTGCGCCGACCGGTACACGTAGGCGTGAAGGGACTCGATATCCTTCCAGACGGACAGGTTGATGATGACCTCGTCCCCAAGGGGGCGTAGCGCCGTGGCATCGCCCTCCTCTGTCTCCAGGCGCCAGACAAACCCCGGCGCCTCGTCGGCCAAGGCATTGATGCGCTCCAGGTTCGCCACGAAATCCGCCAACAGCGGTGACTCCAGCGAGTCCCTCAGCAAGGCGATGTTCAACTGGGCCAGTTCATATCGGGACATCCGTATCTCCTTTGGTATCGCTTGTGGACAGCTTAGAACATCAGCCGCGGGCTGTGGCCCCGGCGGAAAAACCGGCCGGTTTCACGTTGTGATCAGCGCCGAGATGCTTGCACATAAATACCGATGACGCCGGGCATAGCTCCGCGAACTCCCGTGTTTCCGTTATGGCCAATGGTGCGGCCGACCGTGGGAGTTCCACGTATCCGAGCCTTTGAAAAAAGGCATCCGCCGTCGTCGTCAGAAGATACAATGCGTTCAGTCCCCTGGCAGCCGCCCAGGCCTCGGCATGTGCGACAAGCTTTCTGCCAAGGCCTTCTCCACGACGGGTGTCGGAAATCGCCAAAGAGCGAAGAAGGCCCACGTCATCCCGGGTCTGTATTCCGACAACGCCCGACAGGATGCCTTCATGGCGGAGACCAAATAGGCTGACATCGCTACTGTCCCGCAGATCGTCCACGGGCAGCCCACAGGATAACAGCAGCTCCCTCACCTGGTCGTCGTAAGCGATTTGCTCCATGCGAAGAATCTCCCTGCTCAGTCCCATGTTGAGACTTGAAGAATCCTAATCCGGGATGGGCTTGTACGGGGTAATGGAAGGGGCGCCCGGCGGCCATGGGAATTGACCAGTGCTTCCTTAATAGCCCCAATGGGGACAGGGCACCCCGGAAAAGGACAGGACACCCCGTCCGCCGCGCTTGCTCAGCCGTGGCACTTACAGCCTACGTGTCCGCATCCATTACCGGTGGAATGGCCTTCAGCACAGCTTTTGCCGCAGAACAACTTGCCGTTGCTTTCAACAGCCTTGGAAACGGAAATAACGCAGACGCAGTCAGCACAGGCGCATTTGATCATATCGACGTCGCTCATTACGGCCCCCTTCGGTACACCGTGTTGCACTCACCGGATCTTCACATTAGTACCTTGAATCGACGTTATACAATCACCGGCCCCAGCGAGGCGCGGTGGTATCGTCCCGGGGCCCGTCGTGCGCCCGTGGCGGGTCAGAAAATCCACCGCTTCCCCGATGACCGCCGGGTCCGCCAGAATCCGGGTATGGCCCAGTCCGGTGGTCCAATGGGTGCGGACTCCGGGCCAGGCCGCCGCCAGGCGCCGGCTCTCGTCAATGGAAATCCGCGCGTCCGCCGTGTCATGGATGAGCAGCGCAGACGTCTTCAAACCCTGCGCATAGCCGACGGGATCCACCCGCTCCATGGGCACGCCGGCAACCACCTCCGTGCGCGCCTTGATGCGCTGGATCATGTCCGGGGGCAGATCCAGCAGACTGCCGAAGAGCCTGGTCAGTTGCTGCGGCACCGTGGCGGTTCCGATCAGCACCGCGGATGGCACCGACAGGAGGCCCAGGCTCATGGCGTAGAGTGTGGCGAGCCCGCCGAATGAATGTGCCACCACGCCCGCCAGAGGCGCCTCGGCGGCGGCCACGGCGCCGACGACGGTGGCTGCCGCCGCCACGTTGGTCCGTTTGCCGGGGGCGTCTCCGTGGGCCGGCAGATCCACGAGCAGCGCACCCAGGCCGGCCTCGTTCAGGCGGGCCGGCCAGTCCTTGAACTGCCCCGCATGGCCTCCCCAGCCGTGTACCAGCAGCACCGGCGGCCCGTCGCCGATCCGCCGTACCACCGCTGTTCCCCGGTCCGTTTCCACCGTCTTCGGGTCCGGCATGGACGGGGGCCGCCGCTTCGGACGCCTCTGCGGGGTGAGCATGAGCGCTGTCGCCGCGCGTGCCGCCTGGTCCGGCGCCACACGGTGCAGGGTCCGCAGCCCAAGCCCCACAAGCCGCAGGGCCAGCGGTCGGGTTGGCTGGCGTTGGTTTTCGTTCATGGTGGTCGTTCTCCCGTGGAAAGCCGGTGTCGTATCCATGAACCTACCGGCCGACCACGTGATGCAGGAGAGGCGAAACTGACATCTTTATGGTTAAAATTGCCATATGAGTACATTCGCCTTGCTGGGATACGCCAACTGCCAGATCACCGGGCTCAGCGCCTCGGCCGACTTCCTGCACCTGTTGAACACGCTTTCCCAGCGGGAGGGGGGTGAGCGGCTTTTCCAGTGGAAGATCCTGTCGCCGGACGGGCGCGACCTGGCCACCCCGGCCGGCCTGCGGCTGGCCGTGGACGGCGACTGGAGCCTGGCCCGGGAGGCGGACGTGATCGTGGTCTCCGCAATGGATTACCGGCGCATGGGTCCGTTCATCGCCGCCGTCGAGGCGCTGCGCGCCGACCTTGCCTGGCTGTCGGAGTGCTGGGCCGGCGGTGCGCGCATTGCAGCGGCCTGCACGGGGACATTTCTGCTTGCCGAATGCGGCCTGCTGAACCGGCGCCGCGCCACCACCACCTGGTGGCTCCGGGCCCAGTTCCGCGAGCGCTATCCGAAAGTCCGGCTGCAAGCGGATGCACTGGTGACCCAGGACGACAACATCTACTGCGCCGGCCCGTACAGCGCCCGGGAGAACCTGCTGCTGCAACTGGTGGAGCCCGAGATCGGGCGGGAGCGCACCACGCTGGCAGCAAAACTCATGCTGCTGGACCTAAACCGTTCCTCGCAGGCGCCGTATGCCATGCTCCAGCAGTACCACGGCCATGGGGACCCTCTGGTGTCCCGGGCACAGGAATGGATGCAGGCCAGGCTCGGCGAACCCCAGACCCTGGATGCCCTGGCGGCTTCCCTGGGCAGCAGCGTGCGGACCCTGATCCGACGGTTCACCGCAGCCTGTGGGCAGACGCCGGGCGGTTATCTGCAGCGCTTGCGCGTGGACGCCGCCAAGCGGCTGCTGGAGACCACCAGCCGCTCCGTGGAGCAGATCGCGCCCATGGTGGGTTATCAGGATGTCAGCGCCTTCCGGAAACTGTTCCGGCGGGTCACCGGCCTGACACCCCGGGAATACCGGCAACGCTTCGGCGCTGGGGCGGCGCACTGACCCGTTCCCGCCGCCCAACGTCAGGCACAAGGCTATCCCCCGCGTTCCACCAGCTCCACACGGCGGTTCTGGGCCCGGCCCTCCTCCGTGCGGTTGGTGGTGACCGGCGCCATCATGCCGGCGCCCGCGGCCTGCAGGCGGTCGCCGTGGATGCCGTGCTCACTCTCCAGCCAGTTCACCACGGACTGGGCCCGCTGCAGGGAGAGGGAGACGTTGTAGTCGAAATCCCCGGTGTTGTCGGTATGCCCCACCACCAGCAGCTCCATGGACGACTGATCCTGCATCAGCTCGGCGATGGTCGCCAGCGCCTCGGCGGATTCCGGCAGTATCTCCGCGCTGTTCACCTGGAACAGGATGTTCTGCACCGCCACGCGGCCATCCTCCATCAGGCCGGTTTCCATCTCGCCGGCCGTCAACGGCTGGTGGTCCATGGTGTCGTCCATGGCCTGGGCGGTCACGATGGCCTTGGACACGGCGGGGCCGTCCACCCGGCGCGCGTTGAACACGGCAATCCCCGCCAGGACATCGCCGTTTCCGGAACGCGCCGCGATATAGCGCACCTGGCGATCCCGGTTGGCAACCCGGCAGCAGTCGCGCGCCCCCCGTTCGAAGAGCCCCGATTCCTGGAAGAAGGTGCGTCCGGCTCCGCCGGACAACGCCTCTTCGGAGCCGGTGAACAGAATCTCGAAGCCCCGCTCCTCCAGCGCCTGGACATAACTGCGCTTCACCCGCAGGGTGGTCACGCTGGGGTCCTGGAAGTTGTAGCTCAGGCGCAGGACCTCCCCCTCCAGACGCTCCACCGCTTCGAACGCGTCCCCGGTCCACGCCCCGGTGGGCACCGTCAGCCGGTCAAAGTCACTCTGATCCTGAAAAACGATGTACGAACCCGCGAGCCGCGGCACCTGGGGGTGATCCCCGGAGCCCTCGATATCCGCCGCAACCGCACTACCCGTGGTCAGCACCGCCGCCAGTAAGCCGCCACAAATCCCTGCCGATCTCCACTTGCCCATGGCCTGCTCCATTGCTTGTTATCCTTGCAGGCCTACAGTTACCCCACCCGCCCGGGCCTTGCAACTCCGGGCGCCAGGGCTTCGATCGCGTGGCGGTCAACGGTCCTTTTTAGGACGATGGAGGGCGCAGAGCTTGTTGCCGTCGGGGTCACGCACATAGGCCAAATACAAGGGGCCCATGGCGCTGTTACGCAGCCCCGGCGGTTCTTCGATCGAGGTGCCGCCGTGGGCGACCGCGGTGTCGTGGAAGTCATGCACCTGTTCCGGCGAGTTGCACTTGAAGCCGATGGTGGCTCCGTTGGCAAAGGTTGCCGCTTCGCCGTTGATTGGCTCACTGATGCAGAAGGTGTTGCCTTCGTGGCGATAGAAATACCGGGTTTGGCCGCTGTCCAGTTGGTTGCGCATTGGTTCGCCGGCACCGAGGGTCCCGAGCACCGCGTCATAGAAGCGCTTTGAACGCTCGATGTCGTTTGAGCCAACCATGATGTGATTGAACATGCTTTTTCTCCTTTGTCCGGGCGTGACGCCCGGTTCAATTGCATTGCTTGTTGTTGGTCAAGGGTTTGCATCTGGGCGCGCTTGTCCGGCGGCGTCCAGGGTATCGACCGGACAGGCCCTACGCCCAGTTCATCGGGAATTCATCCGGGTCCGGGCCGATGCGCTCATTCCGGTCCAGCGCGTCAATCCGTTCCATCTCCTCCTGTGTGAGCTCGAAGGAGAACACATCCGCGTTCTCCGCGATACGGTCTGGGTTGACCGACTTCGGGATTGTTACACTTCTGTGCTGGAGCGCCCACCGGATCGCCACCTGGAAAGGCGTCCTCTCGTGTTTCCTGGCAATCTCCACGACGACGGGCAACTCGTCGATCCGGCTCACCAATAAGGAAGCACTGATCTATTCCCATGGCGCTCTGCGGAGCCCTTCGCGCGGGCTGACAAGGCGGCGTTCGCAGGCAATGGCCGTCGCCCTTGTCAAGAACGCCAAC
>JAFIFU010000058.1 GCA_020831885.1 Ectothiorhodospiraceae bacterium
CCCCCCCCCCCCCCCCCCCGCCACCCTGGAGGCGTTCCCCTACGAACCGTTGGAGGGATGGTTTGACATCCGCGCGTATCCTTTGGAAACCGGGCTGGCCGTGTTCTTCAGCGATGCGACCGAGCGCCACCGGATGATCGAAACGCTGCGACAGCAGGAGATCCAGCTCCGTGGCTCCCGGGATCAACTCGCGGCCATGCTGGCGGCCCGCCAGACGCTGATCAACTCCTTGCCGGCACATATCGCGCTGCTGGACGCCCACGGACGCATCCTGGACGTGAACGCCTACTGGCGGCGGTTTGCCCGGGAAAACGGATATCCGGCCGACGATCACGGTGTCGGCGCGAACTATCTGGAGGTCTGCGAACCCCGGACCGGTTCCCCGGAGGAGGCGGAACAGGTGAACGCGTTCCGCGCCGGGCTCAGAGCCGTGCTGGAAGGCCGGCAGCAGAGCTTCAGCCAGGAGTATCCCTGTTCGTCCGTGTCGGAACAGCGCTGGTTCCGGGTCACGGTGAACCCGCTGGATCGCTCCAATACCGGGCCCGGAGAACCGGGGGCGGTGGTCATGCATACCGATATCACGGAGCGCAAGCTTGCCGAACAGCGGCTGAATCAGATCGCCTTCGAGGATCCCCTGACCGGTGCGCTGACCCGTCACGGGTTTGCTCATGAACTGGAGAACCGCATCCAGCGTCTGGGGTGGGACGCCGGGGGTCTGGTGCTCATGCTGGACCTCATCAGCCTGCGCAACGTGAATGACGCCCATGGTTTCGCCGCCGGAGACCAACTGCTGTGTTCGGTCACGCATCGGTTGCGGACGCGGGCCGGCGAAACGGGCCTTGTGGGAAGAGCCGGCGGGGACGAGTTCATGGTCTATCTCCCCGGCACTGGCGCAGGGCTGGAGAGCGTCCCGGATCAACTGATGGCGGCCTTCGACCACCCGTTCAAGATCAACGGTTTCACCATTGAGATTGAGCTCAGGTGCGGGTTCACCCGGCTCGGACACGGGAAACGTCAGGTGGAGCAGTTGCTCCGGGAATCGGAACTGGCCCTGTTCCAGGGCACGACGCCGCTGGAGGGGCGGCGCCGGGCCGGTTATACGGCCGAACTGGATGCGCGCACCCGGGAGCGCGTGGAATTGACCCGGGAATTGCGCAGGGCCCTGGAGCGGGATGAACTTGCGCTGCATTACCAGCCAAAAGTGGATCTGCGCACCGGAGCCATCGTCGGCGCCGAGGCACTGGTTCGCTGGTTTCATCCCACCCGCGGCCCGATTCCCCCAGGCCGCTTCATCCCTATCGCGGAACAGGGTCAGTTGATTGTCCCACTGGGCCGGTGGGTGCTGGAAACGGCCTGTCGCGCGGTGAAACAATGGCAGCAGGCCGGTCTGAGTCTGGTGCCGGTGGCCGTGAACGTCTCCGTACTGGAGTTCCGGCTCGGCGACTACAGCGGGATGGTTCGCGAGGCGCTGGAACGAAACGGCATTGGTCCCGATGCCCTGACCCTGGAGATCACCGAATCGGTTTTCGAGGTGGAGGACGACCGGTTGATCGAAGACATGCGGAGGCTCAAGGATCTGGGGCTGCGCCTGTCGCTGGACGACTTCGGTACCGGATACTCCTCCCTGCTGTATCTGCAGCGCTATCCCTTCGACGAGATCAAGGTTGACCGCGAATTCGTGAACGGGATGCTGGAAGACCGATACAGCCGGGAGATCGTCCGTACCGTCATCGCCATGTCCCGGATCATCAACGCGACGGTCATAGCGGAAGGCGTGGAAGTCCCGGAGGAACGCGAGGCGTTGCTCAATATGGGCTGCGGTATCGCACAAGGCTATCATTTCAGCAAGCCTCTGCCGGAATCGGAGTTCCGTGAACTGCTGACCCGGAACGTGGGGTTTCCTGCGGCTTCGTCTCCGCAGAACGGCCCGTGATGGCAACCGTGGGTTTTCTCGTGACCGACAGAAAGCAACAGAAGTGGGAACACAGATACCGTCAGGCCGGGGCGGAGCTGCCCGAGGCAGCGGCGGTGCTGGCCGAGAACCGCCATCTGCTGCCGGCCCGGGGGCGGGCGCTGGATCTGGCCTGCGGCCTGGGCGGCAACGCATTGCTGCTGGCCGCCGCCGGCCTGGAGACGGAGGGCTGGGATTACGCGGCGCCGGCCATCGCCGCCCTGGAGACCGAGGCGGCCCGGGTCCGGCTCCCGCTCCGGGCGGTGGTGCGGGATGCCGTGGCGCGGCCGCCGGAGCCGGCAAGCTTCGATGTGATCGTGGTCAGCCGGTTTCTGGAGCGTGCCTTGTGCCCGGTACTGATGCAGGCGCTGCGGCCCGGCGGGCTGCTGTTCTACCAGACCTTCACCCGTCTGAAAGTGCAGGGGCTGGGGCCCCGCAATCCGGACTTCCTGCTGGAGAGCAATGAACTGTTGCGGCTTTTCGCGGGTTTGCGGGTTCTGGTCTATCGTGAAGAGCATGACTGCGGAGAGACTTCCGCCGGATGGCGGGATCAGGCGATGTTGATCGGTCAGCGCCTCCCGTCTGACCGGGAATAATCGCTCCTCACCGGAACGGATTGCAGCGACGGACGGCGCTGCGTACTCTCAACAGGCAATGATTCTGTCCAACAACGCTCAAGGAGACGACGATGATAAGAGGCGTTTGGAAGCTTGGCGCTGCCGGCCTGCTCACGGCGGTTTTGACCGCCGGTGCCCAGGCCGAGGAGCTGCGCATCGGTGCCCTGGTGCCCACCACCGGTGACCTGCAGGTCTACGGTGAAACATCCCTGAACGGCATCCGCCTGGCGGTGGAGGAGATCAACGCCCAGGGCGGCGTATTGGGGCATCCCATCCGACTGCGCACCGGCGACACCCAGACCAGCCCCCAGGCCGGCGTGGATGCGGCCCAACGGCTGGCCACGGTGGAAGGTGTGCATGCGTTCGTCGGTGCGTTGTCCAGTGGCGTGACCATCCCCGTGGCCCAGAGCGTGAGCCGCGTGGAAGGGATTCCGCAGATCAGCAATGCGTCCACCTCGCCGGTGATCACCGATCTGGATGACAACGACTTCCTGTTCCGGACGACGCCCTCCGATGCTTTCCAAGGGGTGGCTCTGGCAGAGATCGCCAAGGAGGAGGGCTACGAGAACCTGGCCGTTCTTTACATCAACAACGACTACGGCCTGGGCCTGGCCGAATCCTTCGGCGCCGCTTTCGAGGAACGGGGCGGCACCGTGACCTCGACCGCGGCCTACGAGCCCGGGCAGGCCTCCTACCGGGGTGAACTGCGCCGTGTGTCCCGGGGCGGGCCCGATGCGCTGGTGTTGATCGGCTACCCGGAGAACGGCCAGACCATCATCCGCCAGGCCTTGGAAGGCGGCTTCTTCGAGCGCTTCGTGTTCACTGACGGTCTGCGCTCCCCGGAGATGATCGCGACCATTGGCGCCGAGCACATGGACGGCACCATCGGCTCGGCACCACGGGCCATGGAGGGGTCCCCGGCGGCGGACTATTTCCGCCAGGCCTACGAGGCGGCTTACGGTGAGTTGCCCCCGCAACCGTTCATCGATTCCGCCTACGATGCGGTCTACCTGATTGCCCTGGCCACCCAGCGCGCCGGTACCGCGGACCGCACGGCGATCCGCGACAATCTGCGGGCCGTGGCCAACCCGCCCGGCGAAGTGGTTGGCCCCGGCGACTGGGCCAAGGCCGTGGAGCTGTTGGCGGCGGGCCAGGACATCAACTACGAGGGTGCATCCGGCAGCGTGGACCTGGATGAAAACGGCGATGTCCCGGGCACCTTCGCGCACTGGCGCGTTGAGGGTGGTGAGATCCAGGATATCCGTGTGTTCGCCCCCGGCGACTGAGTCCTCCCGGGCTATCGGGCCTGAGAAAAAACCCCGGCCATCGGCCGGGGTTTTTGTCGGGATCAGTCCCGTTTCCCGAAAGGTACCGTTTTCGGCGTCGTCTCCGGCAGCAGGCCCTCGGGCCGCTTGATCAGAATCACCTGCAACAGAACCCCGATGAGCAGGACCCGGAGCGGCCCCGCATGCCCGCTCAGGGCCTCCGGCAGGGCGGTGCTCATCAGGAACTCGCTGCCGGACCAGATGGCCCAGATGATCACCGCGCCCAGCAGGGCGCCCTTGTTGTTTCCGCTGCCGCCGGCAATGAGCATCACCCACACCAGGAAGGTGCCGTACAGCGGCAGGAACGCCTCCGGACTCAGAAAGCCGAAGTAATGGGCGTACAGGGCGCCGCCCAACCCCATGATGGCGGAGCCCACCACGAAGGCCTCCAGCCGGAACCGGCCGATGTTCTTGCCGGAGGCTTCCGCCGCCGGCTCGTTTTCCCGGATGGCCCGCTGTACCCGTCCCCAGGGCGATTGCCGGGCGCGCTCCACCAAAAAGTAAACCAGCACCAGGAAGGCGCAGACCACGATCAGCGAACCCATGGCGGAGCTGAGGCCCAGCGCGGCAAAGAAATCCGCGTAGGGGCGTTCGATCCCCGACATGCCGCGCACGCCGTTGGTCAGCCAGCGCTCGTTGGCGACAATCAGCCGGAGGGTCTCCGCGATGCCGATGGTGGCGATGGCCAGGTAATCGGTGCGCAGTCGGGCGGTGATCCAGCCAATCACGAGCCCGAGCAGGGCGGAGGCCACCACCGCGCCGACGATGCCCACCAGGAAGGGCATGCCGTAGCCACCCAGGTGCCAGGGGCTTTCCGGCGTGGTGAGAATGGCGCTGGTATAGGCGCCGACGGCGAAGAACCCGGCCACCCCGATGTTGAACTGGCCGGAAAAGCCCCACTGCATGTTCAGCCCCAGCGCCAGAATGGCGTAGATGCCCACGAAGGTGAAAAACGAAACCAGGTATGCCGCAATGCCTGCGAGTTCCATTACAGCGCCCCCTTGAAAATGCCCTGCGGCCGGACGATGAGTACGGCCACCATGATGACGAAGGCCACCGCCGGTTTGTACGACGGTTCCAGGAACAGCGTGGAAATCTCCATGGCCAGGCCGATCACCAGCCCGCCGGCGATCGCCCCGTAGGGCCGACCGATGCCGCCCAGGATCGCGGCGGCGAACACCGGCAGCAGTATGTTCCAGCCCATGGTGGGGGTGAGCCGTGAATCGATGCCGAGCAGCACGCCGGCACCGGCGGCCAGGGCGCCGCCGATGAGCCAGGTGATCATTACCACCCGCTCGGCGGGAATGCCCGTCACCAGCGCCAGGTCCATATTGTCGGACATGGCGCGCATGGCCTTGCCGATGCGGGTGCGGGTCAGGAACAGGTGCAGGGCGGTGACGATGACGATGGTGGCCAGGATGATCCAGATATGGGTGGGCACGATGGCGATTTCCCAGACCCACCAGGGACGCTGGATCCCCGTGGGATAGCTCTGCACGCTGGGCCCCCAGACGATCTGGACGATGCTGCGCAGGACCAGGGCCATACCGAAGGAGGAGATCAGCAGGATCACCGGCTGCGTGCGCCGGATATGCTTGTACACGGCCTGGTCCACCACCAGGGCGGTCAAGGCCGCGCCCAGCATGCCCGCCGGCAGGGCCCACCAGATCGGCGCGTCGGTGATCATGATGAAGCTCAGCCCCACGTAGGCGCCGATGGTCATCAGATCGCCGTGGGCGAAGTGGGCGAAGCGCAGGATGCCGAAAATCATGGAGACGCCGATGGCGCCCAGGGCGAGAACGCTGCCCAGCACAACCCCGTAAACGCTGAGCTGGATCAGGTCGATAAGCAAGTCCACGTGATCACCCCCCGAGAAACATTTCCGCGACTTCGCGGTTGGCAAGCAGGTTGGGCCCGGTATCCTCGTAACGGTTGGTCCCGGTGGCCAGGACATAGCCCCGGTCGGCAATGGCCAGCGCCTGCTTGGCATTCTGTTCCACCATCAGCACGCCAATGCCCAGATCACGGATCCGGATGATGCGCTCGAAGGTCTCGTCGATCAGACGTGGCGAGAGGCCGGCGGTGGGTTCATCCAGCATCAGCAGTTGGGGATCGATCATCAGTGCCCGGCCCATGGCCACCATCTGCCGTTCGCCGCCGGACATCAGGCCGGCCTGCTGCTTGCGCCGTTCCCGCAGCTTCGGAAACACCTCGTAGACCTTCTCCTTCCGTGGCCGGATGTCGCCCCGGATCAGAAAAGCCCCCATTTCCAGGTTCTCCTCCACCGTCAGGGACGGGAACACGTTCTTCTCCTGCGGCACGTAGGCGACGCCCAGGCGTACCATCTGTTCGGGTTTGCCGTTGGTGATGGGTTTGCCCTTGTAAAGCACCTCCCCCTGGCGAACGTGCAACAGACCAAACACCGCCTTCATCATGGTGGATTTCCCCGCCCCGTTCGGGCCCACGATGACCACGATCTCGTCCTGATCCACCTGCACGGTGGCTCCTTTGAGGATATCGGCCCCGCCGTAGCCGCCGTAGATGCCGTTCGCTTCCAGCAGCTTCATGCCGATGCCCCCATGCGTCCGCTTATGCCCCCGCCCAGGTAGGCCTCCCGCACTTCCTCGTTGTTTCTGATCTCGTCCATGCTGCCCGAGGCGATCAGCATTCCATTGGCCATCACGTGGACGGGATGACAGAGGCTGCTGATCAGGTCCATGTCATGCTCGATCAGGCAGAAGGTGTATCCCCGCTCGGTATTCAGGCGGCGGATAGCGTCGGAGATCTTGCCGAGCAGGGTGCGGTTGACGCCGGCACCGGGCTCGTCCAGGAGGACGATTCGGGCATCGGTCATCATCGTCCGCCCCAGGTCCAGCAGCTTCTTCTGACCGCCGGAAAGATTCCCGGCCCGTTCGTCGGCCACATGCCCGATCTCCAGGAAATCCAGCACTTCGTCGACTTTTTCCAGAACGGCACGGTCCTCCCGGCGGACCTTGCCCCAGCGCAGCCAGGACTGCAGCAGGTTTTCCCCGGACTGGGCGGGTGGCACCACCATGAGATTCTCCCGGACGCTCATCCGCGTGAACTCATGGGGGATCTGAAAGGTGCGGACCAGGCCGCGATGGAACAGTTGATGGGGGCGGCGACCGGTGATGTTCTCGTCCTCCAGCCAGACGCGCCCACTGTCCGGTCGGATAAGGCCCGCCACCATGTTGAACAAGGTACTTTTGCCCGCACCATTGGGGCCGATGAGGCCGGTGATCGAGCCCCGTTCAACCTCGAACGAGACATCGTTCACCGCATGAATCCCGCCGAAGGACTTCGTGAGGTGTTCAATTCTTATCATCTGCTCCCTCGCCACCCTGATTGAACGCGGCCATCGTCAGCAATCGCGCGATGGTGTCTGTACCTTCCTGCATGGTATTGAAAATTACGACAAAGTCTCGCAGTTTACCGTGGCGGCGCGCCACTGCAATTCCCGCGACGGTTTGCCGCATTGCACGTCCGCTCCAGCGGCGTCTATGGTTGTCTGAGCGGTGACATCAACATGCCGCCGGATCGGCGACGATCACGCCGCCCCAGCCACACCAAGGACGCGAGGTCGACCGATGGCACAGGCTTCCCACACCCGGCATGAACAGTGGTCCAGCGGCCTGGTTTTCATCCTGGCGGCCACGGGGTCGGCGGTGGGCCTCGGAAACCTCTGGCGGTTCCCGTATCTGGTGGGGGAGAACGGGGGCGGCGCCTTCGTGCTGATTTACCTGGCCTGTATCGTGCTCGTGGGCTTTCCCATCATGATGGCCGAGGTGATGATCGGCCGCCGGGGCCGGCAAAGCCCCATCAACACCCTCCGGCGGGTGGCGCTGGAGGAGGGCTTGTCTTCAGGCTGGCAACTGGTGGGCTGGCTTGGTGTGGCGGCCGGTTTCCTGATCCTGTCATTTTACAGCGTGGTGGGCGGCTGGGCGCTTTACTACGCCTTGCAGGCGCTGGTCGGCAGCTTCTCCGGCATCAGCAGCGAAGGTGCCGGGGCCATGTTCCGCGGGCTGGTGAGCAGCCCCGTTCCGGTGGTGTTCTGGCACACGGTCTTCATGCTGATCCTGTTCGGCATTGTCGTGGCCGGCGTGCGGCGGGGATTGCAGCGGGCGGTGACCATCCTGATGCCACTGCTGTTCGCCTTGTTGATCCTGCTGGTCCTCTACGGCATGACAACGGGGGCCTTCGGCCAGACACTGCATTTCATGTTCGCCCCGGACTTCTCTGCCATCGATGGCAGAACCGTGCTCACGGCCATGGGGCAGGCGTTCTTCACACTGAGTCTGGGCATGGGTGCCATCATGGTCTACGGCGCCTATCTGCCGTCCTCCGAACACATTCCCCGTGCCACCGGCTGGATCGTCGGCATGGACACACTCACGGCCATCATCGCCGGCCTGGCCATTTTCCCCATCGTCTTCTCCGCGGGCATGGCGCCGGGCGCGGGCCCAGGCCTGGTGTTCGAGACCCTTCCGGTGGTGTTCGGCACCATCCCGTTCGGCTTCCTTCTGGGCATCCTGTTTTTCGTGCTGCTGTCCGTGGCCGCCATCACCTCCGGGATTTCCCTGCTGGAACCGCCCGTGGCCTATCTGATCGAGTCCACCCGGCTGGGTCGTCGCGGCGCCACCGGCCTGCTGGTGGGCGGGATCTGGCTGCTGGGCATTGCCGCGGGTCTGTCCCTGAACGTGTGGGCCGGGGTACGGATCGTTCCGGGTCTGGATGCGAATATATTCGGAACGCTGGAGTTCCTGGCCAATGACCTGATGCTGCCACTGGGCGGCTTGTTCATCGCACTGTTCGCCGCCTGGTTCATGCGCAGCGCCAGCGTGTCCGAGGAACTGGACCTCCTCCACCATGGTCCGGTTTACCGTCTCTGGCGGGTGGCCACACGGTTCATCGCCCCGGCGGCGGTCATCCTGGTGTTTCTGAACGCCACGGGGCTGTTCGGATGAGGCGGGGAGCGGCGGCCGGGTTGCTGATCGCCGTCCTGCTGCTGGGGGGCGGATGGTCCCTGACCGGCGCCGGTGACGACTGCGAACAGAGCACGCCGGCGCTGGAGAGCATGGACTGGGGCAGGGTCGTGTTCCGCAGCCCTGACGGGGACACGGAGCGGAGTCTGCGGGTCCGCCTGGCGCGGGATGGCAATCAGCGGGCCGCCGGCATGCAGCGACTCTGCGCCGAGGCGGTGGCGGCGAATCCCATGCTGTTCGTGTTCCCCCGGCCGCAACGGCCGAGTTTCCACATGCGGAACGTCCATGTGCCGCTGGACATCCTGTTCATCCGGGAGGACGGCACGGTCAGCGAGATACATCGCATGGATCCGGGTGACGGGCTCACCACGCCATCCTCCCGCGTTCGCTACGCGTTGGAACTGCCGGTGGGGGAGGCCGAGGCACTGGGTCTGACCGTGGGTGACCGGATGCGGTTCCACTGAACCGGCCCGGTACGTCGGGACAGGGGATCAGGCCGTCGCCACCGGTTCCGGCGTGAAGCCGATTGCCTGGATGGCCTCCACGATACGCTCGCCGGGAACGGTGGACTCGATCCACAGCCGCTTGCGTTCCAGATCCACCCGCACCCCTGCTGAGGGGTCCAGCCGGGCCACGGCGTCGCGGATCGACGCCTCGCAGTGGCCGCAGGTCATGTCGTTGACAAGCAGTTCCAGCATGGTATTCGGCTCCCACGTGGTTGATGAGGGACACAGCATGCACCTTCCCACAATGGGAAGGTCAACCATTCATTGTGCTTGACCTTCCCATTGTGGGAAGCTTTATAAACCTTCCCATATTGGGAATCCCTGGAAGCGTGTCGAAATGAACCAAACCAACCGTCAGCGCCCCGCCGACAAACACGAGCTGGAGATCGGCGTCACCGGCATGAGCTGTGCCGCCTGCGTGTCCCGTGTGGAGAAAGTCCTGGCGCGCCAGCCCGGCGTCGCGGGCGCCACCGTGAACCTGGCCACGGAGAAGGCCCGCCTGCAGGTGGAGCCGGAGCATTTCCGCCTCCGGTCGGTTGCCCGGGCGCTGGAACAGGCCGGGTTCGGGCTGGCACCCCGTGATGTGGAGCTGGCCATCGAAGGCATGAACTGCGCGTCCTGCGTCGGACGTATCGAGCAGGCGCTTCAGGCTGTGGATGGTGTGCTCTCGGCCAGCGTGAATCTGGCCACGGAACAGGCGCGCATACGTTACAACCCGGCGCTCACGGATACCGACAGGCTGGTCCAGGCCGTCCGCGACGCCGGTTACCCGGCTCGGGAACGCTCCCGGGGTCCCGGCGGCGACAGCCAGGAGCAGGAGCGGGAACGGGAGCGGGTGACGCTGAAGCGATCCGTCTACCTGGCCGGCGCCCTGACGCTGCCGATCTTCATCCTGGAAATGGGGGGGCATCTGGTCCCGCCGTTTCATCATTGGCTGGTGCACACCCTGGGGCTGCAGACCCTGTTGCTGATCCAGTTTCTGCTTGCCAGCGCGGTCCAGTTCGGACCGGGCCTGCGCTTTTACCGCAAGGGGGTGCCTGCCCTGCTGCGGGGCAATCCGGACATGAACTCCCTGGTCATGCTGGGCACCAGTGCCGCTTACGGCTACTCCGTGGTTGCCACCTTCCTTCCACAGGTCCTGCCGGAGGGCACGGTGAACGTGTACTACGAGCCTGCGGCCGTCATCATCACCCTGGTGCTGCTGGGCCGGTATATCGAGGCCCTGAGCAAGGGCCGGACCAGCGAGGCCATCCGGCGTCTGATGGGTCTGCAGGCGCGAACCGCCCGCATCGAACGGGATGGCCACGAAACCGAGGTGCCGGTGGAAGAGGTGCGCAGCGGCGACCGGGTGCTGGTCCGGCCCGGGGAGCGGATCCCCGTGGACGGCGTGGTTCTGGAGGGGGACTCCTGGGTGGACGAATCCATGATATCCGGCGAGCCGCTGCCGGTGCACAAACAGTCCGGCGATGAACTCGTGGGTGGCACGGTGAACCAGCGCGGCAGCCTCCGCTTCCAGGCCACCCGGGTGGGCAGCGACACCGTGCTGGCGCAGATCGTACGCATGGTGGAGGCCGCCCAGGGATCCAAGCTGCCGATCCAGGCCCTGGTGGACCGGGTCACCGCCTGGTTCGTGCCGGCGGTCATTCTGGCCGCCGTCATCACCTTCGCCGTCTGGCTGCTGGCCGGTCCGGCACCGGCCCTGACATTCGCCCTGGTCAATGCGGTGGCGGTCCTGATCATTGCCTGCCCCTGTGCCATGGGTCTGGCCACCCCCACGTCAATCATGGTGGGGACCGGCAAGGGCGCCGAACTGGGCATGCTGTTCCGCCGCGGCGAGTCCCTGCAGCACCTGCGTAGCGCCACGGTGGCAGCGTTGGACAAGACCGGAACCCTCACACGAGGACAACCGGAACTCACCGACCTGGTGCCCGCACCGGGCTTCCAGCGGGATCGGGTGCTCGCCCTGATGGCGGCGGTGGAGGCACGGTCCGAGCACCCGGTGGCGGATGCGATCCTGGCGGCGGCCCGGGAGGCCGGCGTCCAGGTGGAGGACGTCAGCGAGTTCGTGGCGGATGCCGGTTTCGGTGTGCGTGGTCGTGTTAACGGAACACAGGTACTCGTGGGCGCGGACCGCTACCTGGAGCGGGAAGGTATTGCCGTGACCCCCCTGCAGCCGCGGGCCAGGGAACTGGCGGAGCTGGGCCGAACCCCCATGTACGTGGCAGTGGACGGCCGGCTGGCCGCCGTGGTGGCCGTGGCCGATCCCATCAAGCCCGGCTCCCGGGAGGCCGTTGGCGCATTGCGGGCGCTAGGTCTGAAAGTGCTCATGGTCACCGGTGACAACCGGAGCACGGCGGAAGCCATCGGTCGCCAGCTGGGTATTGATGACGTGGTAGCGGAAGTACTGCCGGAGGGCAAGGTGGATGTGGTCCGGCGTCTGCAGGATCAGGGGGAACAGGTGGTGTTCGTGGGTGACGGCATCAACGACGCCCCGGCCCTGGCTCAGGCGGATGTGGGGGCGGCCATCGGCACGGGCACCGACATCGCCATGGAAAGCGCTGATTTGGTGCTGATGTCAGGTGATGTACGCAAGATGGCGGATGCCGTGGCCTTGTCCCGCGCGACACTGCGGAACATCCGCCAGAACCTGTTCTGGGCCTTCGCCTACAACAGCCTGCTCATACCGGTGGCCGCGGGGGTCCTGTACCCGGCTGCCGGAATCCTGCTGTCGCCGGTGCTGGCGGCGGCGGCCATGGGGCTGTCCAGCGTCAGTGTGCTCAGCAATGCGCTGCGTCTGCGACGCTTCAGGCCGCCCCTGGCCGGCCGGGGGGTTACCGGGGACGTGGACAGCGCAGCCCCGCCGGGCACGGCACCCACAACCGCTTAGGGGAGATCCATCATGGCGACATCCGGCAAGTTGATGACAATCGGCCAGGCTGCCAGGGCTTCGGGCGTTAGCGCGAAGATGATCCGTTATTATGACGATATCGACCTGTTCCGACCCGAGGCCAGATCGGATACCGGCTACCGGTTGTTCAGCCCCACCGATGTGCACGCCTTGCGGTTCATCAAGCGGGCGCGGGATCTGGGGTTTTCCGTGGACGAAATCCGACGGCTGCTGACCCTGTGGCAGGATCAGAGCCGGGCCAGCGCTGATGTGAAGGCGCTGGCCATGGAACATGTGCGGGAACTGGAGGCCCGGATCCAGCAGTTGGAGGCCATGGTGCGCACCTTGCGACATCTGGCGGACCACTGTCAGGGCAACGAACGGCCGGAGTGCCCCATCCTGGACGATCTGGCCGGCCAGGCGTCGCCGGAAGCGGATGCCGTGACCGGAAACCGGGTCCGCCACAGCCGCGCAAGCACGGGGCTGTAGTCGGGGCTTCCGGACGGTGATTGTCGGAGATCCTTGCTGCGCAAGGCTTCCGACCTACGCGGGCCATGCCGCACCCGCCAACCACCCGGCGTAGGTCGGAAGCGCCGCGCAGCGGCGATCTCCGACGTCAACCCAACAACAGACCCGGGATAACCCCGCCCCCCGGGCTCAGAACCAGTGCTTCCGCCGGAACCACCAGAGCATGCTGCCGGCCACCAGGAGCATGATCAGCAGGATCAGCGGATAGCCGAAATACCAACCCAGCTCCGGCATGGAAAACGGGCTGTGAGGATGCTCGAAGTTCATGCCGTAAATACCTGCAATAAAAGTCAAAGGCATGAAAATGGTGGCGATCACCGTAAGCTGTCGGATGGTTTCGTTCAGCCGGTTGCTCATGGTGGAGAGGTAGATGTCCAGCAGGCTCCCGGCCATGTCCCGGTAGCTTTCCACCAGATCCATGATCTGCACCGCATGATCGTAAATGTCCCGCATCCATATACGGGTCCCCGGCAACAGCAGATCCGAATGGTCCCGCAGGATCTGGTTGAGTACGTCCCGTGTGGGCCACAGTTGGCGGCGCAGCACGATCAATTCCCGACGCAGACGGTGCAGGCGTTCCAGCGTCTCCTGGCCCGGGCGGTTCAGCATGGCCTCCTCGATCTGCTCGATGCGCTCGCCCACCGCATCCAGCACGGGGAAGGCGTGGTCCACAGCGGCATCCATCAACGCGTGGAGCAACTCGTCGGTCTGGGCAAGGGCGCGGCCGTGGTCCCGCAACCGGCGGCGTATCACCGGAAAGACATCCAGACCATCGGTGATCACGCTGAGCACGAAACAGTTGCCCATGAACAGGGTCAACTGGTGAATGCGTAGCACACCCTGGTCGTTCTCGGCGGTGACGCCCAGGGTCACCACCAGCAGTTCGTCATAGCGGTCCACCTTCGGCCGTTGACCCCCGTTCAGCACATCCTCCATGGCCAGCGGATGCAGGCCCAGGCGTTCACCCAGCAGGGCCAGTTCGCCGGTGGAGGGCACGCCTTCCACGTGGAACCAGTGCAGCGCCTCCAGTGTGTCCGCCACCGGAACCTGATCCCAGTCCATGGGCTGCATCGGGGTCCACAGACCCTGATCCCGAAAGGCGAGGTTGATGCGGGCGCCCGGGGCCTGGGTTGGCCGCGTTTCCCGCAGGGTGCCGGGCGCGGTGCCGGGGGGCGGATAGTGCTTGCGGAACAACTCGACCACGGGCAGGCTCCTCTTTCAGGCGCAAGCTCAAGACTTGGGAGGCGCCAATTAACCCCCCGAGTCGTAGCACAAAGTCAGCACCGGGCGCAGCCGGGCAACGGGATGTATGCATGTTCGCTTTTTTGCAGGGTTTTTCCTACGGCCTGTTTCTCTCCTGCCTCCCCTGGTTTCTGATCGGCATGTACCGACCGGAGCTGGCCGTTCCCACACCATACCCCAATCGCTGGCAGGTGTTCCTGCGCTACTGGTTGCTGTTTCCCTTTCTGGCTATCGTGGCCTGGCTGACATCCCTCTGGGGCGGCTTCGGACCCAGTCTCTGGGGCTGGCTTGCCGGCCTGGGAGCCATTGCCGTGGCTATCCCGGTGGAACGCGGCTGGCGCCGCTGGCGCGAACGGCTGCTGCTGCGGCGTCAACGGGCGGAGGGTGCGCGGCGGGAGAAGATGCAGGCCCGGGCCGAGCGGGAAGCCGGAGTCACCACGCTGAACCCACGCCGGCCGCCGGCGGACGCGGATAACGTTGTCCTGGCCCTGTGCCGGGCCAAGCAGGGCCTGCTGGACGCCGGCAAGCCCGGCCTGGCCGGCCAGGCGGATCGCCTTTACACCCGTTACGTCCATGTGCTGGACGTACTGGATCACGCCCTGGACCGGCGCGAGGTCACCTGGCAGCGGGTCCGTGGCCTGAGCGAACAGGTCTGCCTAAACGCAGTGGACACCCTGCAGGCCATGGCCGTTCTCAGCCGGGGGGTGCGTCATGTGGATGGGGACAGTCTGCGCCAGCGTCTGGCCGATAACGGGCTGACCGACCGGGAACGGGAGGCTCTCCAGCAGCGCCTGGTACTGCTGGAGGAAACGGAGCAGCGGCTGCGTGGTCTGAGTGCGCGCAATGAAGCGGCGATCACGGCGCTGGACCGGGCCGCCGTGGCCATCACCCGTATCGAATCCAGCCGACCTCAGGCCTCCGTGGCTGCTGGTCAGGCCATGCGGGATCTGCAACAGTTCATTGACAGGGCGGAACAGTACAACCGTCCGGAGCGGGATCATGAGCAGTGACGCGAGTAACGAACAAGCACAACGCCCCCTGGCATTGAACCTGCCGACAGAGGACGAGCTCCGGGAGGCCGCGCCGGAGGACGAAGCCTCGCTGGACGCCACGGCCCGCAGGTTCGTGGACACGTTGCTGAAGGTGGAGGCGGCGGGCACCCCGGATCAGCGCCGTCAGGTGGACGAACTGGGTCTGGACGCCCAGCGCCAGGCCGCCCATCGCAGCGAGTTGCTGAAGACCCCGCTGCGCCAACTCGCCAGCCAGGGGGACGACGGTGGGCCGGTGGCCGCCGCCTTGCTGGGGCTGCGGGAGCAGATGCGGGATCTGGATCCGAACCGGCAGCGCCTGGGCGGCGCCGGTGACCGGCTGCTGGCACGGATTCCGGGGCTGGGCAGCCGGCTACAGCGCTATTTCCGCAGGTTCGAAACGGCGCAGGCGGCGCTGGATGCCATCCTTCAGGACCTGGAAGCCGGGCGGGACATGCTCCGCCGGGACAATCTGACCCTGGACGACGATCAGCGATCGCTCCGGGACAGTCTGCGGGAACTGGTCCGCCAGGTGGAACTGGGCCGTCATATCGACCGCCGTCTCCAGCAGGCCATCGCGGAACTGCCGGCGGACAGCGACCGCCGGGCTTTCCTGGAAGAAGAACTGCTGTTTCCCCTGCGCCAGCGGATCATGGACCTGCAGCAGCAACAGGCGGTGTGTCAGCAGGGCATCCTGGCGCTGGAGGTGATCATCCGCAATAACCGCGAGTTGATCCGCGGCGTGGATCGGGCGATCAATGTCACGGTCTCGGCGCTGAACGTGGCGGTCACCGTGGCTCTGGCCCTGGCCAATCAGCGCCTGGTCCTGGACCGGATCGGTGCGCTCAATCAGGCCACGTCGGAGCTGATCGGCGGTACCGCCCGGCAACTGCGCGGGCAGGGGGCGGACATCCAGACCCGGGCGGCCGACACCATGCTGGACATGAAAGCGCTGGAATCCGCCTGGCAGGACGTGCTTCAGGCAATTGACGACGTGGGGCGCTACCGCCGCGACGCGCTCCCGCAGCTACAGGCGCAGATCGAACGGATGGAGGACCTGAGCCGGAAGGGTGCTGCCGCCATCCAACGGCTGGACCGCGGCGACCACGCCTGACGCGACGACCGGTTCTTCTTACCTGGCGGGGGCCCCGGTGCCGGATGCCGTACCGTCTTCCGGCGCGGGCCCGCAGGGCCGCCGACTCACCCTTATCCATGGTTTGTGGGGGAAACCCGGATTGCAATCCGCCCGAGGGTGGACTATAAGTTTCTATAGTACGAAATCGGACTAATCGCACGGAAAGGAGTCGGTCACCCCATGCTGCGTAACACCTCCGGCGGGTTCGGCCTGGTGGCGATCCTGTTCCACTGGATCAGTGCCGTCATTGCAATCGGCCTGTTCATCTCCGGGTTGTGGATGACGGGGCTCAGCTACTACGACCCCTGGTATCACCGGGCACCGGACCTGCATCGGGCCTTCGGGGTGACCCTGGCCGTGATCCTGCTGTTGCGCCTGGTCTGGCGCCTGGTAAATCCGCCCCCGGCGCCGGAGCCCGGAATGCGGCGCTGGGAACGGATCGCCGCGGGCATGACCCACGGGGCCATGTACCTGCTGCTGTTCGCCATCATTGTTGCCGGCTACGTCCTGTCCACCGCGGACGGCCGCTCCGTGGACGTCTTCGGGCTGTTCAGCGTGCCTGCGCTGCTGGGCAACATCCGTCATCTGGAGGATCCGGCGGCTGAGCTGCACTACTGGCTTGCCATGCTGTTGGCGGCACTGGTGGTGGTGCATAGCCTGGCCGCCTTGAAGCATCACTTTCTGGACCGCGACCGGACGCTGGCGCGCATGTTCGTGCCCACGCGCCGGGTGCGGCTTTAAGCTTTCAGGAGGTAAAGCCATGATTCAGGGCCGCTGTGTGGTTTGCCGGCACGGCGCGCGAGCGCAGCCGGCTGTAGGTCGGAAGCCCTGCGCAGCAGGGATCTCCGACGATACCGCCCGGTGTCCCCGGGTTTCCTGTCGGTGATCCGCCCTCCGGGCGGCTACCGACCTACGATTGGCGCGGGCTTTGTAAGTCGGAAGCCCTGCGCAGCAGGGATCTCCGACAGTTCCGGTCCTCGCGCCCTGCCATGCCAGCGTGGAAACCACTCAAGCATGGCTTTACATCCTGAAAGATCGATAGCCCATAAGCGTCGTCAACCACCCGAGGTGAGTATCATGCGCAAACTGTTCGTAAATTCCATTGCAGCCCTGACCGTTGCCTTCACCAGCCTCGCCGCTCAGGCCGAGCCCGAGCACTACGAGATCGACCCGGCCCACAGCTTCATCCAGTTCAAAGTCAGCCATCTGGGGTTTGCCTGGCTGCTGGGGCGCTTCAACGAATTTGAAGGGAATTTCACGTATGATCCGGAAAATGCGGAAAATTCCCAGATAGAGGTGACCATCAACACAGCCAGTATCGACAGCAACCACTCGGAGCGCGACCGCCATCTCCGCAACGAGGACTTCCTGCATGTCAGCCGCTATCCGGAGGCCCGCTTCGTCAGCACTGCCTTTCAGCCCAACGGCGACGGCACCGCCACGCTGGAAGGAGAACTGACCCTGCACGGCACCACGTTGCCTATCACCATCCAGGTCTCCGAAGTGGGTGCGGGAGAGGACCCCTGGGGCGGCTACCGTCGCGGTTTCGAAGGCACCGTGGAACTGCAGCGCGCGGACTTCGGCATTGATTACGACCTGGGCGAGGAGGCCGAGGTGGTGGAGCTTTACCTGTCCGTGGAAGGCATCCGTCAGGACTGAGCCGGGCCGGGCTCACTCACCTGGTCCACGAGATAGAGGATGGACTGGTGCGGTGCCGCAGCACATGCCGAAGGCGTTGTTGGCGGCGATGCCGCCCACCATGCAACTGTCGATGGAGGCCGGGTCCGGTCCGATCTTGAGCCCCAGCGACGCCAGCCAGGCGTTGGCCCGGGAGCCGATCACCCCGGGCTGCAACCGGATCGCCGCGCCGCCTCATTCCCGGACCAGGACGATCAGTTCCCGGGGGCCGTGCACCCCGTAGGCCAGCGTCTGTTCGATATCCGCCGTCTTGGAAGGGCCGGAGATGAGCAGCGCATTGGTGGGCATGCCCCGGGCCCAGTGCTGGGCACGCATGGCCTCCAGCAGCGTGGTGTGAAGCTGATCCGCATCCAGCACGGCGATATGGACCGGCGGCACCAGGCTGGCCAGGCGCGGTTCCCCGGGCCCCGGCCACAGGATCAGGCTACCGGTCTCGGCAATACCGCCCCGGGCTGCGGTGAGCCCTGCCTGTACCTGGTGGAACAGCTCCGGTTTCCAGTCCTCGATTGGCCGGTCGTAGCGCAGCAGCTCCGGGCCGTCCGCCGGCCAGGCGTGGCGTAGTTCCCGTCCCAGGGCGGTGTCCGCCGGCGCCAGCAGATTGGTGATGCCCCGGGCCTGCAGCCGTTCCAGCAAGCAGGTTATCCAGCCGTCATGCGCCACCCGGTGCACTTCGCCGTGGACGGATTCAATGGCGGACCGGAACCGTTCCACGCGTTCCTCCTGGGTCCATTCGTGGGCCGCGAAGGGGCGCATATCCGATGCCGGGGGCGGAGGAGGGGGCGTGCGGCGTCCGCGCAGGCGGGCCAGAATCCGTTCGCGACTGCCGCTCATCGCGGGTTCCCTCCGCTGGCCCGTGCTTTCATCAGCGCGTGCAGACTTCTCGGCGCCAGCCTCGGTGCCGTGCGGTATCGGGTCCAGGCACCCAGGCGGCGGGGCTGCAACCAGCGGAATCGTGTGGCCGCGGCGATACCGGCCCGGTACAGCCCCGGCCGGGCATGGAGCCAGCTCCAGAGCCGCCAGATCGCGACCTCCCAGCGCCGTCGCTTGACGCCGTGGCCCGCCACCATGCCCGGGTGTTGCCCATCGCCCTCCACCGCTTCCCGGCGCAGGCGGACCAGCAGCCGGGGAATGGGGATTTTCACCGGACAGACATCGCCACAGGCGCCGCACAAGGTGGAGGCGCTGGGCAGCTCGCTGGTGGCTTCCAGCCCCAGCAGATGGGGCATGAGAATCTTCCCGATGGGCCCCGGATACGTGGTGCCGTAGGCGTGTCCGCCCACCCGCGTGTACACCGGACAATGGTTCATGCAGGCGCCGCAGCGGATGCAGCGCAGCGTCTCCAGCAGTTCGTCATCCTGGTAGATGCCGGAGCGGCCGCTGTCCACCAGCACCAGGTGCACCTCCTGGGGCCCATCCAGCTCGCCGTCACGCCGGGGCCCGGAAATCATGTTGAAGTAGGTTGTGATGTGCTGCCCTGTGGCGGATCGGGTCAGCAGCGACAGCAGCGGCGCAACGTCTTCCAGTCGCTCCACCACTTTCTCGATGCCGGTAACGGCGATGTGCACCGGGGGTACCGTGGTCGTCAGCCGGCCGTTGCCCTCGTTCTCAACCAGGCAGAGGGTACCGGTTTCCGCCACCGCGAAATTCACACCGGAGATGCCCACATCGGCCTGCATGAAGCGCTCGCGCAACTGGCTGCGGGCGGCGGCGGTCAGGTAATCCACATCCCGGCTGGGCTCGGTGCCGGTCTTTTCGTGCATCAGCTCGGAGATTTCGCCGGTGTTCTTGTGGATGGCCGGCATGATGATGTGGGAGGGCGTCTCCCCGGCCAGCTGCACGATGTATTCGCCCAGGTCCGACTCCAGCGCCTGGATACCGTGCTGCTGCAGGAAATGGTTCAACTCCATTTCCTCGGAAACCATGGATTTGCCCTTGATCACCTGGCGCGCGTCATGGGCCCGGCAAATGTCCAGGATGATGTGGCATGCCTCTTCGTCGGTTTCCGCCCAGTGCACGCGGATGCCGTTGGCCTGGCAGTTCCGCTCCAGTTCCTCCAGCAGATCCGGCAGGCGGGTCAGGGCCCGCTGGCGGATAGCAGCACCCAGTTCCCGCAGCCGCTCCAGGTCCCAATCGGCGAACGCGGTACGGCGTTTGCTCATCAGCCCGTCCATGGCGCTGCGGAAATTGGCCCGGATCCGGGCATCGTGTATTGCGTCGTGCACCCGGCGGTGGAATGCCTGCACCGGGGTTTGGGTCGCGCTCATGATGTGCCGTCCCGGTCCGCTCCCCGGACCCGATCCCACAGAAAACCCGCCAGGTGTTCGCCGGCCAGCGGTTTGCCGGTCTTCTCCGCATGACCCGCGATATTCATCAGGCAGCCGCAATCGGTGGACGCGAACTGTTCGGCGCCGGCGGCGACGATACTGTCCACCTTGTCGCTCACCATGGCCGCCGAGATCTCCGGATGCCGTACCGCAAAGGTGCCGCCGAAGCCGCAGCATTCCTCCTCCCGGTCCTGCTCCACCACGGTGACGTTGCCCAACTGCGCCAGCAGCCGCCGGCCGGCGTCGCCGATGGCCATTTCCCGGCGTGCCGAACAGGAGGTATGCAGGGCCACGGTCACCGGCGGTCCCTGATCCGTGTACCTTGCCCCGCACACATGCAGCAGGAACTCGGTGAGTTCCCAGGTCCGGCCCGCGATATCGCGGGCCTTTTCCTCGTGCGCCGTGCCCGAAAACAGTGCGGGGTAGTGGTGGCGCAGCATGCCGCCGCAGGAGCCCGAGGGCACCACGATGGGCCACGGCTCCGGAAACAGATCCAGTTGCACGGTCGCCACCTGGCGGGCCTGATCGTGATAACCCGAGGTGTAGGCCGGCTGCCCGCAGCAGGTCTGGTTCTGGGGAAAGTGCACGGTGATGCCTTCCCGCTCCAGAAGCCGGATTCCGGCCACACCGGCCCGGGGGTAGAACAGGTCCACCAGGCAGGTGCCGAAAAAGTAGACCTGATCCGGCTTCTCCGGATAGCGCTTGTCCGTCGCGTTCATAACACGGTCCTCCATGAACACGGGATGGCCGGCACCCTGTGGGGCATCCCGTTATCGCCCGCCATACATTTCCTGGGGCAGCCATGTGGCGAGGGGATCGAACCAGAAGACGA
>JAFIFU010000059.1 GCA_020831885.1 Ectothiorhodospiraceae bacterium
GAACATTGATTAGCAAACCGATGACTCACTGTCGGAAAAAGGTTGACACATTCCGCTCCATCAGCCGTTCCGGTGGATCGGAGGGCATTCGCCTGCCTGGGCTGGGGTCCAGGCCCGCCATGTCGGCCTCGGTCAATGTCTCTCGCCAATTGGGAGGGGTGCAGACCATTGCGCCGCAATCTGGAGCCCTTATCGCCGCCATCCAAGGCTTCAAACTCAGCGGCCAAACGCTGCTTCTCCGAAGGCCCCGACGTTATACGCATACCTGCTTTGCGACCGTTGCTAAGCAAACCGACCCGCTGGTCGCGGTCTTTCGTTTGTCGAATAGGCAGCGAAAAGAGGGGCGCCTCAAAGTATCTATGTTCTACCCAGTGGATAAGGTTACCACAGGAGGCCAATGTTGGCATATTCTGACGAAGGTCTCGAGCAAGCAAGAAAAAACAACTGTCATGACTCCTACGTTCAAAGAGTTTTTGGATATGACGGCAGCAACCAAGTATATTCAAACATGATGGAACTAGAGAGGCCGGCGTTTTTTGGGAAGGGTTCCGGTGCGGCTGCCCTTAACATTTATCGTTACGGCTATCTTTCGGGCGACCGTGTATTTGAAAAAATTTATCTTAAACAAGATATTGCCAACCATGTTGTTGCGCGATCGAGGTTCCTAAGGCAAGAGCTTGGAATCAATACGCCAAAAATCATAAGGAAAGTGTGTGGAGAAAAGGTCACGATATTGTACTTTGAGTTCCTAGATGGGGAGCAGAATGTTGGAATAAGAAAGTTAAAAGAAGTTAATGGCTTGAAAGAATTTTCAAATATCGTGGGATCTATTAATAGCTTTAATTTGAATGAAAAAACAATTTCAGGTTCCGTTTGTAACTACTTCATTTATCCAAGCTCTGATCTGTCTCATGAAAAGGTTTTAGATGCCTCTAGAATTGATTCTGAGATAAGCTTTCTTCGGCAAAGTTTTTCAGGTGATAATCTACGCTCTATCATAGATAATAAATTGAGTTGTATGGAAAATTCAATAGACGTAGCCAGGAAAAATTTGTGCAAGGTTATGGTGTTAAGTCATTCAGATTTGAAACCTAGAAATCTAATAATGAAAGAAGACTCTGTTTTTTTGATCGATTTAGATCCGATGGCGTGGAGGCCTTTAGGGTTTGATCTTGGTAAAATGCTTGGACACTTAAATGATTTAGATGCGGATAGCATGAAAATCATTTGTGAGGAGTATATAAAAAGTATCAATGAATTACGCCTAAGTGAAGATGAGATTCTAAGTTTGACGGTGGGTTATGCTTCGGCCTTCAGGGTGGCGTCTTTTAGTAACTCCGTCTCTATGAATCCGAAAAAAATAAGGCGCTTGTTGTTAAGTAGCCCTTTGGCTGGTTGTTAGCAACGGTGGTTATTTTTCCAGTAATTCAATATTTGTTTTTCGATGATTAGAGGTCTCGATCAATGGGAGTTTTGGGTCTTGTCAGTCCTAATTTCAGCGGCTCTACGGTTGCTGGTGCGATCTTGGAGGGGTTTGAGAATGTTGCGCATGTAGGTGAGGTTTGGAAGACGAGGTCAGAGAAGCAGGAAAAAAAGGCGTTTTGTCGTGAGTGCGGACCTGATCAAAGATGTCCTCGGTTTACAACTGATTTTATTCGAAGGCTGCGGTCTGTTGACATTGAAAAATTCTGGGGGACCTGTCTAGCCGGCGTCGAGGCGGATTGGATTGTCACAGGAGATAAAAACCCAAAGATTTATGAGCGGTTTACCGGATTTCCAGATCGGTTTCTTGTTTTGGTGAAAAATCCCATTGCTGCTGCGTTAAGTTACTCGAAACGATACATGGAAACTCCCGAGAAGACCGACGATAGCATCTCTTTTCTTGAGGGGGGACTTAGAATCTATTACTCAAAATTAAAAGAAAGATATATTTGGGTAAAGAAGACGGGCGTTCCGTTCAGTTTTTGCACTGTTGAGTCGCTTTTTACAGCGAGCCGAGAGGACTTAACTATTGCTTCAGAAGTGATATTTGGCAGTGTCCTTGGTTGGGATCATTCAAGAATTAAGTCGAAAATGCATTATATTGGAGGTAATCATAAAATTTCCCGAGGAAAAGATGCTGATTATTTCGGAGGGCTTTTTTTGCCGGATTATAGGTATAGAAAAGAAGTCGATCTTGCTGATCAGGTTGAGCTTGTCAATAGATATATTAGGCGATATAATTTCAATGAATTTTTGGATGATAATAAAGAAGTTGTTGCCTCTGAGTGGTTGAAAGGAAATGAAGTTGATCTGATTGGTGTTGATGGGTAGGCGTTTCTTTTTTGATGATCTGCTTCGTGTTTTATGACCCGGATTATTGATTTGGTAAATTTTTTAGAGTGTTTCATGAATAAGGCCTGGTCTTGATATGGATCTTCTGTTTAGATGAATCGATATATGGGGTTTTCCAAATCAGTTTTTTGCTAACGGATGGGGCCAGGGTTGTTGTTCACCCCGGTTTATTCGTTAAATTTTGTGGCGTGTGTCTTGGTCTTTATTGGTTGTTTTATTGGTCAATGAGGGTCAAGAGATCTGCTTGCATATGAGGGAACGGAAAATTTTAGGTGTCTAGTATTTATGGTGATTCCAAAGAATATTTTTGTCCTCTGTACTGGTCGTTGCGGATCGACTACATTTGTCAAGGCCTCTAGGCATATCGAGAATTATACGTCGGGCCATGAAACACGGTCCCATTTTGTTGGTCACGCTCGTTTCGCGTATCCACTTCGACATATTGAGGCTGACAATAGATTGTCTTGGCTGTTGGGGCGATTGGACGATGTTTTTGGAGATAACGCATTTTACGTCCACCTCCAAAGGGATTTGCTGGACGTTGCACGGTCTTTTGTGAGACGGAGAGATAGCGGGATAATGAATGCCTATAGGAAAGTGATTATTATGGGTGGCGATCGCTTTAATTTGGGAGTGGATATTCTCGATTTTTGCGTCGACTATTGTCAAACAGTAGATTCCAATATTCGCCAGTTTTTGCGTGATAAGACATGGAAAATGAATTTCCGACTTGAAACGGCTGAGTCAGATTTTTCCCGTTTCTGGGACTTAATAGGAGCAGATGGAGATCTCGGGAGAGCATTGGAGGAGTGGAGAGTTCAGTATAATGCGTCGCCTTGAGTTTCTTGGTGATTATATCGCAGAGCGTATTTTTTCTGGTGTCGAGCGTCTTCTGTTAGTGTTTTTTAAAAGTTAATTATTTGAGGATGTTGATCAAGTTATTTAGAAAGTTTTCTTGCGCTGATGGTTGTCTGGTGCTCTTTAATTTTTATTTTTTTCAAGTATTCGTTAGAGTGTTATGATGTGGTAAGGTGGAAGAGTTTTTAATTTCAAAAGATTATGTTATGGACAGAAAAATGTAACTCCTTGCCGAGTCAAGAAGGGGCGGGCGATTTAGTGTCTGCCCGGTGCGCCGATTTTTATTAATCCAAGTGGCTAGTATGTCCTCAGTTGGTGCACCAATTGGAGCTCGCTTGGAAGAACGACTATTCAGTAACCACGGCGTCGGGTATTGTGGCGCCGCTCATCCTCTTCTCCAAGGTCTTGTTGCGGTCGCCATGTTCGCGACCACTCGCGCATCCGCGCTTACCCTCACTTTGAGCGTATAGCTCTCTCAGGACAAGAAACGACCGGCGTGCTAAACAACCAACTCACCCAACTCGAACGCCTCCTCACCTGGCTGCTTAAACGCGGTGGCTTGTTGACGGTGCTGCGGCCGGGGCTTGCCGGGGCGTTGAGATTACGCAATCTGCTCCGTGGTCGCGGTGCGGTCAGTGTCCCGGTGTTGTCCGGTGCCATGCGCCCGGAGGTTTTGCTGTTCCTGCCGGCCGGGGAGGTGCGCAAGGGGAAGCGTCCACGGGAACTGGAGCGGCAGCTCTGGGCCGGGTATTCGCGGTATGCGCTGCCTGAATTGCGGAATGTGGCGGCAGGCCGGGATGTGGCGCCCCAGTGGCGGGCCGAGGCCTGCTGGGTGCTGGCCCGGTGGCATTCGGCGCATGGCGATTACGAGCGCGCTCTGGATTATGCGGTGCTGATGCGTTCGGTGCGCCCGGCGGAGGCGTGGTTCAAGGGGCAGATCCTGCTGGAGGTGGATTGCCTGAACCGCCTTGGGCGGGAGGTGGAGGCGCGGGAGATTCTGGATCAGGTGCTGGGCACGATTGACTGGCACCCGGATTACGGTCTGGCCTATGCCAACACCTACGCCATCTCTGATCCCGACGCGGACGACCGCCTTGTCTGGATGAATCGCGGCCTGGAGTCCGCCGGGTTCGCCCCTATTCAGCGTTTGACGCTGGATGCGCCGCTGACCATTGATAACCTTTCTGCGCCTTCTGCTGCCCCGGGAAGCCGGGTGGATGGTCCCTTGGTGAGTGTGTTGATGCCGGCCTACAATTCCGCCGCCACCATCGATAAGGCGCTGCGGGGTCTGCTGGAGCAAACCTGGGGGAATCTGGAGATCATCCCGGTGGATGATTGCAGTACCGATGAAACCTGGGAGGTGCTGCAGGCGTTTGCCCGGCAGGACAGCCGCATCCGGCCACTGCGGCATGAAACCAATACCGGTGCCTACGGCGCCCGGCTTACGGCGCTGGAACAGGCCCGGGGCGAGTTCATCACGGTCCATGATGCCGATGACTGGTCGCACCCCCAGAAGCTGGAGGTGCAGGTGGGTGCGCTGCTCGCCGAGCCGGAGCTGGTGGCCACCATGACGTCCTGGTGCCGGGTGTCCCGTAACCTGTACGTGAACCGCGTGGGCGTGATTCCCAGTGGCAATCTGCAGCGCCAGAACGAATCCTCGCTGATGTTCCGTCGCAGTCTGGTGGACACCCTGGGCGCCTGGGACAAGGTGCGGGCCGCGGCGGATACCGAGTATATCTGGCGCATTCAGGCCGCCCATGGCAAGGGCGCGGTGCGGGTGGTCCACCCGGAGGTGCCCTTGTCCTTCTCCCTGAGCCAGGAGGATTCCCTGACCCGAAGCGGCCCGACGCATGTGAAGACCATTTTCTATGGTACCCGCCGTGTTTACCGGGAGGCGCAACGCTGGTGGCATCAGCAGGCCGCGGATGGGCAGCTTGAACTGCGGCCGGGGCAGCGGCGGCGGTTCCCGGCGCCTCCGAACCTGCTCAGCAAGCGCCCCGGGCCGCGGCATTATGATCTGTTGCTGGTGGGCGATTTCAGCCTGCGGATCGGGGCGGGTGCCTACGCCCAAAGCCTGGTGGAGGCGGCGGTGGCCCAGGGCCTGCGGGTGGGCATCTTCCATTGGCGGCGTTACGAGAAGCCCGCGATGCGGCCGGTGCGGGATCTCTACCAGGCACTCGCCGCCGCGGGCGGGCTTGATATCATTGCCGCCGAGGACGCGCTGACCGCGCAGACGGCGCTTGTTGCCGATGTGATGGCTGTTCGTCACCTGCTGGACTGGGTGCCTGAGTGGCAGGTGGATCGGGTGCTGATCGCAACCGGTCATACCGGCGGCAGCGGGTTCCCTGATCTGGTGGATTACGCCCCTGCGGTGGTGGCGGAGCATGTGGAATCGGCGTTTGGCCGGGCTGCCTGGTGGGTGGCGGTGAGTGAGCCGGATCGTGATTGCCTGCGGGCGGATCCTGCCTACGTGAACGTGGCGGATTTCGTGGTGCCGGCGCCCGTGCCCCGGCAGGTGTTTCAGGAAACCTTGCCGGAGGCTGCGCAGCGGACGGTTCGCTTGGGGCGTTTCGCCCTGGGGGAGGGTGGAAGCTGGCCGGAGGAGGGCGAGGCGTTCCGGAAAGCCTATTGTGCCGATCAGCCTTGCCAGGTCAGTCTGCTCGGGCTGGGCCGGTCGTATCGGAGTATGTTTGCCCCCTTGCCTGGAAACTGGAGCGTTGATTCCGCCGTGGTCAGTGACCAGGTGCAGGCGTTCTCCCACACTGTTTCGGGGCTGGACCTGTTTCTCCACTACCCTGGGGAAACGCGGTTGGACGCCGGTGGGCGATCGGTGTATGAGGCCATGGCCCGCGGTCTGCCGGTGATCGCGCCGCCGTCTCTGGAAGTTTTCTTCGGAGATGGCGCGCGGTACGCGGAACCGGAACAGGCCTGGGAAGCCGCCCGCTCCCTGTGGGCGAACCCGGATGACTACCAGGCGCAGGCCGAAGCGGCGCGACGTACTGCTCGAGCGCTGGCGGACGGTGCACAGATACTGGCGGCACTGTGCCCGCAGCCGGCAGGCCGGCCCGTGGATGTCATCGGCTGATGAACAGAGGTGGAAGAGGAATCGTGCGTCGGTTGCTGAGGAGCAGGGCCCGTCCGGCCAGTAAGGCCGAACAACCCGCCGAAAGTACACGTGAAGCCCTTGAGCAAGTCCACACCTCCGGGACAGTGGAGAATCGGGACGCCGCTGTACCCAGGAGTGTTACGGCAGCCATTCGGATGGGGTACGTGGAGCTTGCCCATAAGCGGTTGGACCGTTGGCGCCGCAAGTATTTCGCGGCCCGGGGCAACGCCGTCAATGCCGCCATGAAGCGCTACCTGAGTGCCGGCAGTTCTGACCAGGAACGTGCCCAGTTGGCCGCCTTGCTCGCGGAGACGGAGCCTGAAGCGGTCACTGAGGAGTTGGCCCGCCATGCCCATAAGGAGCGCCTGCCTCTCAAGGCCTGTGCCTCCTTTCGCCAGTTGGTCGCCATACGTGCCAGGCGTGGTCAGATTGCGGGCAGCGGTCCCGAATGGCGGCTCAACAGCAAGGAGCGCGGCTATGCCTTTGCGGCCAGGCTTCGGGTGCCGCATCCCCAGGTGTATGTGCGTGGCGTAACCGTCGATGAGCTGGAGCCAAGACAGCAGGTTGTGGTCAAGCCGGAGGCGGGTGCCGGCGGGCGAGGTGTTTACCTGGTACTGGGCGATGGCCGGGTGGTGGACCTGCGGGATGGCGCGGAGCTTCCGGGATGGCCGGACATGCTTGCTTCCATGCGGCAGGATCTGACCAGCGGCCGCGTGAAGCAGGACCGGTGGCTGGTGGAGGAGTTGATCACCGAGGACGAAGGCGGACTGTACCCAGGCCGCGACCTGAAATTCTATTGTTTCTACGGCAAAGTCGGGTTGGTCCTCGAGGTGCGTCGCAGTAATGCCAATGCCTACTGCGAATGGGATGCAGAGGGCAACCAGTTATTCAGCGGCAAGTACGATGAGCGTCGTTTTGAAGGGGAAGGGGCAACCGCGGAACAGGTGGCCCTCGCGGGGCGTATGAGCAGGAAAATCCCGGCGCCGTTCATGCGGATTGATTTCATTCGCTCCGCCACCGCACCGTCGGGCATGAGTTTCTGCGAATTCACGCCGCGCCCCGGGAGCTTCCATCGGTTCGAGGACGCGTTCGACCGCCGGATGGGTGAGTATTACCTGGACGCGGAGGCGCGCCTGGAGCGCGACTTGCTACGTGGCAAGTCGTTCAAGTCACCGTTTTCCGGCAAAGCGAAGCGGGTGCGACAGGCGCGCTAATGTGCCGCGCCTCTATTGACGGCGTATGTGCGTATGATCGACCAGAAGGCCCGGCCCGCGCAGGCGTGGCCGGGTTGTTTACGTTTGGAGATGGGATGAACCTGTTTCGTGATACTTGGGAAGCGGTGCGCTGGGTCGGCAGGGTCAGCGGCGCCTTCTTCGCGGTTCGTCCGTGGACCACGGCAGCCCTGGTGCTGGCAATCACCACCGGCCGTTTCGCGAACCTCCTGGCGTTTTTCTTGCCGTTGAAGGTGATTTTGCTGGCCGGCTCTCCCGGCGTGCCGCGGTACTTCCAGTTCTTTATCGAGCCGGACGAGAAGATGGGCTGGATCATCGGGCTCTCCCTCGGCGCCGTTGGCTTCTATCTGCTCTCCCTGCTCATGAACTCGGCCGGTCGGGCGCTTTCCCAGGCGGGTAGCGAGGATGTGCTGCAGGATGCCAACGAAATTGCCGCCACCAGTCGCCAGCGGGAGGAGGCCAGAGGCTACTATGCCAGCTTCTCCGGTATCTCGGCGAACGGCCTGATCGTACTCATTGGATCTGCGGTGCTCGCGCTGATCAACCCTCTGCTGCTGGCCGTGCTTGGGGGCTTGGTTGTGCTTCAGTACCTGTTCTCCGCACATGTGATTGGCAGCGGGGATCCGCTCCAGCCTTCTCCGACGATGCGCATGATCCGGCGCAATCTCGGCGGCTATCTGAATATCTTTTTCTCTATCAATTTTCTGGCCGGCTTTTTCGTGCTGCTCACGCCTTACCTGCTAGGGGAAGGTGGGAATCTGCTGCTCGCCCTGCTTTCCCTTCTGATCATGCGCCAGGGCTTGGGGGCAATCAGTTCCGCCGTCTCCGTCACGACCGGCCTGTGGCGGAGCAAGGATCAGGTGAACCCGATGGTGTTCCGGCACCACCAGGTCCAGCGGCGCGAGCGCTTGGTCACGCGTAACCTGCGCCAGGTCTTCGCCCGTCCGGATAGGGAAACCTCCGCCAGGGTGCAACTGACGCGGGCAGCGGTGGATGTCGCCGGGCTGCGATCGGAGTGGCGGGATTCACCGGTGCGGGGCGCTTATACGTTCCGGTTACGGGTGAACGGCGATTCCGGTGACGAGGTCTTCTTTCAGCAGCAGGTTTTCCCCAGAGTCAGTCTGCATCTGCTCGAACACGAGGAATTCCTGTTCACCTTGCTTCCCCGGGAAACCCTGAAGGCCCCCCGCGTGCTGGCGCGGTTCGAGGAGGGGCCGTTTGGTTGTCAGATTTGCGAATATGGGCAGGGTGAGCCACTGGATGAGGACGCCTGGAAGGCGTTGTTGCCGGAACTGCTGCAGGACCATTGGAGCATTTGCCCACCGGCGGAGCTGGTAGATGCGTACCGGGTTACCCATCCGCTGCTCCAGGAACGCCTGAAGCCCGCGTATCTGGAACGTCTCACTGTGGCCTTGAACACGCCCGAAGACGAGTCGTTGTACGCTGCGTTTCTGGAGCGTTTGCCGGAACTGAACCGGGTACTGGCGGAGATGCCGCTGTACCTGAACAACCCGGATCTGAGCAATACCACGGTAACCGCCACTGGGGACGGCCGCCCGTTGATCATGCATTGGGGCCGCTGGTCCTTGGAGCCGGTAGGCTTCTCGCTGCCACGCAATGCGGATGCCGAGTCCATGCAGCACGTGTTGGATGCCGTGCGGCGGGCGCGAGAGCTGGCACCGGAACAATTGACGTGGCCGAAGGTGGAGCTGGTGAATCAGTGCGCCACGCTGGAGAAAAACCTTTCGAAAGCTCGCTATGAGAAAGGCTTGAAGGCTGTGGAGGCCATACTGAGCAATCCAGTATTGCTGACGTGTCGGTAGCTGAAACAAGGCATGCGTTCAGCGCATGTTGACACCCGCTGAACGAATCTGCGCTGAAAGGTTTATATATGAATGGTGCTGAAGTCCGTTTAGCTCATGAGGACGAACGGACTGCCAAGATCGCTGAATACTTATCCGGCAGCCTTGATCTGGATCTTCATTTTATCGAGAGCAAGCTGCTGAGGAAGGGATCAAAGAAGGACGTATTTCGACATTTTTTTTCATGTCATGGCGGTGTTTTTTCATGCATTGAGTGTCGCTATAAGGAACCAGAAATCACTCCTCTCGATGCTGTTTTGGAGCGATCCGGATTGATTCGTCCTGGTACGGTTTGGAGAGCACCAAACCTGTATTTGTTGGGGCGCGACAACCAAGGCAGATGCAGTCTGTTCTATGAGGACCTGCTTTCCGATGGCAGCAACAGGGTTTTGCGCCAGGGCAAGGGCGAACTGACGCATGTGGCTTACTGCCTCGGTCGAATGTCTCTGGATCTGCAGTGCCGGCTAGAGGATGCGCCTCCATCCACCAAGGAGCTGATTCCCAGAAGGTTGGGCCTTAGTAAGGAGAAGCTCTCGAAGGTAGACATGGAAACTGTTAATGATGTCTTTTTCGATGATCTCCCGAAAAAATATTTCATCGAAGAGGCTAGACAGTTTGTGCAGAGCTTGAAGGATAATTGGGAACGTTTGCGAGCTTTGCCTTATGCTCCGAATCATTATGATGCGAATCGCGGGAATGTGTTTCTGAACACTGATAAAAGGGGAATTGTTATCATAGACTGGGAGCACGCCAGAGTTTCTCCGTTAGGCTCGGAAATCTGTCAGTTTCTTTACTCGTCGATGTGGGGAATAAAGTCAGGAAAAACCAAGGCTGTTAGATTCGGATATGACCGTGAAGAGGATGTCCTAAAATCCTATATTTCGGGCATGGAGCGACCGGCTCGCGAAGTGGAATTTGCCAGAATCGGGATGAACCTGAAACTCATCAATATGTACTTGTACCGCTCGCTGCCGAAGCTGTGTGCCACGGGGAATGTGCCGTCCGACGGAGAGAACCTGGCGCGCATAAGGGACAATATCAGAATTCTGGTCGAGAAGATGGTGTGGTTGCGGGATGCCTTCAGATCCTTGTGAACCGGCCTGCTATGGATTCCTCTCGATGAGCGATAACGCCACCGTAGCAGCCTGGGGCCTATGAGCAACGCCAAGGCCTGGTTAGCCGCTATTCCGGGTGTCCTCTGGATAAAGCGACACGGGTACGACCGATTCATTGCCAGCCGTACGCGCGTTCCTGTGGAGCGCCCGAGTGCCCGGGGTCGGGTGGATCCCCGGCCGATTGGGGCATCTACCGGTGGCATCGCCGGCCACCGTTTCATCCTCTACCGCATCATCGGGAATGATCTGGTCCCCCGACACCGGCAGGGGCAGTCCCGGGAAAACCTGCGGTTCATCCTGGAGCACGAGCCGGAGCTGGAAGGTTGCGAGAAGCGTTTCGTCGTCAACCGGATTGTTGATCCGGCGGAAGAGGCCGCGATCCTGGAATTGCTGGAGGCAGCGGGTGCCCCGTATGTACATCTGCCGTTCAGACTGGATGAGTATGCCAGGCGGGACTGGGATGTCATGGGGGTGCCGGTGGATTATGCGCCGCATACC
The DNA here is from genome assembly GCA_020831885.1 of Ectothiorhodospiraceae bacterium. GTDB lineage: Bacteria > Pseudomonadota > Gammaproteobacteria > Nitrococcales > Aquisalimonadaceae > LSCE01. The sequence continues at coordinate 11,006 of JAFIFU010000059.1, forward strand.
CCCCGCTTCGGCCGCCTGACGGAAGCGCAGCAGGGGCGGGTGATGGCCCGCCTGTATCGGCACAAGAACAACTACGCGATCAACAACAACGGTGCCCGCAATGCGGCGCTGGATGATGGCGCCGGGCGGGCGGACTGGGTCATGCCGTGGGACGGCAACTGTTTCCTTACCGCCGCCGCCTGGGCGGAGATCCGTTCCGGGGTGCTGGAGCGCCCGGAGCTGCCGTACTGGGTTGTTCCCATGGCGCGGGTTACCGATAACGGAGACCTGCTGCATTCGGGATTCCGCCCCGCTGCGGAGGAGGAGCCGCAACTGCTGTTCCGTTCGGATGCCTCCCTGCGCTTCGATGAGCGCTTTTTCTATGGCAGACGCCCGAAGGTGGAGCTGTTGTGGCGGCTTGGCGTGCCCGGCAAGTGGAACAACTGGCCGATCGAACCCTGGGATTTGCCATGCCCGGACTATGACGCGGAAGCGGCGGGCCACTTCGGCGAGGCGGGCTGGGTTGCCCGCCTGTATTCGGGGCAGTCGGAGCTGGAAGTGGAGCAGGGCAATCGTGCCCTGGTCGGGCGTGGTCTGGCCCGTGTCGAAGCCATTACCGGGTTGCTGGATCGGCTGGATGAAGCGTGTCTGGACGGCCGGTTTGACAGCGGGGCGCCGGTTTACGTGTCGGAGGACGCGATTCGGGGTCTGGATGCGCCCCCGTTGCTGGAGACGCTCCGGTCCGAAGCCGAAGCCGCGGTGCAGCGCGGTCCGTATTCCGTGGTGGACAAAAGGACTCTCCCCCCGAGTGGTGATCCCCACGATTACTGGCACCCGGCGCCCTATTACTGGCCGAATCCCTTGCGCATTCCCGGGCTGCCGTATGTGCGCCGGGACGGCAGGCGGGTGCCGGGAACCCGGCTATACGAGCCGTTGAGCGACAACTACGACCGCACGCGGCTGCAGCGCCTGTTCGATGATACCTTTGTGCTCGCCCTGGCGGCTGTCCGGTTCGGTGACACGCGCTACGGCGAGCACGCTGCACGGCTGGTGCGTACCTGGTTCATTGATCCTGCCACGGCCATGACGCCGCATCTGAATTACGCGCAGGTGCGCCGCGGTTACAACGGCAACCTCGGCAACAGTTCCGGCGTCATTGAGATGAAGGATCTGTACTACTTCCTGGACGCGGTCCGCCTGCTGTCGCGGAGCGGTTACCTGAAGCCTGATGAGGATGCGGCGTTTCGCGTGTGGTTGCGGGCTTACCTGAGCTGGCTGCGCAGCAGCCCCCAGGGACAAAAGGAGCGGTCCGCGCCCAACAACCACGGGACGTATTACGATCTTCAGGTGGGTGCGATCGCCGCCTATCTGGGGGAGTCCCTGGTGCTGCGCGATACGTTCCGGGACAGCCTGTTCCGTCTTCGGGAGCAGTTCCGGGGCGATGGTAGCCAGCCCCGGGAAATGGAGCGGAACACCACGGCGCATTACTGCTGTTTCAATCTGCAGGGTTGGATTCATCTCGCCCAACTGGCGGAATCCGCTGGATACGACCTCTGGGCGTTTCGCGCGGACGACGGCCAGGGCCTGTCAACGGCGATGGAGTGGCTGCTGGCGCACATGGGCGGCGATTGGCCGTATCCGCAGATTGACGCATTCGATTCCGAGCGGTTCTATCCCGTGCTTGATGCCTACCGCCACCGTTACGATACGTCCAGGTTTGCAATGCCCCGGGATTTTTCCCGCGTGAAAGCGCTGTTTCACCCCCACGATGGGGTGCGGCCGTTCTGGCAGGTGGCAGGTACGGCGGTGGCCGCGGAGGGGATGCACCGTGAAGGAGCCTGAGCAGGAGGCTCACCGTGCCAACGAGGGCGCGCCCCTGGTCTCCATCATCACCCCCGCCCACAACACCGCCCGCTTTCTGCCCCGGGCCGTGGCTGCGGTGGAACGCCAGACCCTGGATGCCTACGAGCACCTGATCATCGATGACGCCTCCACGGACGAAACCCACGAGTTGGCGCAGGAACTGGCGGCGCGCAGCCCGAAGGTGCGGTATATCCGGCTCAAGCGGCAGCGGGGCGCCGGTCGGGCGCGGAACGTGGGAATCGAGGCGGCCCGGGGGCGCTATGTGTCCTTCCTGGACAGTGATGATCTGTGGCTGCCGGCCAAGCTGGAGAGCCAGATCGGGTTCATGGAGCGGGAGCAGGTGCTGTTCACCTACGGGGATTACATGGAACAGCACTGGCGCTCCCAGGCGGTGCGCAAGATGCACGTGCTGCCGGAGACGATCACCCATCGGGACTTGCTCCACGGCTGCCCCATCGGCTGCCTGACGGCGGCTTACAACCAGGAGGCGCTGGGTAAACGCTACATGCCCAATGTGCGCCGGGGGCAGGACTGGGGGCTATGGCTAAAGCTCACCCGCCTGGCCGGGCCGGCGCTGAAGTATCCCGGGCTGGAGGCCATTTACACCCGGGGCGGTGGCAGCCTGTCCGCCAACAAGCTGGCCAAGGCGCGTGACATATATCGCATCTATCGACAGCAGGAGCGCATGGCTGCGCCGCTTGCGTTTGCCTGCCTGTGCCGGCATATCGTCAGCGCCCTGAGAAAGTAGCGCTTTCCCTGCCCCCCGCCCGCGCTTCATCTGCTACTATCCCGCCGCTGGTCGGATTGTTTCCATAACATGAACGAGTCACGAGCCCTGTAAATGGCGTCTTCGGTGTACGCTGCCATTGCGGCCTTTGCTGTTTCCCTGCTGACCCTGCCGCTGCTCAGCCGCCTGGCGCACATGTATGGGTTGGTGGATGAGCCCGGCGGGCGCAAGCGTCACCAGGGCAATGTGCCGTTGATCGGCGGGCTGGCCATCTTCCTCGCATTCCTCATCGTGCTGCCGTTTGCCGGGGGCGGCGGGGCGCTGCATCCGGCCCTGGTCACGGGCATGCTGGTGCTGGTGGTCTTCGGAGCGCTGGATGATCACCGGGATCTGAGCAGCGGCGTGAAGCTGGCCTTCCAGATACTGGCCGGGGTGCTGGTGGTGTCCTGGGGCGGGCTGGCGGTCTGGGAACTGGGAACCTACCCGGGCATCGGCGTGCTGGAGCTGGGCACCTGGGCGGTGCCGTTCACGCTGCTGGTGGTGGTGGGTTTCATCAATGCCATGAACATGATGGATGGCATTGACGGGCTGGCCGGCGGCATTGCGCTCAGCATCTTCTTCTGGCTCGGCGTGATCGCGGTGCTGGCCACCGGTGCGGTGCCGGGCCCGCTGGCCATGATCGCCGGCGGTGTTCTGGCGTTTCTGCTGTTCAATGTGCGCCATCGCTGGATGCCCCGGGCCCGGGCGTTTCTGGGGGACTGCGGCAGCATGATGCTGGGCTTCGTGGCTGCCTGGTTCGCCATCGCCCTGGCCGGACTGGAACACACGCCCGTCTCCCCTGTGGCCTTCGCCTGGGTGCTGGCGCTGCCGGTGATGGACACCGTCAGCCTGATGGTGCGCCGCCTGTCCAAGGGGCGGAGCCCGTTCACCGCGGACCGGGAGCACCTGCACCACATCTTCCTGCGGGCCGGCTTCAGCGTGCAGGAGACCGCCGCTTTCCTCACCAGTGTTTCGGTCCTGCTGGGCGGTGTCGGGGTGCTGGCCAGCCTGGCCGGCGTGCCGGATGTGCTTTTGCTGACCGGTCTGATGGTGCTGGGCCTGCTGCACGTCGTGTTCGTGCGTTACGCCTGGCGCACCATGAAGGCCCTGCGCCGCCTGCACCGGCTCACTCACCTGGAAGGCGGGCTGTCCGCCCGGGTGGGGCGGATGCGCCCCGGGAGCCTGGCGCTGTGTGCGCCGGTGAGCGGCTGGCGGCGGACGCTGGCGCTGCTGGGGCTTTATCTGTACGTGGTCTCCATCCCGTTCTCCGTGGCCGGCATGAATATCGGCCTGGGCCTGGTGCTGCTGGCCACCGTGCTCAGTGTCCGGGCCTTTCTGCGGGATGCCGTGCGCCTGCCGCTTTTCTGGGTGGCGCTGGCGGTGACCGCTTACGTGTTGTTGCGGGGCTGGGTGGGGGAGCTGCAGGCGGAGATCCCCGCCTCCGCGGGTGTGCCGCCCTGGCGGCATTTCATCCGGGTGACCGGGCTCATGAGTCTGCCGCTGGCCTGGTGGCTGGCGGGGGCCCGCTTCCACTGGCCCTGGTTGTTCTGGGTGCTGGTGTTCGGCGGCGCCGTGGCGGTGGCGGCGCAGGTGGACTGGATTGCCCTGGGGCGCGGGCAGTTGCACGATCCCATGGCCTGGGGCGAACCCCCGGTGGCCGGCTTCATGGCCGCCGTGGCCCTGGTGGTGATGCTGGGTGGTTTCGTGGCCGGCATGCAGCGCTTCGGCCGCGGTTGGCGGCCCATGTTTGTCGCCCTGGCCTCCGCCGCCGCCTGCGTACCGCTGGTGGTGCTGCTGGTGGCCAGCCAGTATGCCACCGGCTGGCTCGGGGCGGCGGTGGGTGCGCTGGTGGTGGTCGGCGGTGCGGCAGCCTACGGGGCCGCCCGGCAGCGGTTCACCCTGGTGCTGGCCGGAATGCTGGCGTTTCTGGGGGTGAGTGCCGGCGTCACCATCCTGCTCACGGGGCAGGTGCTGGAGCGGGAGCAGATCAGCGAACCGGTACAGGCTACATTGCTGTACCTGGGCGGGCAGCCGGAGCTGGCCGCCGGGCACCATCCGGTGACCGTGGAGCGGCTGCAGCTCTGGTCCACCGCCTGGGCGCAGTTCCGTGAACGGCCGCTGGTGGGTTGGGGCAGCAGTCTCCCCTTGGACACCAGCGGCGACGTATTGCAGCGCGCTTCCCGTCATCCCGGCTTCAAGAGCCTGTATGCGGCCACGGCGGTGGCCTACGGGGCGGTGGGGCTGTTCGGCTTCGCCCTGGTGATGCTCTTGCTGTTCCGGGAATTCCGCCACGCCGTCCGTCGCGGCGTGCTGCCCACGCCGTGGCTGTTCGCCGTGCTGGGGGTGACCGCCGCCATGCTCAGCATGTTCGCCCTGGCAACCCAGATCGAGAACACCGCCAGCCGTTCCATCCTGGTCATGACCATGGCCATCTATGCCGCCACGGCATTCCAGATGCGCTGGATCCGGGACGCCCGCGCCCGGCGCCGTGCCGCCCTTCCCTGAGTTGTGCCCCCGCCGGATTGACAGCCTCCCGTTATTTTTTGCCCCGATATAACCCATATGGGTGATGTGCCTGACGTGATCTTCCGGTCTAATTTGGTGGGATTCCAAAAAACGAGCCGGAATGGCCAAGGCAGGGTGGGATATGTGGAAGCAATGGTGCGGTGCCCTTATGGTACTGGTTGCCGGCATTATGCTGGCGGCCTGTGTGGAAGACAGCAGCTCGTCCAAGAGCAGTTCCTCCGGTTCCTCCTCATCCGGATCCAGCAGCAGTAGCTGCGGTTATACGGATATCGTCACGTCCTCCGAGCGCCAGCAGGCCAATTCCTGCGGCATTCAGGTCTCTTCCCAGTATGCCGCCGCGGACGCTTACCTGGAGGCGGCCATCGAATCCTGCAAGCGCGGATACAAGAACGAGGCCGACAGCTACTACAGCAACTATCAGAAGCAGGTGGAGCATGCCCGCAAGGTGCTGGAAGGGCTGTGCGGTGGTTCCGGGGGCTCCGGTGGTGGCGGTTCGTTCGAGGATCCCACCAGCGCCGAATACTACAACCTCTGTGTGGCCCGGTTGAGTGACACCCGGTACATGGGTTCCTGTTACGGCCCGGTGCAGTACTCCGACACCAGCTGCCCCACCACGCAGCCCTTCAATTATATCTCGCGGCACAACAGCGCCTCGGCTTGCTGGGATGAATGGGAACGCCGGTACAACAGCGCCCGCTGAAGCGGGCGCCTGGCTTGCCAGATGGCGCTGGTTGGGCCTTGCCGGCGCCTTCGCGCTGCTGTTGGCGGTGGCCGGTCAGTGGTGGCCGCAAGGTGGCACCGGGGCGGAGGTGACGGCGACGCCGCCTCCGTCGCCGGCCACGGCAACATCCACGGGGCTGCCGGAGCGGCGGAGCGCCGTTTCCCCCCAGCCGGCCACGGCCCCGGCAGAGCAGCCCCCGGTCCTTTCCGGGGGCGGGGAAGGCCTGCGATCGGCATCGCCCTCCGCCGGCTTTGATCCGCAGGACCGGCGCCATGCGGATTCCCTGTTCGCCTTGCGCTGGGCGGCGGCCCAGGGCCTGTCCCACGACGCCCTGGACCGCCTGCTGGATGAGGTGCATCCGGCGGCGCTGGCGGCGTTTTTCGAGACCACCACCCACATTGACCGGACCTGGCTCTGGGAGAACGGGCTGGATGAGACTGCGCTGCGACAGCTCTTCCGTCTGTACGCCGGCCAGGGCGTCACCCCCGGCACCGAGGATGCGCCGGCGCCGGTGGGGCTCAGCCCCGTTTCCGTGAACCAGTCCCAGGCCTGGGTTTATACGGATACCTTCCCCGACAACGAGTCCACCGTGTTCCTGCACTACCAGGTGCCGGCTGACTACGCCGCGGACGGCGTGGTGATCCGCTGGCTGGATGCCGACAACCGGAGCCTGGTGCATGTGGACCGGCACAGCCTGAACGCCACGCCCCACGAGCGGCAGGAGGCCTGGATCCGCCGGCCCGAGGGCTGGGCCCCCGGGCGCTACCGCATCGAGATCTTCGCCCTGGACGCAACGCTGACCCCGATCGCCGCCACCGATTACCGGGTGTTCCGATACGGGGAGGAATAGCGGCGGCGGTGCGGGTTGTTGACGTCGGTGATCCGCGCTTGCGCGCGGCTACCGACCTACGGGTGGGGCGGGTCTTGTAGGTCGGAAGCCCTGCGCAGCAGGGATCTCCGACAGGCGGCGGTGGGTTTGATTGACGTCGGTGATCCGCGCTTGCGCGCGGCTACCGACCTACGGGTGGGGCGGGTCTTGTAGGTCGGAAGCCCTGCGCAGCAGGGATCTCCGACAGGCGGCGGTGGGTTTGATTGACGTCGGTGATCCGCGCTTGCGCGCGGCTACCGACCTACGGGTGGGGCGGCGCTTGTAGGTCGGAAGCCCTGCGCAGCAGGGATCTCCGACAGGCGGCGGTGGGTTTGATTGACGTCGGTGATCCGCGCTTGCGCGCGGCTACCGACCTACGGGTGGGCGGGGCTTTGAAAAAATTCTTGACAAATCTGCAGACGACTGCATGCTGTAGTTGAGGTTTGGGCTCATCGATGAGTCCCGATAAACAGGATCAGCGAAGCTCCTTGAGGTGTCAGTCCGCGCAAGCGGAGGGCGCTCAAGGAGCTTTTTTGTTTGGGAGGTAAGCGCGACATGGGGCGCATCAGTTCGTCCGCCAGTCCCTGGAGAGTCGGCATTCTGTTCTCGGAAACGGGGGTGACATCCGTGATCGAGAAGTCCCAGCTCCATGGGGCGCTGCTTGCCATTGAGGAGATCAACGAGGCGGGTGGCGTGGCCGGTCGGGAGATACAGCCCATTGCCTACGACCCCGGCTCGGTGGTGACCCGGTACGGCGAGCTGGCGGAGACCCTGCTGGCGCAGGACGGGGTGAATGTGATTTTCGGCTGCTACATGTCTTCGACGCGGAAAGAGGTGCTGCCGGTCATCGAGCGCCGGAACGCCCTGTTCTTCTATCCCACCCTGTACGAAGGCTTCGAGTACTCCCCGAACGTGATCTACGGCGGCGCGGCGCCCAACCAGAACAGTGTGCCGCTGGCCAGCTATCTGATGGAAAACTACGGGAACCGCTTCTATTTCGTGGGCTCGGATTACATTTACCCGCGGGAGTCCAACCGGGTCATGCGCACCATCGTCCGCCAGGGGGGCGGGGAGGTCATCGGTGAGCGTTATGTGCCGCTCCATGCCCAGGCCAAGGATTTCGAGGTCATCCTGCGGGATATCCGCCGGCAGCAGCCGGACGTGATTTTCTCCACCGTGGTGGGTACCGGCACCATCAACTTCTATCAGGCCTACCGCCAGGCCGGTGGCGACGGGAAACGGGTGCCCATCGCCAGCCTTACCACCAACGAGGCGGAGGTGGCGCAAATGGGGGCGGAGGCCGCCGCGGGGCATATCACTGCCGCACCGTATTTCCGGAACATCTCCACGCCGGCGAATCAGCGCTTTCTGGAACGCTACAAACGGCGCTTCGGGACCGTGGCGGACGTGACCAGTTGCTGCGAGGCAGCCTACTTCCAGGTGCACATGTTTGCCAACGCCTTACGGCAGACCGGCACCACGGATACCGATCAGCTTCGCGCGGCCCTGAGCGGAGCCGAATACGACGCACCCCAGGGCCGGGTGAAGATCGACCCGGACAATAACCACACCTACCTGGAGTCCCGCATCGGCCGCGTGGATGATCAGGGCGAGTACGTGGTGGAGTTCGAAGTGGGGCGTGCAATCAAGCCGGACCCCTACCTTGTGGTTCCCGCATTGCACGATTGGAGCATGCAACTGATACGTCCCAGGGAAGGTCGGTTCAAAATGTAACCAGGCTGAGGCGATGGCTGCGAATACGAGCAATATTATAAAAGACCTCCGGGCCCTGCGTGTCCTGGTGCTGCACCCCAGGGATGCGCACGCCCAGGAGCTGCTGCAGCAGGTGACCCGCATCGGGTGTCGCGCCGAAGCACTATGGCCCTTGCCGGATCGACTACCGGAGGCCGCCGATGTGGTGTTCGTGGAGGTGAACGAGACCCGGCAGCAGGCGCTGCAGCGGCTGTTCGATGACAGCGCCATGAGCCGCCCGACCCTGATCGGTATCGCCGGGTACGAGAACCCGTCGGTGCTCCAGGGGCTGCTGGATCTGCGGGTGGATGCGGTGGTCACGAAGCCGCTTCGGGCTTACGGGGTGCTGAGCAGTATCGTCATGGCGCGCCGTATCTGGCATGAGTTCCGATCGGTGGAGAAGAAGATCGATAAGCTGAAGAGCAAGATCGACAATATCCAGAAAATCACCCAGGCCAAATTCATACTCATGCGCCTGCATCGAATCGGAGAAGAAGAGGCATACCGGCGAATACGATCCCAGGCAATGTCCAAACGAACGACAACAGCGGATATTGCCCAGGCGATCATCAATGCGGACGGTATCCTCGGTAATATTAGTTGTAAAAGAGACGAGTTCGAAGGCCCGGAGAGGCCAATGGAACTCAGAAGCGCAAAATAAAGAAGAAAGGAATTAACCTGGAGGAGGACATCATGTTATCCGGAATCATACTCGAAACGCGATAGGCAGCCATTGCCGGAACAAGCCAACCGGTAGCGGGCGGACCGCATCCGTGGTCTGTCGGCAGGGGGCTGAGTCAGGTCATTGGAACACGGCAACGTGGCCGTGTGACCCGAACCGGATGCTTGCGGTGCGACAAGGCACCGGAATTCCGATGGCGAAATGCGGAATGATAGCGTCACGCTTGCATGCGTGATACGGATTTTATTGCGATGATTTCTGGCACGGATCGCGTTGTTTTTATTGTTGAATAGAAGCATATCCTGTGCTTTAAGTGATTTTACTCGAGCCTGTCAGCTTCGATAGGGTTCGAAAAAACGGGCAGAGGGGCCCCTTGGTTCGGTGTTATCACCAACTGAGGGGCCCCTTTTTGCGTTTGGAAAGCCGGGATTCCTGGCGCTTCCATTCTGGTGATACCGACAACAAACGGTGAGGAGACGGAACGATGAAAAGGCGCAGCTTTCTGAAAGGGGTCGCCGCAACCGGTGCGGTTGGGGTGGCCGGGTTTCCGGGAATCTGGATCAAGAAGCACCAGGCCTGGGCCCAGAACGGTGAGATTCCCGTTGGCGTGCTGTTCTCGCTGACCGGTGCGGTGGCGGTGGTGGAGAGCACGCTGCATGACGCCTGCATGATGGCCATCGAGGAGATCAACGACAACGGTGGGGTGCACGGGATGCGGCTGCGGCCGTATGTGGAGGATCCCGCCTCGGATCCGGCCACGTTCGCCGACCGGGCACGGCGCCTGGTGATCCGGGACCAGTGTGTGAGTGTGTTCGGTTCCTACACCTCCGCCAGCCGGCAGGCGGTGCTCCCGGTGGTGGAAGGGCGCAACAACCTCTACTGGTACCCGACGCTTTACGA
>JAFIFU010000060.1 GCA_020831885.1 Ectothiorhodospiraceae bacterium
CCGCCGACCCCGCGTAGGTCGGTAGCCGCGCGCAGCGCGGATCACCGACGTCAAAAAATCCCGCAGCGGTCCTGTCGGAGATCCCTGCTGCGCAGGGCTTCCGACCTACACCCCGACCGCCGACCCCGCGTAGGTCGGTAGCCGCGCGCAGCGCGGATCACCGACGTCAAAGAAACATCGAAGTCGGTCAACGTCGGAGATCGCCGCTTCGCGGCGCTTCCGACCTACAATCGGCTGTGCTCGCACGCCTTTCCGGCAAGCCGCTCAGCAGCGTCGAACCATGGCTTCACCTCCTGGAAGGCTACTACTATCACAACACCCTGCCGCCGGACAGGCCTGCATGGCGATACGGGATTGGCTTTATGCCTTGACTATAAAATAAGATTGATTATCATTCGCGTCACGTGTCTTTGCCCGATTTGACTCTGGGAGGGAATCACATGGACCGTCGAACACCGACGGCACCACAGCCGCCGGTACCGGAAGCCGATACTGGCGGCAAGCACACCATCCGTAGCGCGGACCTCCTGCAGGGCGAGCGGGAGATCATCATCCTGCATGGAAACATGCCTTACCGCCTGCGGCTCACGCGACAGGGAAAGCTGATTCTCACCAAATAGCACGACAAGCAACAAAAGCCGGACTCTTTCCGCCAGCCATCCGCCGTACTCCGGCCCGGTAGCCAGCTCGTCCAAACACCTACCGCAACCGGAGTTGACCATGAACGGATTGACCGCGTACCGCCGTGTCACGCTGGTGGGGCTGGCCGGCCTGGCCATCGCCTCCCCTGCCCAGGGGCTTGCCAGCGAGAACGCGCTGCAACGCATTGTTGTGACGGCATCGGGGTTCGAGCAGGACGTGCGTGAAGCACCGGCAAGCATCTCGGTGATCAGCCGCGAGGAACTGGAACAGAAACGCTTTTCCAACATCGCCGAGGCCCTGGCGGATATCCCCGGCGTGGATGTGCGCACCGGCACCGGCAAGACCGGCGGCCTGAACGTGAGCATCCGCGGCATGCCCAGCGACTACACCCTGATCCTCATCGACGGCCGGCGCCAGAACACGGCGGGGAACGTCACGCCGAACGGTTTCGGCGAGACCGCCACCAGCTTCATGCCGCCGCTGTCGGCCATCGAACGCATCGAGGTCATCCGCGGCCCCATGTCCACCCGTTACGGTTCCGACGCACTGGGGGGCGTCATCAACATCATCACCCGCCCGGTGGGTGAGCGCTGGGGGGGCACCCTCACCGTGGACAACACCATACAGCAGCACCGGGACGCGGCGAACAGCTCCACAGTGAGCCTGTTCACCACCGGGCCGCTGGTGGAGGACACCCTGGGCCTGCAGCTCCGGGGCCGGGTGTTCGACCGGGGTGAGTCCGACCGGCTGATCGAGGGCAGCACGGGGCGCGACCCGCGGCCGGTGGAAGCCCGCATCTATTCCCTGGGGGCACGGCTGAGCTGGACGCCCAACCGGGACCACACGTTGTGGCTTGACGCGGAACGGGCCCGGCAGGTGTACGACAACAGCGACGGCCGCCTGGGCACGCTGGACACCCCTGATCGGGCCTTTGGCTACCGGGACGAACTGCGCTTCAACCGGGATCAACTGGCTGCCGGCCATACCAGCCATGTGGGCATCGCCACGGTGGAAAGCAGCGTCACCCGCAACGTCACGGAAACCCTTGGGCGCACGCTGCCGGCGGGTAGTGCACCGGGCTACGGCTATGAGGCGGCAGGCGGCGAGCCGCGCCTGCTGGAGAACCGGGAGCTGGTGCTGGACAGCCGCGTGACGCTGCCCGCCGGACGCCACATCCTGTCCCTGGGCGGGCAGTACACGGACGCTGAACTGGAGGACGGTGCCGCCGGCAATCAAAGCTTCGAACAAAGCAGTTGGGCCCTGTTTCTGGAAGATGAATGGTGGCTGACGGATGATCTGGCCCTGACGCTGGGCGGCCGTTACGAGCGGCACGACGCCTTCGGCGGCCACGTGAGCCCCCGGGCCTACCTGGTCTGGAACAGCACCGACACCTGGACTCTGAAGGGCGGCGTGGCCCGGGGCTACAAGACCCCGACGCTAAACCAGTTGCATGACGGCATCACCGGTTTCGCCGGCCAGGGGCGAACGGTGATGATCGGCTCGCCCCACCTGGAGCCGGAGAAAAGCACGAACTACGAGCTGGGTGCGTTGTACGACAATCATCGGGGCCTGTCCGCCGGCATCACCCTGTTCCACACCCGGTTCACCGACCGGATCGCCAACGGCCAACCGATCCCCAACTGCCAGCACCCGGATGGTAATGTCCCCGGCTGCATTTCCATCGGCGATTTCACCGAACAGGCTGACTTCCACCAGCTCGTGAACGTGGACCGGGCGGAGAGCAGTGGGGTTGAACTGATCGGGGCCTGGCGGTTCGCCCCCGCCTGGCAGGTGAGTGGCAGCTACACCTACACCGAGACGGAGATCACCTCCGGCGACAGCGAGGGCCTGCTCCTGACCAACACGCCCAAGCACGTGCTGAATGCCCGGCTGTCATGGAACCTGACGCCACGGCTGAGCACCTGGATCGAGGGGGAATACTACGGTTCCCGGGAGCGTTTCCCGTGGGGCAAGCCCACGTCCGGGCAGAACCGGGCGCTGTATGAACAGGCGGGGAACAAGCTGGAATCCTACGAGCTGTTTCACCTGGGCGCCCGCTACATCCTGGCGGAAAATGTCCGGCTGACGGCCACGGTGTACAACCTGCTGGACAAGGATTTCGGCCGGGCCGATTCCTACCAGTGGGACGGGGAAACCCACCAGGCCTACCGCTACACCCAGACCGGCATGCTCACCGACGGTGTCTACCTGGACCGCCGCCACCTGTGGCTGTCGGCCACCTACGAGTTCTGAGCGTTTCTACAGGCCCTAAGAGGGGTGCGCTGGCGGTCGTCAACGCACCCCTCCTAGCCCGACTGATCGCGGATCCGCTGGAGCAAACTGGCGTTCCGTAACGGTAACAGCTCCGCAGAGCACCATGGGAATCGATCAGCGCTTCCCTGGCGCGTCTGCCGAGTCGCTATGCCGCTCGTTCGTGGACGGATTGTAGCCCAACCCACCCTTGACGAATTTCATGTAGGTATGGACAACCCAGTCAGGCAGTGGTCGGGGGCCCTGGTCGGTTTTGGAATAGCGCAAGTAGAGATAGCTGCGGGCGGCCATGAAAATATAAACAAGCACTTCCAGCTCCCGCTCATCGAAGCCGGGTATCTCACCGCGATTCCAACTACGCTTCAAAGCGGCCATATAGCGGGAGCGCAACCGCTCGAAATGGACGGCGTGCGCCTTGGGCGCTTCGACCTCCGCCTCGTTGAGTATCCGGAAGAAACTCGGATTAAACTGAAGGAATTCGAAAAACCCCCGAAAACCCTGCTCTTCGAGATCGATGACGTTCTTGCTCTCGCGAACCCGCTGCTTCAGATACTCCATCAGTTCCTGGCCAAGGTGCGGGAGCAACTGATCGAAAAGTTCCTGCCGCGACTTGAAATACAGATAAAAGGTTCCCTGGGCCACACCCGCCCGCTGCGTGATCCTGGCAATGGACGCATCCCGGTACCCGTACTCGCCCACAACCTCTTCGGCCGCCCGAAACAGGGCAGCCCGAATCTCTTCCGAGCGTTGCTCCCGGGATTTTCTCCTTGCGCGCTTGCCTGTCGTAGCCATTTCACATACCTGAGCTTCCCTATCAAACCCCGCTGCCAAGTGACGGAAGGACACTTCACTGGCCAGCTCCCGACATGTCCCCAAACCGCCACCTGCGGATTCGCCGATCCCCTACTCCCGCAGCCGTTCCCGAAGCAGGAACTTCTGCACCTTGCCGGAAGCGGTTCTCGGCAATGTCTCCACGATTTCGACGCGCTCGGGATGCTTTTGCCGGGCGAGACCATAGTCCAAAAGGAATTCGCCAAGCAAGTGGACGTCGATCCGCACATCAGGCTCGACACAGATGAAGGCACAGCTTGTTTCACCAAGCCGGGGGTGAGGCATCGCCACGACAGCCACCTCGCGCACGCCCGGATACTCGTAAATCGCATCCTCGATTTCCTTGGCGCTGAGGTTCTCGCCGCCACGGATGATCAGGTCCTTCTTCCGTCCGGAAATCGTCAGATACCCTTCGGGACTGCAACTCCCGAGATCCCCGGTCCTGAAAAACCCCTGTGCATCCAGAGCGGCCGCCGTATCCTCCGGGCTCAAGTAGCCGAGCATCATCTCCGCACCGCGGGTTCTGATCTCGCCTTCATCGCCTGGAGGCACATCCCGATCATGCTCGTCGACAATGCGCACCTCATGGCCGACCACACGCCCGTCGGTCGTTGCCGCCAACTCCTCGTCCTCACGACGATTCACCCCGAGGGAGACCGTTGGTGCCTCGGTGGAGCCGTATACCCGGCAGACAACTGTCCGGGGCATGGCCCGATACGCACGATGGATGAGCTCCGGGGGCACCGGTGCGCCACCGCAAGCGAAGTAACGCAGGGTTTCCGGAATGCGCTCCGCACGTTGTACTGCCATCACCAGCTCTTGCAGAAACGGGGTCGCCCCAACGGTGAAGGTACAGCCGTTCCGGTCGATCATTTCCAGTGCCTGATCAGCATCCCACTGCTCCATCAGAACGGATACCACGCCATAGGCGAAGGGGAACATGATTCCGTACAGATAGCCGGTGATATGGGTCACGGGGGACGGCATGAAACAGACGTCGCTATCGTTCAGGCCCCAGTAACGCAGCACGTTCCCCAGCTCTGCATCGAGGGTGTTCTGACTGTGCACGACACCTTTGGGACGGCCAGTAGTGCCGGATGTGTACATCAGTAGCCGGGGATCATCCGCACCCACGGTGGCCTCATCGGCAACGGTGCCCTCGGCTTCCACAAGGTGCTCGTAACGCAGAACACCGTCGTCGTCCCCCCGGACCTGTACCACGTGATCCAGCAGGGGCAAATCCGATTGCATCCGCTTCATCATCCCGGTGTAGTCGAAACCACGAAACGTCTGCGGGACGAACATCACCCGCGAACCGGCATCCGCCAGAATGTAACGCACTTCCCGTTCACGGTAGATCGGGACGATGGGGTTGCTGATCAAACCGAGCAATGCCGCGGCCATATCGATCACCAGCACTTCGTGCCAGTTCGGCAACTGATAGGAGATCACGTCACCCTTCCGCAGACCCCGGTCCTGAAGCGCCCGTGCGAGTGCATGCGCCTGCCGGTGGACAGCTCCGTAAGTCATCACATGGGTGTTATCGATGCAGCAGGTCCGGTCCGGGGCGGTCGTCGCCATCCCGGCCAGGTAGTCCGTGACCAGGTGATCCCGCCACAAACCCTCCGCACGGTATCGGCGGCAGGCCTCGTCCCCATGCTGAAACGGCCACCGCCGTGTTGAATCACCCGCTTTTGTCACGCCTCCTCCCATCTGTTGGTTTCGTCAGACAGCCAAATGCCGCTCCTGGATCTCCGGTTGGGAATCGAACTCATCCCAGGTTCCCTGAAAGACAATGGCCCCGGAATCAAGCACCACGACGGTCTCCGTACAGGTTCTGGCGAATGCCAGATTCTGCTCGGCCAGCAGCAGGCCTACCTGGTCCTGCTCCCGAATCGCCGGCATCTCGGCGCTGATCTGGTCTACGATCAGCGGTGCCAGTCCTTCGGTAGGCTCGTCCAGCAGCAGGTAAACAGGACGCGACATCAGTGCACGCGCCACCGCCACCAATTGCTGTTCACCACCACTGAGCTGATATCCCATGCGGTTCACCAGACGTTCCAACAGCGGAAACCGGGAGACCATTTCGTCCACCTCGTAGGGTGTGCGCCCGTTTCCGCAGGCGTTCTTGGCCAGTTCCAGGTTCTCGCGCACTGTCAGATGGATGAAAATCCGCCGATCCTCAGGTACGAGGCTGATTCCGGTCCGGGCACGGGCATGTACCGGCATGCCATTGAGATCCATGCCATTCTCTGTCACCACCCCGGTAACTCTGGGGCCTGCGCCAAGGACGGATTTCAGCAACGTTGTCTTTCCGGTGCCGTTGCGCCCGAGCAGTGCCACACCGGTTCGCTTTTCCACCCGCAGGGAAATACCGTGGAGGATATGGCTCTGGCCGTAAAAGGCGTCCACATTCCTGAGTTCCAGCATGTCAATGCCTCTGTCCAAGATAGACTTCCCGCACCACCGGCTCCTTTCTCACTTGCTCCGGATCCCCACTGGCCAGAATCTGGCCCAGACTCAGGACGGTGAGGCGCGTTGCCAGACCAAAGACCACATCCATATCGTGCTCCGTCAACAACAAGGTAAGATCCCGCTTCTCCTGCAGCCCCTTGAGCAGTTGCACCACTTCCTTCCGGTCATCGGGGGACATACCGGCCGTTGGTTCGTCCAGCAGGAGGATCCTGGGCTCCAGGGCCAGGCTGAGCCCGAGTTCCAGCCGCTTCTTGTCCCCATGGGACAGGATGCCCGCCTCGTCATCGGCGACTCCGCCCAATCGCACCTCTGCCAATCGCTCCCGCGCCTCCTCGAGCAGCAGCCGTCCCGCGGCAACTTTCCACCAGGGCCCTCCGCTTTCATGCCGGATCCGCTGCCTGCACTCCAAAGCCACAATCATGTTGTCCAGCACGGTCATCTCGGGAAATACCCGCGCCACCTGGAAGGTCCGGCCGAAACCGAGCTTCACCCGCTCCCAGGCACCTTTCCGTGTCACATCCTGCCCCTGGTAGGTGACGGTACCTTCCTGCGCGATGTCCTCTCCGCTAAGAACTTTGAACAGGGTTGTCTTGCCCGCGCCATTCGGGCCAATGATGGCGTGCCGTTCACCGGCCTCCACGGTCAGGTTGATATCCTGCAGAACCCTGATTCCCGGATACGAAAACCCCACCCCATGCGCTTCAAGCATTGGATCCGGCCTCCTTCTCGTTGGTCAGCCTTCTGCGGCGCAGCCATTGCCGGATCCGCGCTGCCCCGCCCGCGATACCACCGGGAAGCGCAAGCACGATGACCAGCAATACGCCGCCGATGACAAGTTCCTGAATCCCCGGCATGGTCCGCGTTATATACCCCAGCCAGGCGAACACGATGGCACCCGCCACTGGTCCCCAGAAGTAGGCCACCCCGCCAAGCAGGGACATCAGAATCGGCAATGCGGAGTAGCTCCAGTGCGCGAGTTCCGGTGTGAGAATATGTGCCCATGGTCCCATCAGCCCGCCGGCCAGGGCTGCCGTCGTGCCGCCGATCACGAAGGCGTACTGCTGATACCTCTGGACATTGACGCCGAGGAAGCGCACCCGATCAGGATCCTGCCGAATCGCGAACAGCACGCGCCCGAGCTTGCCGTGCCAGACCCACCACAGGAACGCCACCAGCAACGCCGTCGCAATCAGGATGAAGTAGAAGTAGCGCTCACCCACGCCCAGGTCGATCTGGAACAGGAAAAAGTTCAACACAGGCCGGTCGATACCCAGCATGCCATCATCCCGGCCCAGTGCATCCGAGTAGCGGATCACGGTGTACACCAGTTGCCCGAGCGCCAGTGACAGAATCGCGAAATAGATGCCGCTGGCACGACGCAGTGCGACCAGCCCAACGGCAATCGCGAACACGCCGCCGATAAGCCCGCCGAGCACCCAGGCCACCAGGAATGGCATTCCGACGTCCAGTTGCATCAGGTACGCGGTGCCATAGGCGCCGGCGGCGAAATAGGCAGCCTGTCCGAAACTGATCAGACCGGTGAGTCCGAAGAGGATATTGAAACTGATCGCGAAGACCGCCTGGATCATCAGCAGACCAACCAGAAAGGTCAATCCGCTCCCGGGCGAGAAAGGAACACTTGCCACCAGGATGAGCATGGCCAAAACAAGGGATGCGCGCCCCTTCACACCGGAGAAATACACGTCCAGAAAATCGTTTCTCATGACTAGGCCACACCCCTTTGCTTAATCAGACCCGCCGGCCGGAACATGACGAACAGGGCAACGGCGAGATAGAACAGCATCCCCGGGTAATAAGGGAAATACAGCGACTCCAGGGCAACGACGATCCCCAGCAGTACGGACGCCAGGAAGGCGCCGCGAACGCTCCCGATGCCGCCAACGATGATCACGCCGAACGCCTGAATGATGTACTGGGAACCCAGGGCCGGGGACAGGCTCTGGTTCGCGGCAAGCAGGCCGCCGGCCAAGCCGGCCAGAAAGAATCCGACCACCACGACAGCCGTATAAACCGCGACCGTGTTCACGCCCAGCACGCCGGACATCCATGGATCAATCGCCACCGAACGCACCAGCTTCCCGGTGCGGGAGTACTGCATCCAGGCATCCAGCATGAGAAACAGCACCACCCCGGCGCCAATCACGAACATGGAATAGGTCGGCATGAAAATGCCGTGCTGAAAGCTTGCGCCCGCCAATATCTCTGGCGTGGCCATCCCCCGGTAGTCCACGCCCCAGGTGATCTCCACGAAGCCTTCGCACAGCACGAGCAATGCGTAGGTTGCGATCAGGGAATAGGCGTGATCCACGTGTTTGAGCCGTCTGAGCACCAGCCGGTCGATCACGTAACCGAGAAACGCCACGACGAGACCGCCGCCAAATGCCGCAGCCAGGTAGAAGCTCAGCGCCGATCCGCCGCCGAAAGTTACCAGCAGTTGATAACTGACATAGGCGCCGATCATGAAGAAGCCGCCGTGGCTGAAGTTCAGGATATGGAGAATGCCGAAGACCAGCGTCAGCCCCGCGGCGACCAGGAAAACGGCCATCCCCCATGTCAGACCGTTGAATACGACAAGGCCCACTTCGCTTAACATGCCCTTAGCCTTTGATCTGCAGGGTACCGGCTCCGCAAGGGCGGGGCCGGTACCCTGGGTTGCCGGGAATCCCTCAGATCTCCAGCGCCTGACCCGGAGTCGGTGGGTCGATCATCTCGGCGCCATCCACAACCCGGTACTCCACCACTTCGAAACCGGGTTCGGCTTCCGCACCCCGCAGCTTGTACAGGATCACGGGTTTGATGGTCTGGTGATCCTCCGCGCGGATGGTGCGGGGCCCGGTGGCGGTCTCGAAGGTGAGACCTTCCAGCGCACGGACAACGGCACCCGTCTCGTTGGTGCCCGCCTTCTCGATGGCGGCGGCATAGGCCAGCACGGCGGAGTGCGCCTCGGAGACAAAGCCCATCGGCCAATCATCCCCGGTCCGCTCCACGGCACGCTTGTAGAGCCTGTCATTGATCTCGTTGCCTTCGAACGCGCCGAAGTACCAGTGACTGCCGACCCACATCTCGGGGAAGTTCTCCTTCATGGCGCGGGCAACGATGAACTCGTTGGCCGTATCCACGATGGCCCTGGCCTTGTCGTAGAAGCCGTACGGCCGGGCCTGCTGGAACATGGTGACGGCATCCCCGCCGTACAGCGAGACCAGGAACCCCTCCGCCGGATTCCGCATGGCCGTGGCGATGTAGCTGCGGTAATCCGCGCCACCGAACTCCGTCAGGATCGGATCGGAGATCTGAGGATCCCGACCGGCCACTTCCGGATAGAACTCCCGCAGGCCCGCGCTGAACGTCTGCCAGGTGGATCGCCCGTACTCGTGGTCGGGGATCAGACCGCTCCACTGGGTGACATCGCCGTACTCCTCGGCCATGATCCGGGCCAGAGCCCGCTGCCGCATGTATGGGTTGTCGGTGATACGGAAGTAGTTCTGATTGAAGTCCTCCTTGGTCAGCCGCATGGTATGGGCCGCGGTGGTGATCAGCGCAGCGTCCAGCCGGTCCAGCATGGCGCTGATCGCCAAGGCCACGGCGCTCGAGACACAGCCGAACAGCAGGTTGCAGCCTTCGTCCTGCACCAGCTCCCGTGCCACCACCGTGGCATCCGATGGATTCGCCCGGGTATCCCGCGCGATCAGCTCCAGTTTCCGGCCGTTTACCCCGCCGTTGGCGTTGATCTGCTCGATGGCAATCTCCGCACCCACCTGCATCGGTCGCCCCAGCGTGGAGGCCGGGCCGCTCAGCGCGGTGAGCAGGCCCAGCCGATAAGGCTCTCCCTCACTGGCCCAGGCAGCCCCGCCAAACGGTAACGCCAGCCCGCCCGCGGCGGCCCCGGCGCCAATCCCCAGGGTCTTGATGAATTCACGTCGTTTCATGTTGGGCATTTCTGATCTCCTCCAAGGATACTTCTCACGCACAAAGATCAGGACTGATCGCCATCGCGCGCCCGATCCCTAAGAACGTTCTTCTGGATCTTTCCGGTTGGGTTTCTGGGAAGCTCGTCCACGAAGTGGATATGCCGGGGAATCTTGTAATCCGCGATCCGGTCCCGGCAGAAATCCCGGATGTCCTCCGCCGTCACCGTTGTTGCCGGGCGTCGAACCACGAACGCGCACACATCCTCACCGAGCTTCTCGTGGGGAATGGCCACCACGGCCACCTCCTGGACATCCGGATGCTCGAAAACGGCGTTCTCCACCTCCATGGAACTGATGTTGAAACCGCCGCGAATGATGATGTCCTTGTTGCGGTCCACGTAATACAGCAGCCCGTCCTCATCCACCGTTCCGAGATCGCCGGTCCACAACCAGCCATCGTGGATGGCCGCATTCGTCGCCTCCTCGTTCCTGTAGTAGCCCCGCATGACGGTCGGACCGCGCATCACGATCTCTCCCACCTCTCCCGGGGCGACGGGGGTCAGGTCTGGCCGGAGGCAATGGACATCACACAAAGGCATGCTGGACCCAACGGATCCCAGCTTGGAAATCGCGAGCTCTCCGGGCAGGTAGGTACCGGTGGGACCAGCCTCCGTAAGACCATAGGTCTGTCGCAGCTCAACCCCGGGGAATGTTTCGAAAAGCCGGCGGATGACATCCTTGGCCATCGGGGCGCCGCCGTAATCGAACAGCCGGATGCTGGACACGTCATGCACCGAGGGATCGTAGACTTCCATCATGAAGATGTAGGCGGCTGGCACACCCAGATAAACCGTGGTGCGCTCGCGCGTGATGCCCTCGAGCATGGCGCGGGCATCGAATACGGGTTCGATGACCATGGTCGCTCCCACGGTCAACACCGACAGCAGATTGAAATGAAAGCCGGAGCTGGTGAATAGCGGGAACGCACTCTGATAGACGTCGGTTTCCCGCAGGCCCAGCGCGCCGGAGATGGCAATCCCCGTGGCAACGGCATTCGCGTGCGTCAGCACGACTCCCTTGGGATAACCGGTGGTGCCGGAGGTCAACAGGATGTCCGCAACACTGTCTTCGGAGATGTCGGCAGGCCCCTCCGAGCCACCGTCGGCGGAACCATACAGCGCCGACCAATCCAGTGCTTCCGGCGCCGCCCCCTTCCCCAATGCAATGAAGGTGTCCACCCGGGAGAGTCGCGGCCGGAGCCGATCCACCAGGTCGCTGTACGCAGCCTCGTAGACCAGCGCCTCCACATCCATCGCGTCGATGCTGTATGCCTGCTCATCCGCGGCATACCGGGTATTGAGGGGCACCACCACAGCGCCCAGGCGCATGGCGCCGAAAGCGATGGTCACGTAATCCACCGCGCAGGCGTTGGACAGCAACAGAGCAACATGCGCCTTGGCTCGCAAGCCAGCGGACCGCAGTGCGTCAGCCGCCCGTCGGATCCGCCAGTCCAGTTGGGAATAGGTCAGGCGCTCCTCACCGCTGTCGGCGGACCCGCCAACCAGGGCAAGCCGGTTCGGATACTCCCGCGCCCCGCGCTCCACGAGGGCCAGGATATTCCGTTCCTTTACCGATGAAGGAAGGCTAGCGGTTGCATACTGCGCTGCCACGGTATTCTCCTCCAGATCAACTGCCCGATATCCCGGGTTTAGTGCCTGGGCAGGCCAAGCCAGTTGACGATGTTATTTTTCTGAATATCCGTCGAACCACCGATAATCGGCATAAGCAATACGTCCCTGACATATCGCTCTACGCCAACCTGTTTTTCGTAACCGTATGCGCCAAAAATCGTCTGGCATTCAAGCGCGATTTTCTTTGCCTCTTCACAAATAAAGAGTTTCGCCATGGACGTTTCAACGTTACAGCGCTTGTTTTCCTGCGCCAGATTCGCCGCGTGGGACATGAAAAGACGACAGGCTTTCAAACTGGTCTGCATATCGGCCAGTTTGTGGCGGATCGATTGGTACTCGAGAATACGTTTCCCGAATTGGCGGCGCTCCTGGACGTAGGCCCAGGCATCCTCCACCGCCGCGACAGCGATGCCCAGCGCAAGCGCGGCCACTTCCAGCTTCTCCACGTCCAGGCCGGCACCGACGACGAAATCCCACCCCCGGTTCCAGCCATCCTCACCGCCCACCACGTTTTCCAAGGGGACCTCCACATCGGTGAACGAGACATCCGTGGTGGCGGGCCCCTTCATGCCCATGCAATCCAGGTACTGGATATCAACGCCGGGTAATGTCGGCGGGATCAACACGATGGTCAGGTTTCGGTAGCGGTCCTCCGCGGGCCCGGTTCGTACCAGCGCGTAGATGTAGTCGGCCATGTGGGCGCCGGAACAGAAGCGCTTCGCGCCGTTGATCACCAGCCGATCGCCCTTCTTCACGGCCGTCGTCCTGACGCTGGCCAGGTCCGCCCCCACATCCGGTTCGGTCCAGCCATAAGCAAAAATCAGACTGCCGTCAGCGACCCGGGGCAGCAACGCCTGTTTCTGGGCTTCCGAGCCGCACTCCACGAGGTTCATCCCCGCGTAGCATGTGGTCATAATGTAAGGAACGGCCACGGCCAGACTGCGACGCGCCAGCTCCTCGATCACGGCCATGGCGGCGGGAATATCGCGGCCGCTCCCGCCATATTCCTCCGGAACAGTGACCGCCATCATTCCCATGTCAGACAGCTTTTTGAACACGTCCTCGGGGAAGTGATTATCCCTGTCCCATTCGTAAGCCTTCCGCCTCGGCATTTCCTGCTCCACGAAACGCCTGACGCTTTCGCGGATCATTGCAATATGTTCCGGATCACCATTTACCATCAATCATCACCCGTTTTTATGAAAATCAGCGCCAATGATCATTTTCCGGTAAAAACTGGTTGCCGTTTCTCGCGGAACGCATTCACAGCCTCCTGGTGATCCGCGGTCACGTTCGACTGTGCTTCCATGCTGATACAGGCATCCATAATGCTGTGTGCGAGCTGTTTCAGGCCGATGTTGGCCGAGACCTTGGTCCAGCGAATGGCCTTGGTCGCCCCGGCAAGCAACTGCTGCACGAACTGATCCACACGCGCGTCCAGCTCGTCGGAAGGAACCGCATAGTTGATGAGCCCCATATCCTCGGCGCGCTTCGCCTTGAGCATTTCCCCCGTCATGAGGAACTCCTTGGCCCGGGCGTAGCCCACAAGCTGCGGCCAGATCACCGCACCGCCGTCACCGGCAACGAAACCGACCGAAACGTGGGGATCACCGATGCGCGCGTCCTCCGCAGCGAAGATGACGTCGCTGAACAGGGCAATGGTCGCGCCAAGCCCGGCCGCATGACCGTTGACCTTGGCGATAACGGGCTTCTCGCAGTCCAGCATGGAGAAGATGATGCGCTTGGCTTCCATAGCCGTCTTTTCGAAGGCCTCGGGCTCATCGATCATCTTCTGCATCCAACCGATATCGCCGCCGGCGGAAAACGCCCGGCCTGCCCCGGTCAACACCACGATGTCGCACTCGGGATCCGCCGCAACGTCGGTGAATATCTGAGCCAGCTCCTCATGCAACTGCTCGTCCACGGCGTTCAACACCTCGGGCCGATTGAAGGTCAGCGTCACCACGCGATCCTGCTTCTCCACCCGAATGGCCTCATAACGGCTGTAACGCATCACCTGCTCTCCTATGGCTGTTTCCGGTTGGTGTACACCGCCGTAGCGGCCTGGCATCGACACCCTGAGGCTAGTTCCTGCTCACACCTCTGTCAACAACTTGATGAACCTTGACTCATTATTCTTAATATACTGCAAATAATTGATATTTCATGATTAACTTAAGTCTAATCTGGATTTCACTATAATAAAAAGCGTCTATATTGATTTATGACTCATTGTTCATTAAAAACGAACTTCAGTTACTGATTGATCCCGGCTATGAGAAAACACCTGCAGGAGGGTTCCTTCTGACGGAGACTGACTAAGGCGTCAGGGAGATGACCCACGGCAACGACTCAGCGTGCTCCGGCACACTGAGCGAGCACGAAGGATCGACGGGTTTTCTGCCGCTCAGGTGGTCGCCACGAACCGCACCCGCCCCCCCTCCAGACGCGCCTCCAGGCGGGGGCCGTCCGTGCCGGCGGAAAAGTCGGTGAGCAGGTACTCGGCCAGTGGGGCTTCCACCTTGTGGCGCATGGCGCGGCGCAGGGAGCGGGCGCCGAACTTGCGGTCGAACCCCTCCCGTGCCACCAGCCGCCTGACCGCGGCATGCAGCCGCAGCTCCACGCCGTGTTTGCGCAAGCGGCGGTTCAGGCGTTCGGTCTCCAGGTCCACCAGTCGCTCGACGATGGTGCCGTGGATCCAGTTGAACACGGTGATGGTGTCGATACGGTTGACGAATTCCGGCGGGAAGCGCCGCAGCAGTTCCTTCTCCATCATGCCGGACAGCCGGGCCCGGCGCTGCCGGTGGGAAACCGGCAGATAGCGGAAGGGGAAGCGCTCCCGGCGCTCCTCGTGCCGCTGCAGCCGGCGCGCGCCCAGGTTGCTGGTCATGAAGATCAGCGCATTGCGGAAACTGTACGTCCGCTCCCCGGAGGCAACGGTGAGCATGCCGTTGTCGAAGACGTTGAGCAGCGCCTGCACGACCTCATCCGATGCCTTTTCCAGCTCATCGAACAGCACGATACCGGGCTTGCCCAGGCTGCCCTCGATCAGAGCCTGATTGAGAATCGTGGTGCCTTCCTTGCTCCCCACATACCCGGGAGGGGCACCGGTGAGCGCGGCCGCATAGTGCTCCTGTGACAGGGTGTTCATATCCACACGGCAGAAGGCGTCCGCGTCCCCGTGCAGCGCCCGGGCCAGGGCCCGCACCAGTTCCGTCTTGCCCACGCCGGTGGGCCCCAGGAACAGGGCGGTGTGCAAGGGGCGCCGGGGGTCGGCGATATCCGCGCGGACGATCCGCAGCATGCGCTCCAGCGCGTCCACGGCTTCGTCCTGCCCGATGATCTCCCGGCGCACCACGGCCATCACGCCCTCCACGTTGAACCGGTACCGGCTCTGGATGCGCTCCTGCCCTGCGGGCTGGGTGGCGATGGCGGGTTCCAGGTTCTCCTCGGCCAGCCGCTCGGCCTCCAGCCGCCGGCGGTTACTCTCGTCCAGCATGTCGTTCAGAAAGGGCATGCACTGCCTCCACGGTGGAAGCCGGCCCGGCGTTGCACCGGGCCGGTCATGCGCAGGCCGGCGCTTATCCGGCGGCCTGCTTCTCCTCGGCGTCGTACGGCAGGTTCCGTACCGGCGCACTGGCCACCCCGGAGGTGCTCCGGGTGATCTTCTCCACGTTCTCCCGCGCTTTCTCGGCGTCGTTGACCCAAGTGCGGTAGAACTCGAACGGGCACTCCGCCAGCCCCTTGTCACCATCGCCGGACTCGAACATGCCCGAGTAGCCCCGGTGGAGGATCTTGAACAGATGGTTCTGGGACTGATCGTTGGCCCGGGCGTCGCGGATCGCCGACAGGGAGAGCTGGGCGTACTGGACACCGTTCTCCTCGGTGCCGCACTCACCCAGCGTCCGGCCGTCGAAACCGATAATGGCGGAATGACCGAAGTAGCTGTACACGCCGTCGAAGCCGCTGGCGTTGGCCACAGCCACGTAGCTGTTGTTGGCCCAGGCCATGCACTTGGCCATGTTGATCTGCTGTTCCTTGGCCGGGTACATGTAGCCCTGACAGCGGACGATCAACTCGGCGCCCCGCATGGCGCAGTCCCGCCAGATCTCCGGATAGTTGCCGTCATCGCAGATGATCAGGCTCACCTTGAGACCCTTCGGACCGTCACTCACATAGGTCTGCCCGCCGGGATACCAGCCCTCGATGGGACACCAGGGAATCACCTTGCGATACTTCTGGACCACCTCCCCCTTGTTGTTCATCAGAATCAGGGTGTTGTAGGGGTTCTTCTTCGGATGCTCCTCGTGACGCTCCCCGGTGATGGAGAACACCCCCCAGACATTCGCCTTGCGGCAGGCCCGGGCGAAGATCTCGGTCTCGTCCCCCGGAACGGTGGCCGCGGTGGCCATCATCTCATCCGGGTCGTACATGATCCCCTGCAGGCTGTACTCCGGGAAAATCACCAGGTCCATGCCCGGCAGCCCCTGCTTCAGGCCCTCGATCATGTCGGCGATCTTCTGGGCGTTGTCGAGCACCTCGGCCTTGGTGTGCAGGCGCGGCATCTTGTAATTGACGACCGCAACCCCCACCGTGTCGTTACTGCTGGAAATATCACCGTGACGCATGTTGTTACTCCTCTCTGCTCAGGTCACCGCTTGCTTTCCGGGGCACCTCCGCCCCGGGTTCCTAGAACGTGAGGTGCTTGTCGGCGATCTCGTCGCTTAGCTCCTCACCACTGCCTGTCAGCGCAACCCGTCCCTTGTCCAGCACGATGAACTGGTCGGACGCGCGCCGTGCGAAATGGACGTTCTGCTCAACCAGCACCACGGTGATGCCGAGTTCCCGGTTGAGCTTCAGGATCACGTCTTCGATCTGCCGGACGATGTTCGGCTGGATGCCCTCCGTGGGCTCGTCCAGGAGCAGCAGCTTCGGATCCATGGCCAGGGCCCGGGCGATGGCCAGTTGCTGCTGCTGCCCGCCGGAAAGATCACCGCCCCGCCGGTGGAGAAACTCCCGGAGAATGGGAAAGAGCTCGAAGATGTAGTCGGGGATGTCCCGCTTCCGGTCGGGACGGGCGTAGGTGCCCATCACGATGTTCTCCCGCACCGTGAAGCGGGGGATGATCTCCCGGCCCTGGGGGATGTAGCCGATGCCCATGGGCCCGCGGGCGTACGTGCGCGTCCGGCCCAGATCGGTGCCGTTGAAGAACAACCGGCCACCGATGCCATCGGTCAGGCCCATGATGGTGCGCAGCAGTGTGGTCTTGCCCACCCCGTTGCGGCCCAGCACGCTGGTGAAGCTCCCCGGCGCAATGCGGAAACTCACGTCCTGGATGATCGGGCTCTTGCCGTAGAACGAGAACAGGGATTGCGCCTCAAGCATGATCCCGCCCTCCGTCACCCAGGTACGCCTCCCGGACCCCCGGGTCGCTCTCCACCTCCTCGATACAGCCCTCCGCCAGCAGGGATCCCTGGTGCATCACCGTGACCGTCTCGGCGATCTGGCGGACGAAGCTCATGTCGTGTTCCACCACGATCATGGTGTGGCTCCCCTTGAGAGAGTTGAAAATCTCCCCGGTCCTGTGGGTTTCCTGGATGGTCATGCCGGCGGTGGGTTCATCGAACAGCAGCAGGTTCGCGTCCTGCACCAGCAGCATGGCGATCTCCAGCCACTGCATCTGCCCATGGGAAAGGTTGCCGGCGCGGGTATGGATGTCATCCTGCAAGCTGACCAGCTCCAGCACCTCCCGGAGCCGGCCGGTGACCCGGGTCCGGAACACCCGCAGGGAAGCCAGCACGCCCGGCTCCCGGGAGCGGGCGAGTTCCAGGTTCTCGATCACGCTCAGCTCCTTGAACACGGACGGGGTCTGGAACTTGCGGCCAATACCGGCCCGGGCGCGCCGGAATTCAGCCAGATTCGTGATGTCCCTGCCGTCGAACACGATCTGGCCTCCGGTGGGCGGCGTCTTGCCGCAGATGAGGTCCAGCGTGGTGGACTTGCCGGCCCCGTTGGGGCCGAGCAGGCAACGCAGTTCCCCCTGCCGGATGCTGAGGTCCAGCTTGTTCACGGCGAACACGCCGCCGAACTGCGCCACCAGTTGCTTGAGTTCGAGCTGCGCCATGTCAACGCCTCCCGTCATCGTGGGTATGAGTAACAATGGCGGTGGTGCTCTTGCCCAGAACGCCGCTATCTCCTCGCATGCCGCGGCACAGCACCTGCGTCCGGGCCAGCGCCATCTGGAACAGGCCGAACAGCCCCCGGGGCATCAGCAGCACAACGAGAATGAACGCGGCGCCCAGGAACAGCGTCCAGCCGTCCACGAACACGTCCGAGAGCCGGCCTTCCAGCATGTTGACGATGATTCCGCCCATGGCTGCCGCCACCAGCGACTCCCGGCCACCGACGGCGCACCAGATCACAATCGCCAGGCTGAAGGAGACGCCCATGTAGGTGGGCGAGGCGAATTCCAGCACCAGCACATAGAGCATGCCGGCCCAACCGGCGATGGCCGCCGAGGCACAAAAGGCGAGGGTTTCGTAGCGGGCCACGTCGTAGCCGAAGAAGCGCACCCGGTCGGGATCCTCCTTGATCGCCCGCAACACCAGCCCCACCTTGCTGCGCACCAGGCCGATGCCCAGCATCAGCGCGACGATCAGGCAGCCGGCCACGAAGTAGTAGAAGTCCAGGCTGTAGTTGTCCGCCGTCCAGCCGAAGAGCTGCAGGGGGGCCAGGCCGGTCAGCCCGTTCTGGCCGCCGGTGTAGCGCTGTTCCTCGATGAACACGAGCTGGATCGCCACCAGGAACGCCAGGGTGATGATTGCCACGAACACCCCGGTGATCCGCCCCCGAAACATGAACGTGCCCATGACGGCGGCCACCAGCGCCGGAATCAGAAACCCGGCGGCGATGGTGATCGACAGGGAATGGAACGGTTCCCAGAACCAGGGCAGGCTCTCCACGTTGGTCCAGCCCATGAAATCCGGCATCCCTCCCGGCATGTTCTCGCTGGCCCGGAGTTTCAGGTGCATGGCCATCACGTAGGCGCCGATGCCGAAGGTCGCCGCCTGCCCCAGGTTGAGGATCCCGGCGCACCCCCAGCTCAGTGCCAGGGCCATGGCCACCATCCCCAGCGCCAGATAGCGGGCGAAGGTGTTCAGCTCGAAGCCGTCGAAATCCAGCGCCCAGGGCACCACCAGCAGAATCAGCACGGCGAACAGTCCGTAGCCGATACAGTCGAATGCGAAACTTCTGTTCATACCGCGTCCTCAACGCCGAACCTTGTCCGGGAACAGCCCCTGGGGCCGGAACCGGATCAGGAGAATGATGGAAAGCAACACCGCCACCCGGCCGAGGGTGTCGTTGAACAGGAAGGAGAAGAACGCCGTGGCCTCACCCACCAGTCCGGAGGCCACCGCCGTCCCCAGCAGGCTGCCCACGCCGCCCACAATCACCACCAGGAAGGCGTCCACCACCAGATAGGTGCCCATGCTGGGGGTGACGCTGATCAGCGGGGTGACCAGGGCGCCGGCAATGCCGGCCAACCCGGCACCGTAGGCAAAGGTCAGCGCATAGACGTGCTCGGCGCGAATGCCGTAGCACTCCGAGATCTCCTTGTTCTGTATGACGGCGCGGAGCTTGGTGCCGAACTCGGTCCGGGTCAGCAGGTACCAGGTACCAGCCAGCACCGCGATGGAGAAGAAAATCAGGAAAATCCGGTAGTTGGACATGACGACGCCGCCAATGGCGACATTGCCGTCAAGAATCGTCGGCCGCCCCACGTACCGGGAGTCACTGCCCACCCCCATGCGCACCAACTGCTGCAGCACGATCCCGATCCCCCAGGTGGCCAGTATCGTGTCCAGCGGTCTGTGGTACAGCCATCGCACCACCCCCCGCTCCACGGCCAGCCCCGCCAGGGCGACCATCAGAAACACCAGGGGCAGCGAGACGAGTATGCTGAAACCGAAATAGGTCTGGAGAAGCCATGCACTGTAGGCCCCCAGCATGACGAACTCGCCATGCGCCAGGTTGATCACGCCCATGGCGCCGTAGATGATGGCCAGCCCCAGGGCGACCATCAGCAGAATCGACGCCATGCTCAGCCCGGCCAAGGCTTTATTAAAAACGCCAGCCTTTCGCTCTACCCTGGGGGGGCACCCGGGGGGCGGGGGCCCGGCCCCCGCCCGCTCCGGCAGCAACTAGCCCTGAACGAGCCCCTCGCCCGTGCAACGCTGGCCCTCGTAAGCCCAATAGGGCAGGGGCTCGACGCGTTCGTCGGACTGAAGCACCACCCGCGCCTGGCCGTCGGACTGCCACTGGGCGATCTTCGGCCACAGGTGAGTGTGCAGGTTGGGGTCGATCAGCACCTCGCCCTGGGGCGCCATGGTGCTCAAGCCGACGGCGGCATCACGAATGGTGGTCGGGCTGATATCGCCGGGAGCCAGCCGCTCCAGCGCGGCCTTGAACTGGTAAACCTGGAAGTACGCCGCCTCACTGACGAAATGGGTGACCTGGTCACTGCCGTACTTGCGCAGGTAGGCCTCGACGAAGCGTTCATTCTCCGGCGATTCGTGGCCCATGAAGTACGGTGCGGAGGAGAAGTGTCCGGCAGCGGCCTCGCCACCGATGGCCTTCACCTCCACTTCGGAGCGGGTCAGACTTGCCACCGGCAGTTGCTCCGGGTCGAAGCCGGCGGCATGGAACTGCCGCGCGAAGGCGACGTCGGAATCGCCCACCAGGGTGCAGAAGATCACATCCGGGTTCATGGAACGGATGCGGTTGATCACGGAGCTGAAATCAGAATGCCCCAGGGGCACGTATTCCTCGTGCACCGCCTCGCCGCCGATGCGGTCGAGAATCATCTTGCAGACGTTGTTCTCCTCCCGCGGATAGACGTAGTTGTTGCCGATGAGGTAGAAGCGGCCACCGAAGTTCTCCTTCAACCAGGGCACGAAATCCTGCTGCTGCTGGTTCGGCACGGCCCCGCCATACATCACGTTGCGGGAGCACTCCCGCCCTTCGTAAAGCGTCGGGTACCAGTAGAGGTTGTTGCGCCCTTCCACCACCGGGAGCA
>JAFIFU010000061.1 GCA_020831885.1 Ectothiorhodospiraceae bacterium
TCTTCCTCCTCCTCTTCCCCGAATTCATCCTCTACCTGCCAAGAGTGATGGGGTAGGCACTGAAGACAACGCTGTTCCAGGAACCCAGACATGACCTTAGAACCCAACGGGAGGAGAACAAACATGAACACATGGGCGGAGCAGGCTCGCATGCTGGACGGCATCGGCGCATGGGTGCGCCACCTTGCAGACCAACGCGGCGATCATGAAGCGCTGGTTTTCGAGGGTGTCCGCTACAGTTACCGGGACTTCAATCAGCGCATCAACCGGGCTGCCAGCGCACTGACCGGGATGGGCGTAAGCAAGGGCGATCGAGTTGCCATGCTGTTGCTCAACAGCAACGCTTTTCTTGAAGTGCTGTTCGCCTGCGGCAAGCTGGGTGCCATCGCCGTGCCGATCAACTTCCGCCTGAGCCCGGCGGAGGTCGGTTTCATCCTTGAGGATTCCCAGGCGGCGACCCTCATCTACCATCCGCTCTTCAGCGCACTGGTCGAACCCGGTCGCGGAAACGGATTCCTCAAGCACGCAGTGGCTGTTGCCCAGGAGGGTCACGCGGCGGGTGCCGGTGATGGGGACTACGAGCAACTGCTGGCAGGAGCGGATGCCTCCGAGCCGGACACACGGGTGCTGCCAGACGACCCGTTGATGATGATGTACACCTCGGGCACAACCGGCCGCCCCAAGGGAGCACTGCTCAGCCACGGCAACGCCACCTGGAACTGCATCCACGCCCACATCAGCGACATGGGTGTGTTACGGAGCGACATCGTGCTCAACGTCGCACCGCTTTTCCACATCGGTGGTCTCGCGGTCAACACGCTCACGGCACTGCATATCGGGGCCACGGTCATCCTGCAGTCGCAGTTCGATCCGGTGGAGGTGCTGAAAACCCTCCAGGCGGAACGGGTGAACAAGCTGTTTCTGGTGCCGGCCATGTGGCATGCCCTGACCCTGGTACCGAACTTCGATGATTTCGATCTCTCGGCGTTGCGCGCCCTGACCTCAGGCGGCGCACCGTGTCCCATCCCGGTCATCGAGTTCTTTCAGAGCCGGGGATTCACGTTCCACGAGGGCTTCGGCATGACCGAGACCTGCGCCGGCGTCTGCATCCTGGGCGACGCGGATGCCGTACGCAAGAACGGTTCCGTCGGCAAGCCGCTGATGTACGAGCAGATGCGCATCGTGGATGAACAGGACAAGGACGTGCCGCAGGGTGAGACCGGTGAGCTGATCCTGCGCGGGCCGAACATCTTCCTGGAGTACTGGAACCGCCCGGACGCCACCGAGGAAGCGTTCCGCAACGGCTGGTTCCACACCGGCGATCTGGCCCGCCAGGATGAGGAAGGCTTTTACTACATCGTCGACCGCAAAAAGGACATGCTGATCTCCGGTGGCGAGAACGTTTATCCCACGGAAGTGGAGCAGGTGCTTTACCGGCACCCCAAGGTTCAGGAGGTGGCGGTCATCGGCGCCCCGGACGAGCGCTGGGGCGAGGTTCCCATGGCCCTGGTAGTGCCCCGGGATGGCGGGGCGCCGACGCTGGAAGAGCTGCAGGCATTCTGCCGGGACAAGCTGGCCCGGTTCAAGACACCCAAGCACCTGGTGGTGCTAACCGAACTCCCCCGGACCGCCACCGGCAAGATCCTCAAGCGGGAGTTGCGCAAGCAGTACGGCGAGGGTGGCGGCTGATGGCGCCACGCCGGCGGCCATTTGACCTGATGGCCGCCGGTGAACCGGGCGCGGAAGACCCATCAATCAGGAAGGCTAGCAACCAACCATTTGCTCAAGTCCCGGCATTGGATTAATTTCTACAGTATCGGACGACAGCCGGCTGACCGCTTCCAGACGCATGGAATCCGCTTCATGAGGTCATGGCCCAGCGGACAGTGACTTGCCCTGCAGCACCGCAGTAGCGGGCCACGTTTTGTTCGAACCCGGCGATGGGGGGACACCTCCCCACCACCGGAGAAGGATTCCGGCGTTCCCGGCTTGGCCGGGCGCCGGACAACGAAGCGCCCGTTCCACGGACGCTTCCCGGCAGCATCGGGCGGTGGAGACACAACGACAGCCAGATATCCACCACCCGTCACCCAGCCCTTGGAGGAGATCTCATGAAGCGCATCAAACCCCTTGTCGCCCTGGCGGCGACTGCCGCCCTGATCGGCACCGCCGCATTCAGTTCGGCATCCGACGCACGTCAGCTACGGTACGCGGTCGGCTTTCCCGCCGGAGCACCCGTGCAAGCCGCGCAGCTCTATGCCCAGGCCGTTTCCGAGTACACCGGAGGCGAATTCTCGGTACGTGTCCACGAACTTTCACTACTGAATCTGGGCGAAATGTCCGGTGGTGTCGGGCAGGGTATCGCCGACGTGGGTTACGTGCTGACGCTGTACTGGCCGTCCGAGTTTCCCCACATCAACATGGCCGCCGACATTTCAATGCTGCTGGCCATGAACGAGGACACCGGTGGCAAGGAGGGGATGGCCTATGCCGGTGCCATGGCCGAACTGATCTTCCATCATTGCCCGGAGTGCAATGCCGAGTTCGATGCCCAGAACCAGGTCTACACGGGCGGCGCGGCCAGCACCGCCTACACCCTGCTGTGCAACAAGCCCGTGACCTCGGTGGCGCAGCTCAACGGCTCCCGATTGCGCGCGGGCGGGGCATCATGGGCACGCTGGAGCCGGGGCATGAATGCGACACCGGTTTCGCTGCCGGGGAACGAGATCTTCGAGGCCCTGAACCAGGGCGTGGTGGACTGCGCCATGCTCTCTCTGCCCGAACTCAGCGGACTGAACATCATGGATGTGGCAACGGACGTGACGCCAACGGTTCCCGGGGGCGTGTTCGCCGGAGCGGGTACCACCAACGTGAACCGGGACGTCTGGCGCAGCATGACACCGGATCAGCGGACGGCGATGCTGCGGGCCGGTGCCACCATGGGGGCACAGGTCAGCTATTTGTACAAGGAGTATGCGATCCGTGACACCGAGCGGGCCAAGGAACAAGGCATCCGCTTCCACGATGCGGAACCGGAGCTGCTGGAGGCCTCCCATGCATTCATCATGGAAGACGTTGCCAACACCGCGGAGACCTACAAGCGGCAGCACGGCGTGGAACGTGCAGATGAACTGATCGAGATCATGAACGGCCTGATCGACAAGTGGCTCGACCTGGTGGCGGACGTGGAGACCGGCGAGGCGCTCGCGGAACTGTACTGGAACGAGGTCTATTCCAAGGTGGACGTGAACCAGCACGGCATGTGATGCACGTGATACAGGGCGGCGCATGCATGCGCCGCCCTGTGCCTGACGCCGGCACCCACACCCTGCCGGAGAGCGTGCGGCGCATGGGAAACAGCAAACGAACCAACGCAAACCAGTCCAGGAGAATGAATCGTGAATTATGATGACGTGGTGAACGGCAGACGCAGCATTCGCGGGTTTCGGCCGGAGCCGGTTCCCCGCAGCGTGATCGAAGAGATCATCGCGCTGGCCAGCCGGGCACCCTCGTCCATGAACACGCAACCGTGGCATCTGCACGTGCTCACCGGTGAGCCGCTGGACCGGATCCGGGCGGACAACACCGAACGGAATCTGGCCGGCGTCCCCCCATCCCGCGAGAGCCGCGGCACCGGTCAATACGAGGGCGACCACCGACAGCGACAGATCGAGATCGCGGTGCAACTGTTCCAGGCCATGGGAATCGAGCGCCACGACCAGGAAAAACGGCAGGATTGGGTGTTGCGTGGATTCCGGCAGTTCGATGCACCGGTCTCCATCGTGGTCACCTACGATCGCGCCCTTGCGGACGGCGACATCGCCCAGTTCGACTGCGGTGCGCTGGTCAACGGCCTGGTGAACGCCGCCTGGTCCCGGGGGCTGGGTTGCGTGATCAACAGCCAGGGGATCATGCATTCGCCGGTGGTGCGGGCCCATGCGGGGATTCCGGACGATCAGGTGATCATGATCTGCGTGGCCATGGGATACCCGGATGATCGTTTTCCCGCCAATGCGGTGGTGTCAAAGCGCCGTCCCGTGCATGAAGTGGCCCGGTTTGTCGGCTTTGCCGATACCGAAGCGGAGGCACTCGCACCTGCGGTGGCCCGGAGTTAAGGAAGCACTGCTTCATTCTCTTATGCTGAAAACGACCTGGATTGCGGCTCGAGGCCCGTCCATCCGGCCTCCAGCGGGCGCACGGAATCTCAGGCCACGTCCATCTCGGGGAAATCGGTGTACCCCTCCGGGCCCCGGGTGTAGAACGTGGAGCGGTCATAGGGGGTAAGCGGCGTGCCGAGCTGGAGGCGCCTGGGCAGATCCGGATTCGAGGTGAACAGCCGGCCGAAGGCAATGGCATCGGCGTGGCCCCCGGCCACCATGGCCTCTGCGGTATCGCCCCGGAAGTTTCCGGCAGCTATCAGCACAGCATCCCATAGCGGCCGGAACAGCTTCGCCGCCGAGGGCACTCCCTGGTGATCCACCTCCCGCTGCCCGGCACCGCTGGCCCGGGGCTCGATCAGGTGCAGATAGGCCAGGCCCAGTGCGTTGAGTTCGCGTACCAGATAGGAGTACAGGGGCATGGGATCGTCCTCGCCACTGCCATTGGCAACCCCGTAGGGCGACAGGCGAATGCCGGTGCGTTCGCCGCCGATGGCCTCCACGATGCCGCGAACGATGTCCAGCACGATACGGCAACGGTTCTCGATGGATCCCCCGTAGGCATCGGTCCGCCGATTGGTTCTTGACTGCAGAAACTGCTCCAACAGGTAACCATTGGCGGCATGGATCTCCACCCCGTCGAAACCTGCTTCCATGGCATTCCGCGCCGCTTGCACATAAGCGGCGATGATCTCCGGGATCTCCGCGGTCTCCAATGCCCGTGGGGTCTCTGCCGGAGCCGGCTTGCCGTGAGCGGTTCCCACCTTGCCCTCCAGCGGCACCGCCGAGGGGGCCCTGGGAGCCCGGCCATCCGGCTGCAGGGAGGAGTGGGACACCCGCCCCGAGTGCCAGAGCTGCAGGAAGATATGGCCACCTTTCGCATGCACGGCTTCAGTGACCAGTTTCCAGCCTTCGACCTGTTCCGGGTCATGAATGCCCGGCGTGGTCGGTGACGGGCTGCCACCCACCATCACCTGGGACGCCTCGGCGATGATCAATCCGCCTTCAGACGCCCGCTGCCCGTAGTGCTCGGCGTTCAGCCCGTTGGCCGTATTGCCCGGCACAGTGGCCCGCATCCGGGTCAATGGCGCCATGACGACGCGGTGCTTGAGGGTGAGCTCTCCAAGCTTCAGGGGTTCGAACAGTTGCTGGTGGGGCATGTGGGGTTCCTGTCTCGTTTATGGCTGGTGATATGCGGGCAGTGGCTGCTCAGTGACGGTTGTCCGGTTTCCGCGCCCAAGGGTGTAGAATATCTGACATACCACTGGCTGATCCGTCAACCAAACGCCCGTGGGTTTCCCGGAGCGATTCCAGGCCAGATGGTGAATACACGGCCCATGGATGGGCGGGCTTCCCGGAAGACGTTCCGTGGAACGGAAAGCGCCAGACTGACGACGCTTCAACAAGGTCGTGGCGCAGTGCGGCTTGAACTCCCGGTGCCGGGGTATGGCGAGTACGGTACCGCAGCCCGGCACAGCGGCGAATCCCCCCCGCCAACCCGGGGCCACCGCCTGGCGGCGAACCCGGGTTGCCGGGGCTGATTCAGCCTCCGTCTTACCGGTCCGGTTTGCGTGCCATGAAGGTATATCCGTAAACTTCGAACATCCTTGCCTTTTCTTCCCCGGGCGCCTCCCCGAACGTGTCGTAGGGCGGACTCACCCGGATATCGACGAAGCCCGTGTCCCGCAGCATCGCCTGCCAGCCTTCACACGGAAGGCCACCGGCGATTCAGGCAGTCCACAGGTCAACGTTGCGGATGGCAGACTCCGGGACCGGTTTGCTGTTGGCGATATCGCCGAACTGCAGCATGCCCCCGGGCCGCAGGACGCGCCATAGCTCATCGAAGACGCGCTTCTTGTCGGCGCACAGGTTGATCACCCCATTGCTGATCACCACGTCCGCCCAGGCATCGTCCACCGGCAGCTCCTCCAGAATACCTTCGCGGAACTCGACGTGATCCAGGCCCATGGCTTTCGCCGTGTTGCGGGATTTCTCCAGCATCTCCTCGAGCATGTCCACACCAATGACACGCCCTTCCGGGCCAACCTGCTGCCCAGCGATGAAGGTGTCGAAACCGCCGCCCGACCCGGCATCCACAACCCGTTCCCCGGGTTCCAGCCGTCGGAAAGAAAACGGATTTGCCACCCCGGCAAACGACTCAACGGCAGCGTCCGGCAGGGCATCCACCATCCCCGGGTCATAGCCCAGTCGCGTCGCCAGTGGCCGCCCGGTGTGGAAGTGGTATTCCCCATGGGGGTTGCAGGCCACATCCCGGTACTTCTTTTTGACCTCCTCGCGTAGCGTGACGGGATCAACCGCCAGCGTCTCCTCCCTCATAGATATTTCCTCCTTGGCGAGAGTTTCTCTCCCTCCTCAGCACCACCGCGCCCGAACCGGCATCCCTCCCGGCGGCAAGGGCGACGAAACCGCGTCCCTGCAAGCCTGTTATTTACTGCAGCCTAGCAGCGGTGCCAGCGGATGCCAGTTTGTCTCCCGCAGGCATGCTTCTCAAGGAAGCGCTGACTTAATGGCCACCATGCCCGGCGGGGATGGCATCCCGGTCGATTCCACATTTCTCGTCCAGGGCCTGGGTTATACGAACCGAAACATCGCCACTGAACGCCTGCCGCTCGGTCAGAGGCTCGGCGACGATCGGGCCGGCCCGCCGCGTGCATCCGGTACGGCGACCAATGCCCATGCCGCACCGACGATCAGGGCCAGAGCACACACAGCCGTGGAGCTCGCATGTGAGGTTTGCATGATGTCCTCCCTCCTTCTCGAAGAAGGTGTGGTTACAGTGGAGGCGCCCGTCCGGCCGCCCGGACCGTCAGCGCCGTGTGCCGCGAATCACGAGATAGGTCCGCGGCACGGTGATGCCGAACTCGTCGGCAAAGACTTCATGGAAGGCAGTGAATTCTTTCCGGAATTGTTCGCGGCGGTCCGCATCCAGCTTGTCGGCAAGTGTGCGGACAGGCCCGTAACCCGCCGAGAATGCGCGCCAGGCGGCATCTGCGTCGGGCTCCCGATAATAGGAGGTGCCATGCTCGAAGCGGAGATCGAAGGCTTCCCCCAGCAGCTCCCGTACCCGTTCCCGGCTTCCCCATTCGAACGGCGACGGCGGAGGACTGCCCTCCGGCTTGGGCATATACCCCTTGATGATCCTGAACATGTCGTGGACTGTGCCGTCCGGCGTCCAGACGGCAAGCACCAGCCGCCCGCCTGGCCGGCAGACCCGGGACAACTCGGCGGCGGCGTCCTCGGGGTGCTGAGCAAACATGACGCCGAAGGTGGATATCACCGCATCGAAGGCACCATCCTCGAACGGTAGCGCCTCCGCATCCCCCTCCATGAAGGTGATGTCGAGCCCGCGCGTCGATGCCAGCCTCCGGGCGGCGGAGAGCATTTCCGGAGCAAAGTCGACGCCCGTCACATCGGGGTTTCGTTCCGCCAGCCGCCGCGCGGCCCAGCCGGTCCCGGTGGCCACATCCAGAATCCGCTCGGCTCCCTCTGGTTCCAGCCGATTCACCGCGTGCTCGATGGCATCGAGAATGCCGTGGCTGATCCGATCATAGGCCGCACCGCCACTGGACCAGACGGCTGACGGACCCGCATTGTGGGCGCGAACCCGGCTTTCCGTGGATTGACGTGCGATTGTCATAACGTGCCTCCCTCGCGATTGCGCGGATAGCCAATGTGTCGTCCGGGACCAGCATCACGAATCGGCTGGAATCCCTCCAGTTCAGAAACTGAACCGGACAGCAGGTGATTGCCGCATCCATACTTCCCGTACGCTGCAGAGGAGAAACGCCATGTCGCGTCATGAAGGCTACGGTCAGTTCTGTCCTGTCGCCAAGGCGTCCGAAATCCTGGCAACGCGCTGGACACCACTGATCATGCGGGAGCTGGTCAGCGGCTCCTCGGGTTTCAACGAAATACACCGCGGTGTGCCGCTGATGTCCCGGGCATTGCTGTCCCGCCGGCTCAGGGAGCTCACAGTGGCCGGCGTGGTGACCCGGAACGCGCAAGGTGCCTATGTGCTGACGGAGGCCGGCAGCGCCCTGACACCGATCATCATTGCCATGGGCCTTTGGGGCCAGCAGTGGGTGGAGAGCGCCGCGGATGGCCCGGACTGGGACGCGGGGGTGCTGATGTGGGACATGCGCCGGCGCATCAACACCAGCATCCTGCCTCCGGGCCGGACGGTCTTACAGTTCGACTACAGCGATGCACCCACTGAAATGTCCCGCTGGTGGCTGCTGATCAAGGACGGCGATGTGGACCTCTGCCAGTCGGATCCGGGCTTCGAGGTGGATCTGTATATCGCGAGTACGGTGCAGATCATGGGACGGGTATGGATCGGCCAGCGCTCCCTGGGAAAGGCCATCGAGCACGAGGACATCCGGGTGCACGGGCGCATCGATCTGGCGCGTACCCTGCCCCGGTGGCTCATGCTGTCCGTGATCGCGGAGGAAGCCCACCGGCAGCGGACCACGGCCGCCGTCGGCTGACAGGAAACCACCGATCAGCGTCCTCGGTCTCTCCGGGGACAACCTGTTGAGACTCCAAAGCCAGGGAAGCGCTGAAACAGGCGGAGGTAAGGGCTACTGAGCCATCACACAACGGCCGCGGCCGCGGGGAACCACGACACCGCTCTTACTTCCCCCGACGTTCCGCGATTCGTCTCCGGCGGTGGGCCAGGATCGCGGCAGACAGCGGCCGGCTGAGCAGGTAACCGATCACTGCCACCGGCGTGGCAATCAGCAGGCTCCCGGTCAGGGTGAACACGATCTCTGCACCGACACCCCGCAGGTACCACACATCCGGATCGCTGCTGAGCACCGGAAAGACGGTGAAAACAGCCCGGCCCAGTTCATGGTAAGCCCAGAAGAGCGGCGCCACGGTAAAGGGATTCGTGACGAAGGAGGCAACGAAGGCGGTGGGAAAGTTGCCCGCCACCAGCAGGCAGCACACAAGAATGAGCATGGTCTGGAAGCCCACGGTCGGAGTAAGGCCGATGAACAGACCAATGGCCACCCCCCGCGCAATGCTCTCCGATCCACCGCGGATCACACCGCGGTCCTGCAGCAAATGCTGCAGCCTTGGGTGTCGCGCCAGCCAGGCATGGGCACGCCAACGCATAGCGCGGATGCGGACGAGGATGGCATTCAGCATTGTTGGTAACACACCCCCGGGTACCGGCAAACCCGGCCGCCCTCCCGGAACGGAACACGGAGTGACGACCGGCACCAGGCATGACGGCCCCGATGCGGTCCTGTCGTCCGGTTCGCGATCCTCACGATTCCACCCTCGACCCGATCGCGCGATCATACAAGCAAGTGTTGCACTTCCAGAGCATTTCGCCCTGCTCCGGTATGCGGCTTTCGCCGGCATAAACCGCACCGAAGGGCGCACGCGATCACGGGGGAGATTCACCAGATGGCAGAGCGATTCGGAACGGGCTTGCTACTGGCACTGCTGCTGGCACTGCTGCCGTTCCCCGTGACACCCCAGGCAAGCCCCGTCGTCGAAATCACCGACCGCCACCCTGGGGCGGGCCAGGTGCTGGCGGTGGATGAGCCGCTGTATCTGCGGGTGGCCTATCGCAGCGAGACACCGGTACGGTTTCAGCTACGCGCCAGCGGCGACGCCGGCCTCAGTGCCACCATGAACCCGGCCCCGGTCCATCCGGCCGGAACCGGCGAGGCCCTGGTCTCGCTTGCGCAGCGGAAATCCCGGTACCTGGAAACCGGAACACTGCTGGTGTTCGATGAACACTGGAGGGAACTGGAAGCCATCCAGGTATCCTTGCAGGTCCGATGGGGCGTGGATGGCGCTGCCAGCACTGAACCCCACTGGGTCACCACGCTGCGCCGGGAACAGCAGGAGCGGCTCAGCGCCGCGGCGGAAACAAACCGAAACGCAGGCGGCGGGCGGTGGCTGGTTCAACTGATGGCGCTGAGCATACCCGCTTATCTGATCCTGCAGATCGTGGCCTGGTGCCGCTGGCGCAACGGCTGGCGCACCGCCGGCCTGCTGCCGCTCTGGGTGGCCGTGCCTCTGTTCGCCTACACTGTCGGGCTCCTGATCGCCGGGTCCAGCCTCTGGCCGGCGATGCTGCTCCTGCTGACGCCGTTCCTGCTTGTGTATCTCGCCGCGTTGTTCATCGCCCGGCGCATCGGCGCACGGGATCACCGGTAGGCAACGTCCTGTAACATCAGCGTGAACACATAGGAAACGTCGCCCTGCTGATGAACCGCTTCCAACGGGGATGGGTCGTCCAGGCTCAGCCAGTTCTGGCTTTCGAAGCTGATCCGTTGCGTCTCCGGACCGGCAATGAACCCGTCCCGGTCATCCAGCTCCATCCGCCGCTCACCGGTCAGCACCACGATCTCGCCCACCAGCGAAACCGCCAGCCGCCGCGGCGCCTGCTCCGATCGCTGGACGCCGAGATCCAGCGTAATGCGGTGATTACCCGCCGGCCCTGCTGAGGGCTCAGCGACGCGGACAGCATCCCCTTCCATCAGCAGCACATCGCCGCTGACCAGCATCTCCCGCTGGCCATCGGCAAGCCGGCTGAGATCGTATACTGCCGGATAAGCCCGGACCACCTCCGTCTGCTGCGCTGCTGAAGGCAGGCAGACAGCCAGCAGCACCCAAAGCAGGATGATGACCGGGCCGGAACAGCGAACCATCCGGCTCCGCGGTCCCGCCCCAGGCATCCATCCCCTCTCTGTCGCCTCCCGTGCCTGCATCCCGTTCTCCTCCCTGGAATCACGTCCACCAAGTATAGGAAGTCGGTCGCGCCCTGTCCGCCCCGCTGGAGATGACGGGACCGGACCTCCATCCGTATTATCCTGATGCGGTGGCCGATACCGCCGGGAGGAGGCACCCATGACCGAGTTCCGGGCGAAACGGGTTTACGACCCCCCAGCACCGGATGACGGCGTTCGCGTGCTGGTGGACCGGATCTGGCCGCGAGGAATGACCAGGGAACAGGTAGGGGCCGAGCTATGGGCCAAGGACCTGTCCCCCAGCACCGGGCTGCGGAAATGGTTCAACCATGACCGCTCCCGGTGGGAAGCATTCCAGGAGCGCTATTTCGACGAACTCGACCGGCAACCGGCCGCGGTGGCAGCCATTCTGGAGAAGGCGCGGGACAATGACCGATTGACGCTGTTGTTCGCAGCCCGTGATCCGGAATGCAATCACGCCAAAGCGCTGCAAACCTATCTGCGCCGGAAAGCGGATGCGGGTTAAGGCGGTAGGAATACGTCAGCCACCTATTCGGAGAACAACAGATCCCAGGCCGCATCCGATCCCACCATCATGCCCAGACCCGGCCGCGCCGGCGGGGGACAAGGGTCAGCATGGGCCCAGGCAGCGAGTTCGGCTGCAGCCGGGGGAAAATACAGAATGACATCACAATGCAATTGCCCTTCCGACACGTGGCGAATGAACACTGCCATGTCCCCGGGGCGCCCGGCCGCCACGTATTGCGCCCGGAACCGCCGCTCGATGCGGTCCATCTCGGCATGTGCCATCAGGGCATCCCCCAGGTTTCTGCAATGCCAACCACCCATGTTCTGATCATCCCCCGCCACGCTCCGTCTGTGCCGATCATACTGGAGTTGAAAGTCATTTATGATGTATTGAATTTCCATTTTATACCACCTAAACTCTCCACACCCTGAACCGCCCCGGAGGGTGGCGCCGACGCACACTCACCGCAGTGCATCCAGCAGCGCAGGGGCGGTTCCGTAACCAGCAGAATGTTTCCAGGCATCATTCAAGGCGTTCTTCTGGTTCATAAAAAATGTATTTTCTATGCATTGTAATACGAGGCGCGCCTGGGCCACCACCAGGCACCGCCGGCACTCATGGCAAGACTGCGAGGGAGATTCGTCCATGTCGTCAATCAGGAGATTGTGGTGGTTTCTTGGAATCCTGTTCGTGGGTTCCTTCGGCGCATTGCTGCTGATCGGGGGGGAGATCTACCGCCAGGCACCACCCATGCCTGACCAGGTGGTGGCCGAGGACGGCCGCACCCTGTTCACCCTGGATGACATTCAGCGTGGCCGCCAGGTGTGGCAGACCATGGGCGGTCAGCAACTGGGGTCCATCTGGGGCCATGGGGGCTACGTGGCGCCGGACTGGACGGCGGACTGGCTGCATCGGGAGATCACGGCGCTGCTTGAGCAATGGGCCATGGCGGATCATGGTCGTGAATGGGCTGCTCTGGGCGAGGAACAGCAGGCGGCGCTGAAGGCACGGCTGAAGTCCACGCTGCGCACCAACACCTGGGACGAGGATACCCGCACCATCACCGTATCCAACGACCGTGCCGACGCCATCGAGCGGGTATCCGCCCATTACGTGGATCTGTTCGGCAGCGAACGCCGGCTGTCCGGGCTCCGGGAGAAGTACGCTATTCCGGAGGACCCGGTTCCGAGCCTGGAGCGCAGGGAACTGGTACCC
This sequence comes from Ectothiorhodospiraceae bacterium, assembly GCA_020831885.1. Classification (GTDB taxonomy): domain Bacteria; phylum Pseudomonadota; class Gammaproteobacteria; order Nitrococcales; family Aquisalimonadaceae; genus LSCE01. Next base: position 12,633 of record JAFIFU010000061.1, read on the forward strand.
GCCTTCTTTTTCTGGACGGCCTGGGCCGCGGCGGCGGAACGCCCGGGCAAGGCTATCACCTATACCAACAACTGGCCCCACGAGCCCCGAATCGACAACCGGCCCAGCACCGCCAACGCCATGTGGTCCATTGCCAGCGTGATCCTGCTGCTGGCCGCCATCGGCGCCATGGTCTGGTTCTACGCGGCTTCCCGCAAGGAAGAGGAACTTCCCACGCCGCCGGTCGAGGATCCGCTCAAGCGCATGACGCCCACACCCTCCATGCTGGCGACGCGCAAGTACTTCTACACGGTTCTGGCCCTGTTCATGGCCCAGATCGGTATGGGGATACTCACCGCCCACTACGCCGTGGAAGGCCAGGGTCTGTTCGGCTTCCCGCTGGCCGATTATCTGCCCTACGCGGTGACCCGCACCTGGCATACGCAGTTGGCCATCTTCTGGATCGCCACCGCCTGGCTGGCCACCGGCCTGTACATCGCTCCGGCGCTCTCCGGTCACGAACCCAGATACCAGAAGCTTGGGGTCAACCTCCTGTACGCCGCGCTACTGCTCGTGGTGGTGGGTTCCTTCGCCGGTGAATGGCTGGGCGTGCAGCAGAAGCTGGGGCTGGACGCCAACTTCTGGTTCGGCCACCAGGGCTGGGAGTACGTGGACCTGGGCCGGTTCTGGCAGATTCTGCTGTTCACCGGCCTGGTGTTCTGGCTTCTGCTTGTCGGCCGGGCCCTGTGGCCCGCCCTGCGGGAACGCAGCCAGCGCCAGCCACTGCTCATCCTGCTGTTCCTGTCCACGGTGGCCATCGGCCTGCTGTATGCCGCCGCCTTCATGTGGGGCAAACACACCCACCTGTCCATGGTCACCTACTGGCGCTGGTGGATCGTGCACCTATGGGTGGAGGGCTTCTTCGAGGTGTTCGCCACCGCCGTGATCGCGTTGATCTTTACCCGCCTGGGGCTGATCCGCGCCAGACTGGCCGCGGCGGCCGTGCTACTGGCCACGGTGATCTTCCTGTTCGGCGGCATACTGGGCACGCTGCACCACCTGTATTTCTCGGGCACGCCCACCAGCGTGCTGGCCATCGGCGCCATGTTCTCCGCGCTGGAAGTGGTGCCACTGGTGCTGATCGGCTACGAAGCCTACGAGAACTACCACATGAGCAAGCGCACCGACTGGATGGAACGCTACAAGTGGCCTGTGTACTGCTTCGTGGCGGTGGCCTTCTGGAACCTGGTGGGCGCGGGCCTGCTGGGCTTCCTGATCAACCCGCCCATCTCCCTGTACTTCCTGCAGGCACTGAACACCACACCGGCCCACGGCCATGGTGCGCTGTTCGGGGTGTACGGCATGCTGGGCATCGGTCTGCTCCTGTTCTGCCTGCAAAGCGCCAACCGAAGCATCCGCTGGAACGACCGGCTGATGTCACCCGCGTTCTGGATGTTGAACATCGGCCTGGGAATGATGGTGTTCATGTCGCTGCTGCCTGCCGGTGTGTACCAGGCATACCACAGCATCACCACCGGCTTCTGGTACGCCCGTTCGGAGGAGATTGTGCGCGGCCCGATCATGGAGGCGCTGGTCTGGCTGCGGGTGCCGGGTGACGTGGTGTTCGCGGCCGGTGCCGTGGTGCTGACCCTGGCGGTGTACCGGGCCTGGCAGACCACCCGCCGAAGCGCTGTCGGGGTCAGGCCGGCCCGCGGAACCGAGGCCCTGCCGGAGAGTTCCAGCCGGGGCCTTTAGGCAGCACTATCCACTACGGGCAGGCCCTGGGAATGGATCAGCGCCCTCGTGTCCCGTCACACACGTTCGTTATCTTTGTGCGGTTCTGTCCGCGTTCTGACCAGGACGCGGACAGAACCGCCCACGGGGAGATTCGGAGATGCGACTTTTCCGGTGTATAGTTGATACATCTTAAAGTGCGGGAAAGGACCACTCTCCCATGGAGCTCACCTACCACACCGACTACGCTTTCCGCGTGCTGATGTACGCGGGGGCCAACCCCGGCCGCCGGGTGACTCTGGCGGAGATCGCGAAGGCCTACGATATCTCCAAGGAGCACCTGCGGAAGGTGGTGCATGGTCTGGCCCGCGCCGGGCTGCTGACCACCGTCAAGGGCCGGGCGGGCGGGATGGAACTGGGCCGCGACCCGGCCGCGATCCGGGTCGGGGACGTGGTGGAACTCATGGAAGGCTCCATGGCCATCGTCAACTGCTCACGCCAGCCCTGCCCCCTCACGGGCCACTGTTCCCTCAAAGGCGTTTTCAACCGCGGACGCAAGGCGTTCCTGGAAGAACTCAATACCGCCACGCTGGCGGATCTCCTGGATGAGCCGCCAACGCTGGGGGGCATTCGCATTCTGGCCGCGACGCACTGACCCGCCCGGCAACGGCCTCCATACAGTCCCCGTATCTTGCTCCCGCGCATGGTTGTGCGGATGATGGACATCTTTATCAAGAATACGGGGGATCACCATGGTCGGCGCCGAAACCATACTGCGCACGCTGATGAACTCCGGCGTGGATGTCTGCTTCGCCAACCCCGGCACCTCGGAAATGCAGTTCGTCGCTGCCGTGGACCGGGTACCGGGCATGCGGCCGGTACTGGGGCTGTTCGAAGGTGTCGTTGCCGGTGCCGCCGACGGTTACGCCCGTATGGCGGACAAGCCCGCCGCCACCCTGTTCCATCTGGGCCCCGGCTTGGCCAACGGGCTGGCCAACCTGCACAACGCCATGCGCGCCCGCAGCCCCATCGTCAACCTGGTGGGCGACCACGCCACCTACCATCGCCCTTACGCTTCCCCGCTGGCTTCGGATGTCGCCGCCTATGCGCGGCCGGTTTCCGGCTGGCTGCGTGACAACGCCGAAGGGCGCATGTTGGGGGCGGACACACGGGCCGCCATTGCAGCCGCCTGGGAACCCCCGGGTCAGATTGCCACGCTGCTGGTTCCCGCCGACTGCAGCTGGAACCCGGGCGGCGAACCGGGTGCCCCGGTTCAGCGTCCGTCCCCGCGGCCGGCAGCGCCGGAGGGACTGGAGCGGGCCATCCGTGCCCTGCGGGCTGGCGAGCGGTGTCTGTTCCTGATCAACGGCCATAGCCTGCGGGCGGAAGGGCTTCACCTGGCCAGCCGGCTTGCCGGGCATACCGGTGCCCGGTTCATGGCGGATACCTTCACCGCACGCATGGAGCGCGGTGCCGGCCTTCCGGTGCTGCAGCGTTTTCCCCGCTACCCGGAACAGGGGGTGGAGCTGCTGGACGGCTTCGACCACCTGTTCCTGATCGAGACGACACCGCCGGTGGCCTTCTTCGCCTACCCGGATCAGCCCAGTTGGCTCACGCCGGAACACTGTCTGCTGCACACCCTGGTGGAACCTGGCGAGGACGCCGTGGGTGCACTGCAGGCGCTCTGCGAGGCACTGAACGTCCCGGCGAACGCGGGCCGGACAGCCGAGCTGTCCGTTCCCGAGCCCGGCACCGGGGCACTGGACCCGGACAGCATTGCACAAACGGTGGCCTCGGTGCTGCCGGAAGGCGCCATCGTGGCGGACGAGGCCATCACGTCCCGGGGCAGCCTGCCCGGCATGACCGCAGGCTGCCCGACTCACGACTGGCTCTCCCTGACGGGCGGTGCACTGGGACAGAGTCTGTCGGCCGCGGCCGGCGCGGCCATCGCCTGCCCCGACCGCCCGGTCTTCTGCCTGCAGGCGGATGGTGCCGGCATGTACGCGCCACAGGCACTGTGGACCATGGTGCGCGAGGGTCTGAACGTCACCGTGCTGATCTACGCCAACCGCAGCTACAAGATCCTGCACAACGAGTGGGCGCGCCTGAACCTGGGTCAGGTGGGCGAATCGGCCCGCAAGCTGCTGGATATCGGGGAACCGGATCTGAACTGGTCGCACATCGCCCGGGGCATGGGCATGCCGGCCGCGCAGGTGACCGACGCGGAGTCCCTGCACCGGCAACTGCGAACAGCCCTTGAGGAGCCCGGGCCGCATCTTATCGAAGCGATCATGTAATAAATCCGCCCGGACGATCATCGTCCGGGCGGCCACCATCGGGTGCGGTCTGCCGCGGACCGGCCGCTACAGTGGGATCAGCGGCAGATTGAACTCGCCATCCGTCACGGTCAGGGTGCCCGTGGCGCCGGAACCCTCCTGTGGCCCCGCAACGAAACTGAAGGTGCCGGTCACACGCCCGTCGCCGACACTCAGGATGGTCACAACACCACCGGCGCCGAGGGAGGAATCCCAGCGTTGATCCCCGTCCGGAATCACCACAGCGGCGAAGCGGTGCAACGCATCACCGGGCAGTGAGAGGGTATACGTCCCCGGGCCGGTCATATTCTCCAGATTCAGCGTAACGGCGAAGTTGGCTGTTGAGGAGGGATCAATGCCGGCGACCAGAAGCACATTAAATGCTCCGCCCAGGGTGGCATTCGAAACCGCAGGGTTCGCGCTCCATGGTGCCCCGTTGATTGTGGCCCGCATGCCCTCGGCAATGGGGCCAGGATCCACCGGTTCATCCACGAAACAGCCCAGCTCGGTGATCGGATTCTCGATGAAGGTGTTGGTGTACTGAGGCCAGGTGTAGAAGGTGTCGTCCACATGAACGCCACCCTCCACGTACTCCAAGGTCACGCTGCTGCCATCCTCGGCGGTGACCCGCACCACACCCTGGTAGGGGAAACCGCCGAAGGGATCGGCAATGCGCACCGGCTCCAGGGTTTCCACCGTCACGGTACCCGCGAAGTGGCCGCTGCCGCTGGAAGACCCCGTGCCATGCACGCTGATCACCAGGCCCGGACTGCCCGGCTCCACCACGGTGACAAAATCCTGGGACGCCTCCATTGTCAGGCTGTCGCCCCGGCAGTGGAATACCTGACGCAGGTTAAAATCCGTTGTCCGCCGCAGGTCATCATGTGCGCGCCGGTCCTCCCGGAACAAACCGTCGAACCGCAGCGAATGGCTGTCCGCATTCCGGCTGACCGAAAGCTGCAGGGTCTCGTAGACGAACCGCTGCGCCTCGAGGTAATCATCGTCCGGGGTCACATGCTGAATGCGTACCGTCCCATCCGCCTCGTGACGCACGACGCCGGTCTGGGACGCACAACTGTCGTAGACGACAACAACTTCGTCGTCGGTCTCCGTGCGCGACCAGACTCCACCCGATGGGCAGTCCTCGGTCTCCGTGGACTGAAAGCTCACCGCGGCGCCACCTGCCGTCGTCGCTGAAGCCGGTGATCCGGCGGGCAGGAAGTCGAACTGCCCGTCAGCCAGCATCCCCGCCAGCCCGTCCAGGCCACTGCCACCACGCACCAGCCCGTCCGCCAGGCGCGAGACATACCCGGCGTTCTCGGCGGTGATGGAGTCCGTGGTGGGGACGGTACCGCCGTTATCCCCGCCACTGCCGCCCCCTCCACCGCCACCACCGGAGGAACTGCCTCCGAGACATCCGGCAAGGAACAATGCGCCCCCGACGGCAGCCATCCATCCCCGGTGCTGGGTCCATACGGTAACCTGGTCTTTGTCGTTGTTCATCGCGCCCCCCCTGACACCGGCATCCGCCCAACCGCGGACCAGCGTGACGAGAAGCATAGGCAGACGCGGAGACCTGAGAGCTTCAGACGCCGTGATCCGGATTCTTCCACCCTCATTCGGGGGGTAAGTCACCCGGAGGGGGCGCATGCAAGACCGGAAGAGGTCCGAGAGTCACCGGAGGCCGGGCCATCCCGTCCAATGATGAGGGCATCAGCACCGTGGGCACGTGGGCCACGGCGGCCCAGCCTGCCGCCACGAGTTGCGCCTGACTGTGGCAGGACAGCCGACGCCGCAGCTCCCGCAGGTAACCGCGAATGGTCTCATGACGGGATCCCCGCGCCCGGGCGATGGCCCCGATATCCTGCCCCTGCATCAGGCGGCACAGCACATCCGCCTGGCCACGGGTCAGTCCCAGCCGGTGCCGCAGGTAGCTCCGATCGATGCGTACGTCCATCGGTTGCCGGCGGACGATCAACAGGCGGGAATCCGGTTCTGTCGACGGCGCCGTCGAGGCCAGCACGACGATTTCCAGTGGCGGCAAACCCTCGGCACGAACACTCAGGGACGGCCCGGCGTAGGCGGACGAGTACCCGGGGCAAGCCAGCAACTGGGCCAGTCGTTTGCGGGCCGGCTCGTCAGCCAACCAAAGACGCCGCCGCCGCAGGCGGGCCACACGCCGGTAAGCCCAAAGTGTCTCCCGCAGGGTGCCTACCGCGTCGATAACGTATCCAGCGGAATCGCAGCGCAGCACAAGCACATGCCATTGACTGAGCAGTATCTGAATATCCGCGAGACCCTCTCGAAGCCGCCGCACCTCCAGCCCGGCATGAACCACGGTGCTGAGCTGACCGCACAGCTCAGCAGCCGCTGCACGGAAAGCGGACGGCGTCGGGGCGGCCCCGGATCCTTGGCCGAAGCCCAGTCCGACCACACCACCTGCCGGAAGGCGCCTGACCACCACCATGCACCCGCCGTTGTGATGGACCGGTTGCTCAGACAGGAGACCGTCCCAGGGATCCATCCCCCGTGGCAACCATAACCCGGATGCCGGATCCGACCCGGCGGCCTGCCGTCGGAGCCAGCGCTGCAAGGCATCCCGATGACGGGCGAGCCAGCGTGACAGATGCGCCTCTGCCGTGGCACTGGCACAGCCCGCCACGCCACCTTCGATGAGGAAACGGTCGATCTCAGGCACCGCAAGGATCAGTGTTTCCCGTCCATCCACCTGCTGGCGCAGCGCATCGGCAGCCGCCCGCCAGGCGCCCTGCTCCCCGGTGGCCCCACGATAGGCGGCATCCAGCCACATCGACCCACATCCGGCACCACGGAGCATCCTGGCCGCCTTGACGTTGGCGTCGCCAACCGGCGACTGTTCCCTACTATAGACGGGTGTTGACCGTTGCGAAGGGCCACGCCACGTGCGCCCCCTGGCGTCGGTGCGTTCCCGATGTCTCCCGGAACCCGATGCAATTCGCGGATCAAGGCCGCATACTCCCAGGAAAGCGCTGACACGAAACGCAGCACAGGAGTAGGAAATGGACTACGGGCTGGTAAAGAAGCTGGACACCGATTTCGAGACGGCCGAACAGCGGGTGCGGGACGCGCTGGCAGCGGAAGGCTTCGGCGTGCTGTCGGTGATCGACGTGCAACAGGCCTTCAAGCAGAAGCTGGAACTGGACTACAGGCCCTATCGCATTCTCGGCGCCTGTAACCCCGGACTGGCGCACAGGGCGCTGGAATCCGAACCGCATCTGGGCCTGCTGCTGCCGTGTAACGTGGTGGTCCAGGCGGCTCCGGATGGTGATGGGACGCTGGTGTCCGTTGCCACGCCTGACGCCATGTTTGCCCGGGTGGAGAATCCGGACGTCCACGCCGTGGGTGACGAGGCAGCGCAACGGCTGCAGCGGGTGATGGAGGCGCTTTAGCGACCATAACGGTCCGGCGACAAAAGGGAGGGTGAGGATGCATCACCGGGGAGACACGATGCCCGAACCCCTGCGGGCCGCTCTGCTGCGGGTGCTGGAACGGGAACAGCCGCGCACTGTCACCATTCTGGGGCACTGGCCGGATTCCGCCGTTGTGCAGGGCCATGGTGTGGGGGATCTCCGGACACTGGAACCGGAGGACCTGGAAGAACTGCCGGCGCTGGGCCGCCGGGACCTGGCCCTGCTGGGGGACGTGCTGGACCGCCTGCCTGCACCCCAGGCGGAACACCTGGTGGCCGCACTGCGGGACCTCCACGCCCGCAGGCTGGTGGTTTACCTGCCCCCCGGCAGCCGCTGGAACAGTACCCGGCTCCGGGCGCTGGGCCTGAGCCGCCTGGCCAGGGATGCGGACTCGGGCGCCCTGCTGTTCGGCTTCCACATCGCCAACTACAAACCCACCCCCGAATGGCTTAAGGAAGCACTGATCGATTCCCCTGGCGCTCTGGCTTTGCAGCGTGTCCGGGGGCAAGGCGCGGCTCGCAGGCAATGG
>JAFIFU010000062.1 GCA_020831885.1 Ectothiorhodospiraceae bacterium
GCGTGTCCCGGGTGATCAGGCTGACAAAGCGGTCGCTGGTCAGTTTCTGCTTATGTTGCATGGCCACCGCTCCAAACGGAATCAGGAGTCCGGGTGATTCGACCACTGCCCATGGCGGTCAGCGTTGACTGCAGTCAACGCAACAGGAATTCGCGGGGGAGATGATTCCGGCAACAGGGCGATGCCCGCGGCCCGGCCATCACGGAGTTGCGCGGTCGGACCCCGAAGCTGGTGGAGGCGAGGCGATCATGGGGTACGAACCCCTTTTTACGGGTGGACAGTCGCCGACCATGCGACGATTGCTGGAAGGGCGCCTGCATGATCCCCATGCTGTGCTCGGGCGGTTTCGGCATGCGGACGGAGAAGGTGTTCGCGCCTGGCTGCCCGGTGCGGTGTCGGCCTGGGTGGAACCCGGCGGACACCCCATGCGACGGCTGGATCCGGCCGGGCTGTTCGAGTGGCACGGCACGGGCGACAGCGTGCCCCCCGGCTACCGGCTGCGCTGGCGGAATGATGCCGGCGAGGAGATGGTGAGCCCGGACGCCTACGCCTTCCTGCCGGAGCTCAATCCGGATGAACTGCGCCTGTTCTGTAGCGGGGAGCACGTTCGCGCCTGGCGACTGCTGGGAGCCCACGTGATGGAGCGGGACGGGGTGCCGGGAACCCGGTTCGCCGTCTGGGCGCCAAACGCCGAACGGGTCAGCGTGGTGGGGGATTTCAACGGCTGGAACGGTCTGCGCCATCCCATGGCTGTTTGTGGAGAGTTCGGCGTTTGGGAGCTTTTCATTCCGGAAGTGCTCCAAGGTGCCCTCTACAAGTTCGAGTTGCGCAACCGGGATACCGGCCGTGTGCAGCAGAAAGTCGATCCCTTCGCCAGGCGCTTCGAGGTACGGCCCCGCACCGCCTGCGTCGTCGACGCACCCCCTGGGCACCGTTGGGGCGATGACGCCTGGCTGCAGCACCGGTCGGACTGGCAGCACGCCCCCATGGCGGTCTACGAGGTGCATCTCGGTTCCTGGCGCCGACACGAGGACGGGAGCTTTCTCGATTATCGCGAACTGGCGGACCGCCTGGTGGAGGAACTGGCTGAAACCGGCTTCACCCACGTGGAGGTCATGCCGGTAACAGAACACCCGTTCGATGGTTCCTGGGGATATCAGACCACGGGTTACTTCGCTCCGACCAGCCGTTTCGGCACCCCGGACGACTTCCGGTATTTCATCGATACGCTGCACGGGAACGGCTTGGGCGTGATCCTGGATTGGGTGCCCGGCCACTTTCCCCGCGACGATCACGCCCTGGCACGATTTGACGGCACGGCGCTGTTCGAGCATGCGGACCCGCGCCAGGGGGAGACAGTGGACTGGGGAACCCTGGTGTTCAACTTCGGCCGGAACGAGGTCCGGAGTTTCCTGATCTCCAGCGCTCTGTACTGGCTGGAGGAGTTCCACTTGGACGGGCTGCGCATCGACGCGGTGGCCGCCATGCTCTACCTGGACTACGGGCGGCGCGAAGGGGGATGGGTTCCGAACGCCTATGGCGGTAACGAGAACCTGGAGGCGATCTCCTTCCTGCAGGCCATGAACAGCGTCACTCACCGGGAATGCCCCGGTACCGTGACCATTGCCGAGGAATCCACCGCCTGGCCTGCCGTGACCCGCCCGGTACACCTGGGCGGGCTGGGCTTCTCCATGAAATGGAACATGGGTTGGATGCACGACACGCTGCAGTACATGCGGCATGATCCGGTACACCGCCGTTACCACCACGACTGGCTGACCTTCGGCCTGCTCTACGCCTACACCGAGAACTTCGTGCTGCCGTTCTCCCATGATGAGGTCGTGCACGGCAAGGGCTCACTGCTGGACCGTATGCCCGGCGACCGCTGGCAGAAGTTCGCCAACCTTCGCCTGCTGTATGCCTACCAGTACGCCTATCCGGGCAAGAAGCTCCTGTTCATGGGCAACGAGTTCGGCGAACCGCACGAATGGTCCCACGCCCGTGGGCTGGACCGCCGTTTGCTCGATGACCCGGCCCACGCCGGCGTGCGGCGCCTGGTCACCGATCTCAACCGCCTCTATCGCGATCGCCCGGCGCTACATGGGGAGGACTTCGAGCCGTCCGGGTTCGAATGGATCGATTGTCACGATGCGGATCAGTCCGTGCTCAGTTTCCTGCGCCGGGGCGGCGACCGGCTCATGATCGTGGTCTGCAACTTCACCCCGGTGCCGCGGCATGGCTACCGCATTGGCGTCCCCCATGCCGGGCGGTACCGGGAATGTCTGAACTCGGATGCCGCCGTCTACGGGGGCAGCAACGTGGGCAACTGCGGCCGGGCCGGGGCCGAGCCCTTCCCGTGGATGGGTCGGCCGTGCTCCATAACCTTGACCCTGCCGCCACTGGGCTGTGTCTACCTGGAACCGGAGGAGGGCTGACATGCGCCCGCTGAAGATCCTGTTCGTGGCTGCCGAGATGGCGCCGCTGGTAAAAGTGGGCGGACTTGGAGACGTGCTCGGCGCCTTGCCGGTGGCCCTGGCCGCCCGGGGGCACGATGCCCGGGTGCTGCTGCCCGCCTATGATCCCGTCATGACCCGAAAGGCCCGGGTGATCACCCTCCTGCCGGACGGTAGCGGCCGGCTGCTGGAATACCGGGCCAGCGCTGTTTCCGTACCGGTCTGGCTGTTGGAGACTCCGGGCTTCCTGCGTCGTGGCGGTCGGCCTTATCTTACCCGTGCCGGGACGCCCTGGGCTGATAATCCGCTGCAGTTCGGCAGGCTGGGGCGAGTGGCTGCGGATATCGCCAACGGCCGATTGGTGGATGCCTGGCAACCGGAGGTGCTGCATGCCAATGACTGGCACACGGGGCTGGCGCCGGTGTGGATGCATCTGGAGAACTGCCCGGCTGCGTCTGTGTTCACCGTCCACAATCTGGGATACATCGGCCGGTTTCCCGCGGACATCCTGTCACGACTGGGCTTGCCGCCCTCCATGAATCATCCGGACGCACTGGAGTTCTACGGCGACATTGCCTACATGAAGGGTGGCCTGGGTTTCGCCGATCAGTTCACCACGGTGAGCCCACGCTACGCGGAGGAGATCCAGACGCCGGCATTCGGTTCCGGCCTGGACGGGCTGGTTCGTGCCCGCTCTGACCGGCTGACGGGTATACTCAACGGCATCGACCCGGAAGCGTGGAACCCGGCGACGGATCCCGCACTGGAGAATCATTTCGATGCCGTTCGGCTGGATGGCAAGCGGGACGAGCGCGATCGTCTGTTGCACGGCCTGGGGCTGGATCCGGTGACGGACTCACCAACCCCGGTTCTCGCCTGGGTGGGGCGGCTGACGGCACAGAAGGGTGCGGATCTGCTCGTGGAGGCGCTGCCGGGACTCATGGAGCGTTCGGTGCGGTTGGTGGTTCTGGGCAGCGGCGATCGTGACACGGAGCAGACCCTGGTGGGCGCGGCCCGCCGCTGGCCCGACAAGCTTGTGGTGCACCTGACATTCGACGAGGTGCTGGCGCACCGGATCTACGCGGGCGCGGACATGCTGCTGATGCCTTCGCGTTTCGAGCCCTGTGGACTGGCCCAGATGTATGCCATGCGCTATGGCACCATTCCGCTGGTGACTCCGGTGGGCGGGCTTGTGGATACGGTTATCGATATGGGTGATGGCGCGCCGCCGGAGAAAGGGGGCTGCGGTTTTCACCTTGCAGGAGCTGATGCCCCGGCGCTGCTGGAGGGAGTGGACCGGGCCATCGGTGCCTTCAGGCAGCCAGGATACTGGCGAACTCTGGTGCGCAATGCAATGACCCGCCGTTTCGACTGGAACAGCAGCGCCGCGGCCTATGAACGGGTATACCAGGCAGCCCTGAGGGACAAGCCCGCTCCGGACCGGCCTGGAATTCCCCGTAGGCGGACCCGCCTGCGTCAGCGGGCGAGTCTGGGCTCCAGGTAGTCCAGTAGCTGGCTCAGGCTATGCATCCGGGCGTAGTCCGCCTCGGGAATGTTGACCGCGAGGCGCTTGTGGAGCGCGGTGAGCAGATTCAGGGCGTCCATGGAATCCAGATCGTATTCATCGCGCAGACGCGCCTGATCATTCAGCGTATCGGTATCGATGTCCGGCGCGATGGCTGAGAGTTCCTCGAGTATGATGGCGCGCAGTTCGTCCCGGTTCACAATGCCTCCGGTTGTTGCAACTGAATGTCGATTTCGTTCAGGAACTGGGCCCCCATGTGACCGTCGCAGACCCGATGGTCTGCCGCCAGAGTGATGTCCACCGCCGGGCGGATGGCTAGCGCGTCGCCCACGACCAGGGGTCGGCGCCGCACGCGGCCGAAACCGATCATCGCCACCTGGGGTGGATGGATGACACCGAACACGGTGTCCACGCCCCGATCGCCCAGGGCGGTGACGGTGGCCGTGGCACCCCCGATTTCGGAAGCCCGCAGGCCACGGCTGCGCGCCCGCTTCACCAGATCCTGCAGGCGGAGCATCAGCTCCGGAAGTGACAGACTTTCCGCGTCCAGCACTGCCGGCGCAACCAGACCTCCGGCTCGCAGGTGAATGGCTATGCCCAGGTTGATCTGTTCGGACGGGATGAATCCGGCCTCGGTATAGTGCCCGTTCAGGTCAGGATAACGCTCCAGCGCCCGGGCGGTGGCCTTCATGAACAGCGCTGCGATGAGAAGTCGGGATTCCGGCGGTTGATCCCGGTTGTAGTCCTCCATCCAGGTTTCGGCGGTGTGCAGGTCCACGGTAGTGGCCAGGTAATAGTGGGGGATTTCGCGCTTGGAGCGCATCATGGCGGCGGCGATGGCCTTCCGCATCTCGTCGCGATCGAAGCCGGCAGCGGGTCTCGCCGGTTTGGCTTCCGCGGAGGCGGTCCCTTCAATGTCCTTCAGCACAATGGCTCCATCCGGGCCGGTTCCGGTGAGTCCGGCCAGATCAATGCCAAGCTCCCGCGCGCGCCGCCGTGCTGCCGGAGAAGCCCTCGATTGTGCCGCCTCCCCCGTGCGGACGGGCGCTTGGGGCACCTTCCGTACAGGGGATGGTTCGGCCTCGACCTTGGGTTCGGTTTCGGGCTCGGGCTCTGTTTCGGGCTCGGGCTCTTTTTCGGGTCGCTCCGTTACCACATGTTCGCCGCTGCCAATCCGCGCAAGTGGCGTACCGACCGGTACCTTGGTGTCCGGGCCCACATAGAGTTCCTCCACCACCCCGCTTTCGAACACTTCCACGTCAATGGCACCCTTGGCGGTCTCCACCACCGCGATGACCTGGCCCTTCTCGACCCTGTCGCCGGGTTGCACCTGCCACTCGATCAGCGTCCCGGCTTCCATGTCGGCGCCCAGGGATGGCATCAGAAAATCGCTCATGGCTGGTCCTCCGTGGCACGGCGGGCGGCTGCCAGGATGTCATCCACCTGGGGCAGCGCGGCGTTCTCCAGGTGCCGTGCATAGGGAATGGGAACCTCGTCGGTGCAGATCCGCTCGATGGGTGCATCCAGATTCCAGAAGGCGTGTTCCGCCAGGATGGCCGCAATCTCGCCGGCCAGGCTGCCGGTCTTCCAGCCCTCGTCCACAATCACAGCCCGGTGCGTGCGCCTGACTGATTCGGTAATCGTTTCCGTGTCCAGCGGGCGCAGCACCCGGAGATCCACCACCTCGGCGTCGATGCCTTCCTGCGCCAGGGCCTCAGCCGCTTCCAGGGTCTTCGGCAGGCTCCCGCCGTACGTGATCAGGCTGACGTGGGATCCGGAACGGCGGATGGCAGCGCGGCTGATATCCACCCCCTCGGGACGCGGCTCCAGTCGGCCCTCGCGGTTGTAGAGCAACACGTGCTCGAAGATCACCACCGGATTCGGATCCTGCAGCGCGGCCCAGAGCATGTGGCGGGCGTCCTCCAGCGTGCCGGGGGCGAGCACCTTGAGGCCGGGCACATGGGCGTACCAGTTCTCCAGGCTGTGGGAATGCTGGGCGGCCACCTGGCGGCCGGCTCCGGTGGCCATGCGGATCACCAGTGGCACGTGGAACTCCCCGCCGGACATGTGCAGCAGTGTGGCCGCCGAGTTCACGATCTGGTCCATGGCCAGCAGGCTGAAGTTCACCGTCATGATCTCCACGATGGGGCGGGCATCGCCCAGCGCGGCGCCGACACCGGCCCCGGTGAACCCGTTCTCGGACAGCGGGGTGTCACGGATCCGCTCCGGACCGAACTGCTCCAGCAGGCCGCGGCTGACTGCGTAGCAGCCGCCATAGTGGCCGATGTCCTCGCCCATCATGAAGACGCGTTCGTCATGGGTCAGCGCCTCGATAAGGCTCAGCCGGAAGGCTTCGCGGAAGCTCAGATCCACGGCTTCCAATTCCGGTGAAGGCGGCGGTGATGGCGAGGAGGGTGGTTCCCGATAGACGTGTTCGTAAAGGCTGGATTCCGGTTCCCACTCGGAGGCTTCCGCGTACTCCACGGCCTGTTCCACCTCCGCGGCGATGTCGCGCTCCATGGCCTCGAACTCGTCATCATGCAGGTTGCCCGAGTGCTTCATCCAGTCGGCAAGCCGGGGAATGGGGTCCTGCTTCTTCCATTCCTCCACCTCGGCCTTTTCGCGGTAGAGTTCCGGGTCGAACATGGAATGGGCCCGGAAGCGGTAGGTTCTGCACTCCAGGAAGCGCGGACCCTCGCCGCACCGGATCGCATCCAGCAGGCGGGCACCGGCGGCCTCCACGCGTACGATGTCCATGCCGTCCACGGTTTCCGCGGTCACGCCCAGGGCCTCGGCCTTGCGGTGGAGATCGGTCTGGGCGTGGGAGATCCGCAGGGCGGTACCCATGGCGTAGAGGTTGTTCTCGCAGACGAACAGCACCGGCAGCTTCCACAGCGCGGCCAGGTTCAGGCTCTCGTGGAACACGCCCTCTGCTGCGGCCCCGTCGCCGAAGAAGCAGGCCGTGACCCGGTTGCGGCCCGCCAGCTTGTCCGCCAGCGCCAGCCCCACGGCCAGTGGCAGGCCACCGCCGACGATGGCATTCCCGCCATAGAAACGGCTGGCTGCGTCGAACAGGTGCATGGAACCACCGCGCCCCATACTGCAGCCATCCACCTTGCCGTACATCTCCGCCATGACCCTGTCCATGGCGATGCGGTTGAGCAGGGCATGCCCGTGCTCCCGGTAGGTGGAGACCACCGCATCGTCCGGCGTCAGCCCGTGCATCACGCCCGTGCCCACGGCCTCCTCACCGATGTACACGTGAAGAAAACCACGTATCTTCTCCTGGGTGTACAGTTCCACGCAGCGCTCCTCGAAGCGGCGGATACGGAGCATCTGGCGCAGCAGGTCGATGAGGTGTGCCCGGGACAGCCTGGGTTTTTCCGCCGGTGTGACGTTCATTCCTTGCTCCCCTCCAGAGTTGAGGTGTCGCCCTCCGGCAGCCCGAGTTCACGTGCTCGCAACAGGCGCCGCATGATCTTGCCGCTCCGGGTGCTGGGCAGCCGGTCGCGGAATTCCACCTGGCGGGGAGCAACCGCTGGGCCAAGGCGCTTCCGTGCCAGGCCGAGGATCTCCTTCATCAGGTCGTCCCCGGGCTCGAAGCCGGGCTTGAGGGACACGAAGGCCTTGACCGTCTCGCCGGCAACCTCGTCCGGTATGCCGATCACCCCGGCCTCCGCCACCGCCGGATGCTCCATCAGCACGCTTTCCACCTCGAAGGGTCCGATCAGGTGGCCGGAAGACTTGATCACATCGTCGGCGCGACCAATGAACCACAGGTAACCTTCTTCATCACAGCGGGCCAGATCCCCGGTGAGATACCAGTCGCCGACGAAACACTTCCGGTAGCGCTCTTCCTCGTTCAGGTAGCCACGGAACATGGAGGGCCAGGGTGTCTTCAGCGCCAACTCGCCGGTCTCGGCGGGGTCGTCGATCCGTTCGATGCCGTCATCGGTGTGGCGCATTACGGCCGTTTCGATGCCGGGGACGGCACGCCCCATGGAGCCCGGCTTGATGGGCATGCTTGGGAAGTTGGCGATCATGATTCCCCCGGTCTCCGTCTGCCACCAGTTGTCGTGGAACGGCAATCCCAAGGTTTCCCGGCCCCAGTGGACAGCCTCCGGGTTCAGCGGCTCGCCCACGCTGGACAGGAAGCGTAGGCTGGAGAGATCGTGCTTCCTGGCCAGTTCCGGCCCGTACTTCATCAGCATGCGGATTGCAGTGGGGGCGGTGTACCAGACCGTCACCCGCTGATCCTGGAGAATCCGGTACCAGCGCTCGGCATCGAATTCCTCTTCGTCCACCACCATGGTGGTGCCATTGGTCAGCGGCGAGATGATCCCGTAGGAGGTGCCCGTCACCCAGCCCGGGTCGGCGGTGCACCAGTAGATGTCCTCCGGGTGCAGATCCAGTGCCAGCTTTCCCGTGATGTGGTGGGCGACCACGGCTTCATGCACATGGATGGCGCCCTTGGGCTTTCCTGTGGTCCCGCTGGTGAAATGCAGTAGTGCCCTGTCTTCCGGGTCCATGGGGCGTGTCGCATACTCCGGGGACTGGGCCGCCATGGCCTGCGCCGCATCCAGGGTGTCCGGGGGCGTGTCCTCCACCGGACCGATCAGCAATACGTGCCGCACCGATGGTGTTTCCCGGATCCACTGGGCAAGTTTTCTACGAAAAAGCCGTTCCGTGGTCACGATGGCAACCGGCCGCCCGATCTCCACCCGGGAGCGGATCGGTTCTGGTCCGAAAGCCGAGAACAGAGGTGTAAACACGCAGCCGTGCTTGAGGGTACCCAGTGCCGCCGCGTAGAGGTCCGGAATGCGATGGGCTAGGCAATACACGCCGTCGCCGGGCTGCAGCCCCAGCTCCGCCAGGACGTTGGCGAAGCGGTTTGCGCGTTCCGCCAGTTCCCGGTAGCTGATCTCCGCCGGCTCGCCTTCCCGAGGGAGATAGCGGATCGCCGTCCGGTGGGCGGTGGGGGTATTCAGATGCCGGTCCAGCGCCTCGTAGGCGATGTTCATCCTGCCTCCGGGCATCCCGGCCAGCTCCCCGCGGGCCTGTGCCCAGGTGAACCCGGAACGGGCGCTGGCGTAGTCGGACAGGTTCGGGGGCAGGTCTCCCCGGACGTCGTTCGTGCGGTCTGACGGCGGCGCCATCGGGAATCTCCTTCTGTGCTCAGTGCTGTTCCCATACGGCAACCATAGCGGGCCAGCGCTGCCCGTAACCATGACGGGGATCAATGGGTGGCCGGGCGAGGGGGGAATCCGGCGGCCGGAGGCCGGATCAGTCCGTTTCCGGATTCCCGGTTCCGGCGTCGGGTGATTTCTGGGTAGCGCGTAAGTGGACATCCCGTTGGGGGAAGGGGATCTCGATCTTCGCCTCGCGCAGGGCGCGCTCGATGGCGAAATGCAGTTCGCTTCTCACGGTCATGAAATCGTCCGTGTCGCCGATGAAGCAGCGCAGTTCGAAATCCAGGCTGGAATCCCCGAAGCGAATGAACAGAACCACGGGGGGCGGGTAGCGCAGCACCTTCGGGTGCTGGTCCGCGCAGCGTAGCAACACCCGGGCCACCTCCTCGGTGTCGCTGCCGTAAGCCACACCGACGGGGATTCGCTCCCTTGCCATGCGGTTCTTGTGGGTCCAGTTGGTCACCGAGGTGGAGATCAGGTCCGCGTTGGGGACAATGACCGAGGCCCGATCGAAGGTCTCGATCTCCGTGGAGCGTACCGAGATATGCCGCACCGTTCCCTCGTGTTCGCCGACGATGATCCAGTCCCCGACCTTGATGGGGCGCTCGATCAGGAGCAGCAGACCGGCCACGAAGTTCTCCACCACGTTGCGCAGCCCAAAGCCGATGCCCAGCGACAGGGCCCCCACCACCAGGGCCAGGTTGGTGAAGTCCAGTCCCAGTGCGGCCATGGCCACCAGCAGGGAGAGTCCCACCCCCAGATAGGTGGTGCCCGCGGCCACCGAATTCCGGGCGCCGAACTCCAGGCGCGTGTTCGGCAGCACCCGGTCGGTGAGCCAGCGCCGGAACAGGTTGGTGACCACCAGACCGGCTACCAGCACCAGGACGGCGATCACCAGATTGCCGGGCGCCAGGGTGAAACCGCCGATTTCGATGCCGGAGAACAGGCTGCGGGTCCACAGGGCCAGTGTGGTGGGCGGCACGCCATAGAGCAGAAGCAGGGCGTAAACCAGCGGGATGAAGATAATCAGATCCGCAACCAGCTCGGTCCAGAAGATCATTCCCTGGGTGCCTCGGGGCGGCGCGCTGGTACCCGACTGGTCCGCCTGCCGGCGGAGGGATTGGCTGAGATAGATATGCTGGATGAACTCCCGCGCCGCCAGCCGGATCAGCAGCGCCACCCCGATGATGGCCGCTGTGGCCAGCAGACGGGACTGGGCGAAATAGGCCAGGCGGCTGTATCCCATCAGGGCCGCGATGGGAGCCGCGATGACCACCAGCCGGAGCAGACCGCGGAGGATGTCCAAAAGCGGCTTGCGCCTGCCTTTGTCCGTCGTCTCCCCCGTTGTGGTCCCGTTGCCGTCCCCGGCCACCGTTTCCCGCACCCGGTCCACGGGGCCGGCCTTCTGGGACTGCTCCAGCGATTCGATCCAGTATCGCGGCGAGAGCGCCCAGCCGGCTGTGATCCCCACGGCCAGGGTGACCGTGAACAGAAATACGGACTCCAATGCTTCCGTCCGGGACCCGGTATACAGCATCAGGTAGAGCACCGCGGCCCCCACCAGCATCACCAGCGTCGCAATGCGTATGGCATGCAGTAGCACCAGCGTCCGGTCCGGATCCACGGGAATGATGCGCCAGGCCACGTAGTACGGAGACAGCGCGGCGCGGGAAAGGCCGAACAGCACCAGGTATCCCGCCAGGACCAGGGTCGTCACATAGACCAGAACGGCCATGAGGCCGGTCAGCAGTCCCAGCAGTTCCAGAACCAGGACGCCGAAGCCGATGATGGCCACCGGAATCACCGCGTTGGCGATGCCATCAGCCACGGCGCCGATGATCCGCCGGGCGTAACTGGGGGCGGGGTCAGCGGGATCCCGGCCGAATCGCCTCAGGATCAACCGGCGTAGAGGCCAGCCCAGCAGCAGCCCCGCGACGGTGACCACCAGCACCAGTGCCAGGGCGTTCCCGGTATCCCCGGCTTCCTGGTGTTCCTGCCACCAGGCTCTGGGTGCGTCCAGCAGTCGCTGACTGAACACGAGCCAGTCCTCGCCGGCCTCCCGCCAGATCGCGGGAACCACCGGCGGAGACAGGCGTGCGGTGAGCTCCCCGCGCAGGCGCCGCTGTTCCCAGGCCGCCACCTGCTCCTGCAGGTCGTTGCTCTGTGCCACCGTGGCGTCGGCGATCCGAACCCAGGCGGAGTGGTTGGCTGCGGAAGCCTCCAACTGCCGTCTCAGTTCCCGAAGCGGTTCCGCCTCCGGCGGCGCATCCTCTGCCGGCGGTGGCCCCAAACGCTCCAGTGTACGGCGGACTTCATCCAGGCTGCCTTGCGCCGTGCGTCGGGCAGCCTGTGCTTCCTGTTGCAGCGCGCGGAGTTCGTTCAGTACCTCGCCCGGGCTGCGCTCCCGGAAATCGTGGGCGATGGCCTGCTGCGCCGCCTCCAGACGGTTGCGCCATTCCTCTGAGCGCTCTTCCAGGGAGGACTGGGTTGCCAGGGCTGGCAAGGCCGGAAGCAGCAGGAGTGCCGCCAGGAGCCAGGCGAGCGCGGGTTTCAGGCAGATGAGTCCGGGTTTCATGCTCGGTGCGCCGGTTCAGCATGGTGGCTGCCCCGGACCATGGGGCGAGGCGGAAATGCCGGGACAGTGGCAGCGACTGCGGTCATGACAGAGCAGATGAAACGGGCGCGTTGTGGATCATCGGTGTGCATTCCGTGACTGTATGCCCAATCCGGCAGTTTCTCCACGTTCCCGCATGGGGTTAGCAGGGGCCACCGGGGGATCCGTCCGGCGGTGCAAGCCGTGTCCGGAGTTCATTCAGCGGCATGGGCCTGGCGAAACGGAACCCCTGGAGCAGATCGCAGCCCAGGCGCGTGAGTGTCTGCTCCTGCATGGCGGTCTCCACGCCTTCCGCCACCACCTGAAAGCCCAACTGATGGGATATGGTGATGATGCCCTGAACGATGGCCTCGTCCTCACGACTGGTGCCGATGTTCCGTACAAAACTCCGGTCGATCTTGATCACGGTCACCGGCAGGTGCTTGAGATAGCTGAGACTGGAGTAGCCGGTACCGAAATCGTCGATGGCCAACCGGAATCCCATTTCCCGCAGGCTGTTGACGGTATCGACCACCTGTGGGGACCGCTCCATCAGTACGCCTTCGGTGAGCTCCAGTTCCAGGCGTGCGGGGGGCACCCCGGCGGTTTGCAGGATCTGCTCCAGCGTCTGTAGAAAACCAGGGCGGTGGAACAGCAGCGGTGAGATGTTCACCGATACGCGGAAATCCGCGGCTGCGTGTTCGCCGAGCCGGCGACAGGCGCGGCAGACTTCCTCCAGGACATGCAGACTGATCGGGATGATCTGTCCGGTCATCTCCGCCACCGGGATGAACCGTGCCGGCGAGATCAGGCCCTTGTCCGGATGGCGCCAGCGGAGCAGGGCCTCCGCGCCGTGGATGCGGCCGGTCCCGGCGTCGAGGATGGGCTGGAAGTGCAGGAAAAATTCCTTGTGTTGGATGGCCTGTTCCAGTTCCCGCCGCAGCGTGAGGCGCTCGGTGACCTCCGTTGTGATGTCCGGGGTATGCCATTCGTAGGTATTGCGTCCGCGTTGCTTGGCCCGGTACATGGCCATGTCCGCCTGACGGATCAGCTCCGATGGATCATCGATTACCGCGGCGCTGGTGGCGATTCCGATACTGGCGGTCAGATAGATCTGATGGCTGCCCAGCGTGTGCGGCCTGGCCAGTTGTTCCAGCACCGCCTCTGTCAGGAACAGCGCCTCTTCCTCCCGCTGGAGGTTCGGCAGCAGGATGACGAATTCGTCCGCGGTGAGGCGGGCCAGGGTGTCTCCGGGGTTAAGCAGTTCCTGCAGGCGCTGGGCCACTTCCCGCAGAATCCGGTCACCCACCTGGTGGCCCATGGCATCGTTCACGGGTTTGAAGTCGTCCAGATCGATGTAAAGCACGGCCAGTAGCCGCTTCGTCTGCATGGCCAGGGCCAGATCATGGTCAAGCCGTTCCTCCAGCAACGAGCGGTTGGGAAGGCCGGTGAGGGCATCGTGGCTGGCATGGTAGGCAAGCCGGGCCTCGTAGGCCTTGCGCTCGGAGATGTCGATCTGCACACCCACAAAGTCGGTGAGCCGGCCCTGCTCGTCATGGACCGGGGCGATGGACAGTTCGTTCCAGAAGGCCCGACCGTTCTTGCGGTAATTGCGGAGGATCACGTGGACCTCCAGCCCCTTGGCCAGTCGTTCGCGAATCAGCGTCACCGACGCCGGATCCGTGTCAGACCCTTGCAGAAAGCGGCAGTTCCGACCCATGACCTCTTCCGCCGTGTAGCCCGTCATCTCCAGGAAGCGGGCGTTCACGTATTCCACGGGCATGTCCGGTTTCAGCGCGCTGGCGATGATGACGCCGTTGATGCTGGTGTCCAGACCGCGTTCCAGGGCCCGAAGCTGGTGCTCCCGTGCCCGATCGACCGTGACGTCCTTGGCGATACCGTGGACACCGATCACCTGGCCATCGACAACGATGGGGATGCCGGTGATATCCAGCGTGCGCTCCTCCCCCCGGTCATCCCGGGCGCGTAATTCGATGTGCTGCCCCTTGCCACCCAGGGCCCGGGACAGGGTGCGCTCCGCCCGGGGTCGATCCACCGGATGAACGAACCGGGTATAGGGCTGGCCCAGAATGTCCTCACGGGGGAAACCGATGATACGGCTGACGCTGGCATTGACGTCATTGACGATCCCGTCCCGGTCCAGGGAGAACACGCCGTCCGGATTCTGGTGGAACAGCGAGCGCAAGCGTTGCTGGGCGTGGAGCAGGGACTGCCGGTCCTCGTGGCGTTCCAGCGCCAGGGTCATCAGACTGGCTGCCAGGGCAAGCTGATTCCGGTGCAGATCCTCCGGTGCCCGGGCCGTGGTGAAGAAGACGGTCAACACCCCAAGAATCCGGCCTTCATGACCCTCCATGGGATAGGACCAGCACGCCCGGATCCCGTGGGCCGGTTCCAACCGGCTCCGGTCTGCCGCGGGTATCAGCTCTGTGTCGTACACGGCACGACGGCGTCTCACGGCGGCGCTGCAGCCCCAGGCTTCCGGATTCAGTGGCAGGTGGCCCAGCAAATCCTG
The DNA here is from genome assembly GCA_020831885.1 of Ectothiorhodospiraceae bacterium. Classification (GTDB taxonomy): domain Bacteria; phylum Pseudomonadota; class Gammaproteobacteria; order Nitrococcales; family Aquisalimonadaceae; genus LSCE01. The sequence continues at coordinate 14,294 of JAFIFU010000062.1, forward strand.
TAACAGCGGCGGTAGATGAGTACCCGTCAGCAGGCGCAGGTGATCGTCCTGGTCATTCAGCCGCAAGACGGCGCACATGGCCGCGTTCGTCTGGGCCTGGATCATCCGGCAGATGGCCATGGCCACCTCGTCCAGTGGCGCAACCCGGCCGATCAGCTCATGGATGTCTGTCAACGCGGCGACATGCCGGCTAGATAACCGCAACGTGTTCTCCCGACTGATCTGCTGGGGTATCGCTTTGCCTGCCAGGGCGGTGGAACGGCGCCGGGTCGGCCGGGTGCACGGGGACCGTCCTGCATGCCGCCACTCCTGCTTGCCACAAACCCTTTCTCTGCCATGGCCCGGTGTCCTCGGACATCACCTTCAGTCGCGCGGTGATGGAGTACCGGATTGCTTTCCGCTTCATGCAGAAACCGGTTGATTCAGCGAGGGTGGATCAAGCCCGGGGCCCCGGGCAAGGTGAATGCGGGATGGGTCATGTTGCGCATGGCGGTTGTCTCCTGATCACGACTCCTCGGGAACATGCAAGCCTGCCGGCGGGGGAGGGGGCTGACGACCACGGACGCGTTACGGTGGAGGGCTGGAACCCGCGTGAGACGCAATCGTTGGATATGTCGGCAGTCCCGCCGCCTTAGGGCGTGACGCCCCGTAGACCGGTGACTTTGCGTGCCCGCCTTTCGGTCGGGTTTGCCTTTATCTGAAACACGACATGGTTGCGCGGAGCGCGCTTACTCACCTTTTCGCTTGGCGAAAGGGTGAGTAAATCTGACCGTGGGGGTGGGCAAGCGTCAATACCCATTCCGGGGTAGTCGGGCCAAACCGGGCTGTTGGGCGGATTCCCGGGTGGAAGTCGATTCCGGTTCGGGGCGTTAGGATGCGCCCAGTTCCCCCAGCGCCCGCCGTGCGGCGCGGCCGGCGGGGCTATCGGATTGCGCTGCCGTCCGGTAGTGGCGGACAGCCTGATCCCGGTTCCCTGCCTTGCGTTCCACATTACCCAGGTGGTAGTGCCCTTCCGCCGTGGGGATAAGCTCCAGGCTGCGACGAAGATCCTGCCGGGCACCATCCAGTTGGTTCAGCTCGTCGCGGACCATGCCCCGCCGCAGGTGGTGGTAGAACCAGGTGGCGTCGTGGCGCAACGCCTCGCTGTAGGCGGACTCCGCCTCGGCGAACTGCTCCCGGGTCGCCAGGGCGTCGCCCATCAGGGCGTGGAACAGCGCTTCCCGGGGTTCCTGCTCCAGCGCCTTGCGGGCGTTCTCCAGCGCGGTGGAGGCGTCGCCGGATGCCAGTGCCCACCGTCCCTGGTCGTGCAGTTCGTAAGCGGGCTGCAGCTCCCGCAGGCGGGCCGTCATGTCCTGATAGCGCTGGCGGCCGATTTCGCCTTCCGCGCCCAGTTCCTGGACCAGGCGCCGATTGTTCTCCACCCGCTCCCGGCTCGGGGGGTGGGAGGCGAACAGACCCTCCAGGAAGCCGGGGTCACGGGCCTCGGACAGGCGGACGAAGGTTTCCTGCAGATGCACGGCGGCTTCCGGATTGTAGCCGGCGCGGTGCATGTAACGGATGCCGTACAGATCGGCCTCCCGTTCCGCGTCCCGGCTGTAGCGCATGCTGATCAGTTCAGCGCCGATCAGGCCGCCCAGCAGGGCGACGCCCGCATAGCGCTCATCCCGGGTGGCGATGCCCACCGCCAGCGCTCCGGCCATGACAGCGCCGCTGATCAGCATCTGGCGGGAATGCCTGCTGGCTCCATGCCGCGCCGCCGAGTGCACGATCTCGTGTCCCAGCACTGCCGCCAGTTCCGCTTCGGAATCCATCTCTACCAGGAGCCCGCGATTGACGGCGATCTTGCCCCCGGGCAGCGCCCAGGCATTGGGAACGGAACTGTTGAGGACCGTGAACTCGTAGGGCAGATCGCGATCCGATGCATCCGCCACCCGCTGACCCACTTCCTGAACGTAGGCCAGCAACTCGGGATCGGTCACATAATCGCCGCCCTGGATCTGCCGCAAGGGGGCATAGTTGGTTTCGCCAACCTCCAGCTCCCAGTCTTCGCCCACCAGGCTGAGCTGGCGTTCGCCCGTGACGGGGTTGACGGCGCAGCCGGTCACCAGGGTGATGAATGCCACGGCCAACAGAAGCTGACGCACCAGGGCGGGTGTTCCCCTGCCAGGAGCGCCGGGTTGGTGCGAATGCCGGTTCATCCGTCCCGGAAGCATGGCAATACGTTCCGAATGCTTAGTACAGTGGCATTTCATCATCCGTCAGCCGCCGAATGGACGCAAGCCGCCGGTGTCCGGATTCAGCCTGACTGTGGCAGGCCAAGCGGTTGACAGGCGGTCCGATGGAAAAGGCGTTGCCTGTATTGAAGCACTACAAGGTGCCGGTAAGTTACGTTGTTCTCTGGGTTGTTCTGGTGGTTTGGAGTCAAACCGCCACCCGATGGCCTTGCCTGCTGGTCCTGTGCGTGGTGGTGGCTGTGACGGGGCTGATCGGTGTCGGGCTTCATGAAGCCCGGAGTATGCGGCGTCGGGCCTGGCTCGGACAGTATCTGCGCGAGGACGGCAGGCTGTTTCGGCTGCTGCGTGGCGGCTGGCTCATGAAGCTGGTGACCATGGTCACCGCCGTGTGCCTGGCCGCGCTGCTTCTGGGGCAGTCCTTGCTGTGGAACGCCTGGCTGTGGGGCCTGCTGCTGCTGGATGTGGGGCTGCTTTACCTCATGCAGCACTGGTTTTTCGCGCGGCTGGTCTCCGACGTCAAACCGGCACATCGGGCGCGGGTTGCCCGGCTCTTCGCGCTGTGGACGAACGTGGCCCTGCTGACGGTGGGCATTGCCGTTATCAGCGTGTTGACCCCGCAGGTGGACTACCGCGGGGTTCCGCTGGACGCCGTTCTGCACCAGGTGTCCCGTCAGGATGCGTGGACGTGCCAATTGGTGGGTGTGCTTGACCGGCTGCTGCTGCTCAACCGCGAGCTGACCCACTGGCTGATGCAGAACGTGTTCGATGATTTCCGGGCCGGCGGGGCGGTATCGCTGTTCGCCTGGGTGCTTGTCTTCGTGCTCAGTTCCGCCTACAGCTGGGCATACAGCCGGTTGTTTCTCGGCATGAGCAGCTTGCTCTGGACGGACAGTGGGGATGACGGACAAGCGGATGGACGGTGAGGGCAGGGCAGACGGGACCGGGAAAGCCGATGCGTCCGGACCTGATCCGGGGGCTGGTGGCTTTCGGCGTCGCGTCGGGCCTGCTTGTGGGGGCGGTCCGAATCACGGTGGGGGCGCCGCTGGATCATGTCCTGGTGCTCATTGTACTGATGCTGGCGGCGTTCACCATTGCCGCCCCGCGTGATCTGGCCGGTTTCGCCTGCGATCTGGGCGGAATGGCCACGTCGTACGACGCGGGCATATGGCCCTTGGCTCGTGCACGGCCTTTCTGCCCGGGCGAACGCTATTCCCCCGGCGGGGTCCGGCCGCGCATGGCCTTGATGCGCCCGCGTTTCACCTTGCTCTCCACACGCCGGCGCCTGGCTGCCTGGCCGGGTCGGGTGGGGATCCGGGCCGGGGCGCGCCGGGTGGCCGTCTGGATCAGGGCGCGCAGGCGTGCCACCGCATCCTCGCGATTGCGGGCCTGGCTGCGGGATTTCTGTGCCTTGATCACCACCACGCCGTCGGCGCTGATACGCTGGTCGGGCAGGGCGCGCAGCCGTTGCTTGATATCCCGGGGCAGCGACGATGCGGCAATATCGAAACGCAGGTGTACGGCAGTGGCCGCCTTGTTGACGTGCTGCCCGCCCGCACCCTGGGCCCGGATCGCGCTGATCTCGAGCTCGTCGTCGGGAATGGTGATCTGGCGGTTGATGCGTACCATGCGCCGCAGCCTATCGTGAACGGCCTGCCTTGGCTACGGTCAGGTGAGAAGCGGTCTGGCCTCCCCGGGAATCGCCGGACAACGGGGAGAAGTAAAAATACAGCACATCGTCATTCATCGCCCGGGCAGTCATGAGCGCCTCCGTCTGGACCCGGCGCCTGATCCCGTCGCGGGGCGGGGCCAAGCCCAACGCCCGTTGGTCGGTGCTGTAACCGCCCCAGAGGTTTGCGCTGATGAACCGTCGCGTTTTGAGGCGCGCGGTGGTGTGGGCCTGCCCTGACTCTGCAGGAGCGACTGGCTAAAGCCGCCGACGTAGAATCATGGTGGCGAGTAGATGGGCAACGCCGCCGACAAAGCAGATCAACGTGAAGGCGCCGGGTGCACCGCGAGCGATCTCCCAGAGAAAGCCGATCAGAGCGATGCCCAGCACCGCAATATATGCCGCGGCAAGGGCGCGCAGCTGAATCAGGGCGTGCCGTTCGTCCAACGGTGAATCGTGGCTGAGTATCTGCACCGACTCGAAGCGCTGACCAAAATGCATCATCGCAGCGTAGCCGAGCATGATGGCAAGCATCGCCATGCCCAGGCGGGGCGCATCCGCTGCCAGCCAGGCGGTCAGGAACATCACCATGCCCAAGACCACGCCGGTCAATGGCACGATCAGAGGGCGCGGTTGGGGAACGGCAGTAGTGGAAGGCCGGGGCTCATTGGTTCTGCTCATCGAATACTTCCTCCACGGGCTTGCCGAAGAATCTCGCCAGACGGAGCGCCAGCGGTAACGAGGGCACGTAGCGGCCGACTTCGATGGAGTTAATGGTGTTGCGCGAGACGCCCATGGCATCGGCCAGGGCCGCTTGTGTCATGCCTTGCGCCTTTCGCAATTCGCGGATGCGATTATGCATGTGAAAAGCTTGCTTGGCATCATGCGTTTTGTCAAGCAGGCTTGTCATTATGACAGGGGCGGTCTCGTTGTTTGTCTGGATGCTTGTCTTCGTGCGCAGTTCCGCCTATAGCTGGGCATACAGCCGGTTGTTTATCGGCATGAGCAGCGTGCTCTGGACGGACAGTGGGGATGACGGACAAGCGGATGGACGGTGAGGGCAGGGCAGACGGCTTCGGGAAGGCCGGTCCGGCGGGTCAGCCGGAATCGGCGCTCGTGGGCCCGCTGAAACTGATCCTGATGGCTGTCGTTGCGGTGGCCGTCGTGGTGGTGGGATTGCATTCGCTCACCCGCTATGCCGCTGAAGGCTTCGGTCACCATGAGGTGGTCCGAATCCTGGTGCAAGGCCAGTCACTCCACGTTCCCGAACACGAACTGGACGCGTTCGGCGCCAGCCTGCGGGGATATGTGGACGAACAGCATGCCCGGACCCTGGCCGAGATCGACGGTATGATCGACGCCCGGGTGGATGCGCTGTTTGAATCCGCGTTCACGCGTGTTCCGGATTACGTGGACTGGTACTACTCACTGGGCGCATCGGGTATGCGGTTGGGAACCCTCATCCTCCGCGACCTGGAGGCCCATATCCAGCGGAGTGTGGAACAGCGTCTCCTGGGTGGGGAACGCTTTGGTGACGGCCTCGAGGCCGTGACGCGGGAGCTGGATCAGACAGTACTGGCCAGCCAACAGGGCCTCAAGCCGGCTATTGAGGCCTGGCTGCTGAGCCGCTACGCGGGCGATTCCAGCGTGGTGGCACCGGCACAGGAGCCGGCCGCTTCCCGGAGTTTCGATCTGTCCGCGGCGCTGTCGCGGTCCCTTGCCGCGGATCAGGAAGACGTCTCCCGGTGGACGCGGAGTTCGGGCGTGGGGATGTTCGCCGCGGGATCGGCCACGGCGGGGCGTATTGTCGCAACCTCCGCTGTGCTGCGGGGTGCGGTTGCCCAGGCTGGCCGTGGTCTGGCCGCGCTGGCGGCGCGCCGCGCGGCCACGGCGGCACCGGCAGCAGCCACCGCAAGCGCCGTTGCCGCGCCCAGCGGCC
>JAFIFU010000122.1 GCA_020831885.1 Ectothiorhodospiraceae bacterium
GGGCCGCCCCCTGGCGGCGGGCGCGCCCCCGCGGAGAAGTGCCGCGCCGGCTCGTGGGCCAGTTCCCCCAGGCCGGTCCGGCTCAGTGCGTCCCGCAGCCCGGTATCCGGTGCCGGTTGCCCGAGCCGGCGACTGATCCGCAGGTTCTCCAGCGCGGTGAGTTCATCCTTGATGCCGTGGGCATGGCCCACATAGGCCAGTTCCCGCAGATAATCGCTGCGGTCCGCCAGCACGTCCCGGCCGCGCCAGTGAATGCTGCCGGTGTCCGGCGGCGTGAGGGTGCACAGAACGCGCAGAAGCGTGGTCTTGCCGCTGCCGTTGGGTCCGTGAATCTGGAGGGCCTGCCCCGGCTCCAGCTCCAGCCACAGGCTGTTGAACAGCAGCCTGTCCCCTCGCGTGGTGCTGACGTCCCGTGCCTGCAGCCCCGGGATGGCGTTCATGGAGCGCCCGCCAGCAGTTCCAGGTCCAGGTATTCCACGGATACGTAGTCATCGAACACCCAGAGCCGGATGAACCGGTTGCGATTACCGTCATCGCCGCCCCAGACCGTCAGCGCCTGGACGCCTTCGGGCATATCCCCGCGCAGCCGTTCGAACCACTGCTCCGCCAGCTCCTCGTCCCAGGGCTCCCCATGGCGCTCGCTCAGCCGCGCGCGCACCCCCTCGGCCAGGGACGGGTCGGGATGAAACTCCAGGATCAGCGCAAGCCGGTCGTGGCCGCCGGGGAAGACATAGCGTACGCCGGTCTCCGGTGGGGCATCACCCTCCAGTCGTGCGTCGATGATCAGATCGCCGTCCTCCGTCTCGTGGGTGGCGGTGCCGATCACGCCGTCATCCTCCATGCGTGCCCATACCTCGTCCGCGGACATGCCGAACGCCGTGCTGCGATAGCCGTTCAGCGGTTCCGCGGCACCCGCCGGCGCGGTTGCCGTCACCAGCAGGGCGGTGAACAGCAGCGCGGCCGCCCGATGGTGGAGTCTGCGGTGGATCATGGGGCCTCCTGATCGTCGACCACGAGGATGACGCCACGCATGTCCCGGTCCTCGTGGGGGCGGCAGTAGTACGCATGGCTGCCGGGTTCATCAAAGCGGTGCTCCCAGCTCTCCTCCGGGAACAGCCGGGGGGAGCCCAGGTCCAGCTCCGGGAAGTACACGTCGTGATTGGCCCGCCGTTCCATGTTCACCCAGCGCACGGTGGTGCCAGCCTTGATTTCCAGCTCCGCTGGGTGGAAGCCGTAGTCCCGCATCTCCACGGTGACCACGTCGCCGGCGGCTGCGGCGGTGACGGCGGCGGCCAGCGCCGCTCCGAAAAGGCAGTGTCTGATCATGGGAATGCCTCCCTAACGGCTGATGCGCTGTGCGTTCAGTTCCACCATGTCGTCGTCGAAGTCGCCGGGAATCTCCGCATCGAAGGCCAGGCCGTACTGCCAGGACACATGGTGGAAGCGCGATGCGGCGTAGTCATCGTGCAGGGCGATGCCGATGTTGTACTTGCCGTCGGTGGCAAGCGGCTTGTCACCCTCGGTTCCCGGGCGCAGAGCCCGCGTCATGTAAACGGTCCACACGCCGTCCTCCTCCCGTCCGGTGAACACCACCGCCTCGGATTCCGAGAAGTGCCGTTCGGCCAGAATGTAGCCGCTTTCCGTCCGTCCGCCGTTTCCGCTCTTGAAGCGGGCCAGGTCCAGGTACACGCCACCGCGCATGAGCTGTTCCAGTTCTTCCTCGTCCCGGAGCTTGTCCCAGCCCCCGCGGGCCGCCCCCCGCCGGCCGCGGATCTCGATGTCGGTGCGGCTCTCCGACAGGTACTTGGTCACCCCCTCGCTCAGATCGATGCGATCGGCGATCCCGGAAGCGGCCAGAGTTTCCGCGTCGGGCGCATCCGGCATCCAGGGCGAGTCGTGATGGCAACTGGCCCAGCAGCCGGCCCGGTCCGCCATCTCCACACGGTCGTCGGCGAAGCTGACGGCGAGTTTCACCGGGTTGTCCGGGTCCATGCGGCCGCCGTCCACGAACGGCAGCGGGCTGTGCTCGGTCGCCTCCCACTGGAACCGCATGTACAGATAGTCGTCATCGAAGGCGGTCTGCACGGTCATGGGGATATGACCACGCTTGCCGCTCAGATCCTCGGTTTCCAGCTTCTCCCCGCTGGTGACCAGGGCGCCGATGTCCGCCTCCTCGCCGTCGTGGCACCAGATGCAGCGGTCGCCGAAGCCGAACGCCCGTCCGCCGCCGTGCTGGCTGCCGTCCTGAACCCATTCGATGGAGGCCTGCCCCGGCAGGAACAGGGTGATCTCCACGGCGGGCACATCGCCCCAGTCCAGCCCGGAGGCGATGTCTCCCGCTGCCACGGCCTCGCCGTCCGCCACTTCTTCCACTTCCGGCTCGTACACGGGCTCACCGCGGTCCAGGGCAGTGACCGGCTCCCGGGGTTCCGCCATGGCCCAGACCGGGGATTCATCCCAGTCCTCGGGCAGTTTGTGGGCGATGCCCTGATGGCATTCGATGCAGGTCTGGCCCTGCTCGAAGCCGCGGGCGTGTTCCCGGGCGGCGCGGGATGGCTGTCCCTCCAGGTCCATGGCCGTCCAGTCGTGGCAGTTGCGGCACTCGCGGGAGTCGGTTCGGAGCATGGAGCGCCACACACGTTCGGCCAGTTCCAGACGCTTGGCCTCGAATTTCTCCTCGGTGCTGATGCTGCCCAGGGCTTTGTGCCAGAGCTCCCGGGTGGCGACCACTTTGCGTACCATTTTCGGACCCCAGGCATCCGGCACATGGCAGTCGGAGCAGGTGGCGCCGACGCCCGTGGGGTTTCTGTAATGGGGGCGATCCTCGTATTCTTCGTAGACCCACTGCATTTCGTGACAGGAAGTGCAGAACCACATGGTGTTGGTGGCCTCCACGATAGTGTGGAATCCGCCCCAGAAAATGATTCCGGCCACGAAGAAGGTGATTGCGGCCCCGAGTGAGGCCCCCATGATGGTAATCCTGCGCAGCCGTTTGCTGATCATGTCTGTCCCCTGAATACCTGTTCCACCAGCGGTTTTTTCTTCTGGTGCCTGCCCGGCCCCTTTCCCCAGCGGGCGCCGGCGGCCGCGGGGGAAAGGGGCCGGGGCGGCCCCCCGGGCGGGGCCGGCCCGG
>JAFIFU010000063.1 GCA_020831885.1 Ectothiorhodospiraceae bacterium
GCTCGCTGCGATGCAAGTGAATCAGATAGTTACGTGATTAACTGCGGAACTTGGGAGCCCCAGAACACAGGCCAGTCGAAGGCTGGACGTCATGATGAGCTCCGTCGTCGAAAATCAGTTCGTTGTGGGTTCCGGCGTATTATGCGTTGATTGCCCGGTAATTGGCACATGGCGTTGGATCGGGTGTCCCGGGAGTGCCATGGGAATCGATCAGCGCTTCCCGGACGCTGGAAGCCTTGAGCCGGCGGAAGGTCAACCGGGCTTCAGCCAGCCATAAACGCTGCCAAGCACGGCGCCGAAGACCAGGTGCGCGATCAGCGTACTGAGAGGCACGATGACGCCGAAGCCCATGCCGAACAGTCCGGACCCCGCCATGGGGAACACGGTCAGCATGACAAGCAGCCATGCCAGCACGCCGAACAGCAAGCCTTTGCGGGTGTAGGTCGTGCCCGGCAGCACCCGCACGAGCGCAACGAACAGCCCGCCCCATATCGCCGTGCCGACAATGAAGTGAACACCCCAGCCCACGGCCGTATGATTCGGTGTTCCCACCGCTTGATGCGCGCTGAGGTTCATGATCTCAATAGGGTTGAACCAGGTCATGAAACCCGCTTCCAGTCGCATGATCATCAGCGCCGAGATCACCAAGGTCGCCGCAAAACCGGCGAACAGTCCTCTGCCCAGCTCCGCCATAACGCTCCTCCCGACGCGAGTTCCGGCCGCATAGCGCGCCGCGCGCGGGGCGGCCCGTGATTGGTCGTTCTTAGGCGAAGTATAGTCGGGGCCCACTGTGGCTGGGTTTCCATACGTTTCACCCACAGGAACCTGGAGTATTTGTAATAAAAACGACCATGTTTATATCCGAAAAATCTAATCTGAGAATTGCCAGCCGTGTCACATGAACTAAAACTCACATTAGGGCAGCCATACAATAAGGAGAGCAGTCCGGCATCCGGGATCGTGAAAAACGGAACCCTTGGGAGACCCGAAGAAGAATCCGGGGTTCCCCGGAGCACGGATTGGACGCCATGAGCTATCTCCAGTCGGCCGTGACGGTTGCCACCTGGCGTGATTTCGTCCAGCTGTGCAAGCCCCGCGTGGTGTTGTTGATGCTGCTGACAGCAATCGTCGGCATGTGCCTGGCTGTGCCCGGTGCGCCGCCGCTGGATCTGGTCGCTGCCGGCCTTGCCGGGATTGCGCTGATGGCCGGATCCGCTGCTGTGGTCAACCACGTCGCGGACGTGCACGTGGATAGAATCATGAAAAGAACCCAGGCGCGACCGGTGGCCCAGGGGCGCATTCCTCCGGCGCAAGCCCTTCTGTTCTCCGCGCTGCTCGGCTTTACCGGTATGGCGTTGCTGGTGTTGCTGGTCAATCCGCTGACGGCCGTGCTCAATCTGGTGTCCTGGGTCGGCTACGGTCTGATCTACACGCTTTATCTCAAGCACCACACCCCGCAGAACATCGTGATCGGTGGTCTGTTCGGAGCGGCGCCGCCGCTGTTCGGATGGACAGCCATCACCGGCACGATCAGCCTTGAACCCCTGTTGCTGGTCCTGATTATCTTCGTCTGGACGCCGCCGCATTTCTGGGCCCTGGCGCTGGCGAGACTGGATGATTACCGGGATGCCGGTGTGCCCATGCTGCCGGTCATCCATGGGGTGCGGTACACGCGCTGGAGCGTGATGGCGTACACGGCGCTTTTGGCGGTGGTGAGCGTGCTCCCCGTGGTCGTCGGTATGGCGGGGCTGGTTTACCTGTCGGCGGTGCTGTTGCTGAATCTGCGGTTCCTGTACTGGGCGCTGTATGTGTTGGCCGGGGATCCCATGGCACCGATGAAAACGTTCCGATATTCGATTGTTTATCTCGGGCTGCTGTTCCTGGCGCTCCTGCTGGACCATTACCTGATTCTTATGACTTCGTTGGTATGAAGGGGGGTTGATGATTAGAGGGCCATAGCAGATTTGGGGGAAAGCTCATGAAACTGAAGCGCTACTTCTACATTGGTGATGATCTTGACGATCTCGAAAAACTGGAAGAGGAGTTAGAAGCAGCAGGGGTGGTCACGCCTCAGATTCACGTGCTGACGCTGGACGACAGCGGCGCGGAGAATCATCACAACCTCCATCAGGTGACTGCCCTGATGAAGAAGGACATTGTGCATTCCGCACTCATCGGTGCCGCGATCGGTGCCTGTACCTTCGTGTTGGTCCTGCTGGTGGCCTATCTGGCTGGCTGGACGGACACTCCCGCCGGCTGGCTGCCGTTCGTGTTCCTCGCTGTGGTGTTGCTGGGCTTCTTCACCTGGGAAGGCGGTTTGCGTGGCATCGAATCGCCGAATGTGCACTTCGAGCGGTTCCAGAAAGTTCTGGAGGAGGGCAAGCACGTTTTCTTCGTCGACCTGGAACCGGGCCAGGAAGTCATACTGAGTAAGGCTCTCCGAAACCATCCAAGCCTGCAGTCCGCCGGAGTCGGACGTGCCGCTCCGCACTGGGTGGTGTTCTGGCAGCACCGCATGCACCGTTTCTTCACGCAGACGTTTCCATAGAAGGCTATGGGAACAGCGGGGCCTGAGGCTGGCACGGTGGGGACCTCCCCGGTCCTCACCGCGGCGGCAGGGAGGCAGATGGGATGATACTGGCGGTCGTGCTCATCGTAATTGTCGTGGGCTCCGTGGTGTTCCATTTCCTGAACCCGTGGATGCTCACCGAGCTGGCGTCCCATTGGGGCTCGATGGACGCCATGTTGCACATCTCCTTTCTGATTACCGGCATCGTTTTCGTCGCCGTCACGCTGTTCATGGCCGTGGCGATCATCCGCTACCGCCACCGGGAAGGCCAGCGTGCCCGTTTCCAGCCGGATAACCGCAAGCTGGAGTGGTGGCTGATCAGTGCCACCACGGTGGGCATCGTGGCCTTGCTGGCGCCGGGCCTGGTGGTCTACAGCGATTTCACCCGCGTCCCCTCCAACGCCATGGAGGTGGAGGTGTTCGGGGAACAATGGCGGTACAGCTACCGTTACCCGGGTCCGGACGGCGTCCTGGGCTATGCCGATATACGCCATATCGGCGCCGGTAACCCCCTGGGGCTCGACCCCACGGACCCCATGGCCATGGATGATGTGGTGGTCCACGACGACGTGCTCCGGCTGCCGGTGGACAGGCCGGTCCGCATGATGCTGCGCTCCAAGGACGTGCTGCACGGATTTTTCGTGCCGCAGTTCCGCGCCAAGATGGATATGGTGCCCGGCATGGTGACCCATTTCTGGTTCACACCCACCCGCACCGGCCGGTTCGAAGTGCTCTGTACCCAGCATTGCGGGCTTGCGCATTACAACATGCGCAGTCATGTGGAGGTGATGGAGCAGGACGAATTCGACGCCTGGCTGCGGGAGCAGGAAACGTTCGGTCAGTCGTTGGCGGCGGCCGACAACGACGAAGCCCCCGACGATTTGGTGGCAATGGGGCGGAGCCTGGCGGACAGCGAAGGTTGTCTGGCCTGTCACAGCGTGGATGGCAGCCGCCGTGTCGGCCCCACCTGGCTGAATCTCTACGGCAGTGAAGTCACGCTCGCGGACGGCAGTACGGTCACCGCCGACGAGCCCTACCTGCGCCGATCCATCCAGGAACCCGGGGCCCAGGTAACGGCCGGCTTCTCACCGGTCATGCCCGCTTACAGTTTCGATCAGGACGAGATGGAGGCCTTGCTGGCGTACATCCGAAGCCTGTCGGAAGACGCCGACCAGGAGTAAGGCATATGGCATACGTTCCATCGGCAGATGCACATGCACATGACGAGCCGCAGAGCTTCGTGACCAAGTATATCTGGAGCCAGGACCATAAGGTCATCGCCATCCAGTATTCGTTGACCGCCATTGCGGTGGGCGTCGTGGCGCTGGTGCTTTCCGGCTTGATGCGTATCCAGTTGGGCATGCCCGAAACCGATCTGGTGGACGCCAGCGCCTACTACCAGTTCATGACGCTGCACGGCATGATCATGGTGGTCTACCTGCTGACGGCGCTGTTCCTGGGCGGATTCGGCAATTACCTGATCCCCCTGATGGTGGGCGCAAGGGACATGGTGTTCCCTTACGTGAACATGCTCAGCTACTGGTTCTACCTGTTGTCGGTTCTCGTGCTCATGGCCAGCTTCTTCGTGCCGGGTGGGCCGACCGGTGCCGGCTGGACGCTGTATCCGCCGCAGGCGATCACCGGCGGCACGCCCGGCGCGGGCTGGGGCATACTGACCATGCTGGTGTCGCTGGCCATTTTCATCGTCGCGGCGACCATGGGCGGGCTCAACTATGTCACCACGGTGCTCCAGGCCCGCACCCGCGGCATGACACTGATGCGCATGCCGCTGACCGTCTGGGGAATCTTCATCGCCTCCATCATGGCGCTGCTGGCGTTCCCGGCACTGTTGGTCGCCGCCATCATGATGTTCCTGGACGCCACGCTGGGCACCAGTTTCTTCATGCCGGCGATCATCGCCATGGGTCGGGAGATGCCCCATGAGGGCGGTAGTCCGCTCCTGTTCCAGCACCTGTTCTGGTTCTTCGGCCACCCCGAGGTCTACATCGTGGCGCTGCCGGCCTTCGGATTGGTGTCGGACCTGATCAGTACCCACGCCAGGAAGAACATCTTCGGCTATCACATGATGGTCTGGGCCATTGTGATCATCGGCGTGCTCAGCTTCTTCGTCTGGGCGCATCATATGTACGTCAGCGGCATGAACCTGGCCTTCGGTTTCTTCTTTGCCATCTCCACCCTGGTGATCGCCGTGCCCACCGCCATCAAGGTCTACAACTGGATACTAACCCTGTGGCAGGCGGATATTCACCTCACCGTGCCCATGCTGTTCGCCATGGGCTTCCTGGTCACCTTCGTAGTGGGCGGCCTGACGGGCCTGTTCCTGGGCAACGTGGTGGTGGACATCCCGCTGGCGGATACCTATTTCGTGGTCGCCCACTTCCACATGGTCATGGGCGTGGCGCCCATACTGGTGGTGTTCGGAGCCATCTATCACTGGTTCCCGAAGGTCACCGGCCGGATGATGAACGACACGCTGGGGCAACTGCATTTCTGGATCACCTTCCTGGGGACCTACGCCATCTTCTTCCCCATGCACTACCTGGGCGTGATGGGCATGCCCCGGCGCTACTATGCCTACGAGGACTACGCGTTCATCCCGCAGTCCGCCCATGACCTGAATACCTTCATCACCTATGCGGCCCTGGCCGTCGGGGTGGCTCAGGCGCTGTTCCTCTACAACATGTTCTGGAGTGCGTTCTACGGTCGCCCGTCCGGCGGCAACCCGTGGCGCGCCACCAGCCTGGAATGGCAGACGCCGGATACCCCGCCCAAGCACGGCAACTGGGGCGAGAAACTGCCCGAAGTGCATCGCTGGGCGTATGACTACAACGTGCCCGGCGTTGAGCAGGATTTCATCCCCCAGACAGAACCGCGCCCCGACTCCGGTCCCCCGCATGACCGACAGCACCATGCCGGGGAGGGACGATCATGAGCTTCTGGGTGGATCGCAGTCATCCCGAGCGCGGCACCATCGAACCGTCCCGCACCGGTGACCGCTGGCCCGGGCCGCCGGAGCGCCCGAAACTGGCCATGCGCGGCCTGCTGGTTCTGCTGGTGCCGTTGACGTCCTTGTTCGGGTTGCTGATCAGCGCCTACCTGATGCGGCGGCACATGGGGGACTGGCAACCGCTGCCGCTGCCCTGGCAGGTCTGGTTGAGCACCGTGCTGCTGGTGCTGAGCAGCGCCGGTTTCGAATGGGCGCGCCGGGCCGCCGCGGTGGGGTGGGTGGACGATGTGCGCCGCGGCCTGCTCGCCGCGGGTCTGCTGGCGCTGGCGTTTCTGGGCTCCCAGCTCTGGGCCTGGCAACAGTTGCAGCAGGCCGGTCTGGCCGTGGCCACCAGTCCGTCCAACAGCTTCTTCTTCCTGATGACCGGCCTGCATGCGCTGCACCTGGTGGCGGGCCTGGCGGCATGGTTCCGTACCCGCTCGGTGGTTGCCGGCAAGGCGGACCCTGCGGCCGTGCAGAGCATGGTGCAGTTATGTGCCTGGTACTGGCACTTCCTGCTGGTGGTGTGGCTGGCGCTGTTCGGCGTGTTGCTGTTCGTGGCATAGCGGGAGGGGAGGCAGATGGCGAATCACGCATCCACGGAAAGACCGCAGACCCGGGAAGGGGCCTGGCAGAGCCTGGTGGACGACTGGTCCTCCGACCGCCAGGCCTTCAAGGTGTCCTGGGGCAAGGCCATGATGTGGATCTTCCTGCTCAGCGACACCTTTGTGTTCAGCCTGCTGCTGATCGGTTACATGGCGGTGCGGCTCACCACGCCCCAGCCCTGGCCGGATACCAGCGAAGTGTTCGCCCTGACCGTACTGGGGCACGAGTTCCCGCTGCTGCTGATCGCCATCATGACATTCATCCTGATCACCAGTAGCGGCACCATGGCCATGGCCGTGAACTTCGGCTATGCCCGCAACCGGCGGATGGCTGCACTGTTCATCCTGTTCACCGCCATCCTTGGCGCCAGCTTCGTTGGTCTGCAGGCCTACGAATGGACGGACCTGATCCAGAAGGGCGTCCGCCCCTGGGAGAACCCCATGGGCGCCCCTCAGTTCGGCTCGGCGTTTTTCATGATCACCGGCTTCCACGGCCTGCACGTGTCCATCGGCGTGCTGTATCTGCTGATCGTGGCGCGCAAGGTGCTGCGCGGGGATTACGACCGCTCGGGCAGTTACGAGCCGGTGGAGATCGCCGGCCTGTACTGGCACTTCGTGGACCTGGTGTGGGTGTTCATTTTCGCCTTCTTCTACCTGCTCTGAGGTGTTGTCATGGCCAGTGCAAGCGAGGGACAACAGCATCCGGTCAAGCTCTACCTGCAGGTCTGGGGCTGGCTGTTCGTGTTCAGTTTTATGTCCTACCTGGTGGACTACAACGACCTGCAGGGCGTCTGGCGGTGGACACTGGTGCTGATGTTCATGATGATCAAGGCGGCGTTGATCGTGATCTTCTTCATGCACATGTTCTGGGAAAGGCTGTCCCTGGTGTACGCCATCCTGCTGCCGCCCCTGTGCCTGCTGGTACTGGTGGGGTTCCTCGCCATCGAAGGAGAATACATTACGTTGCTCAGGGATCTGTACCTGGGGCGCTAGCCCCCCCGCTCACGATGAGAACGCACGTGTGTTGCGGGAAACTGGGGAAACGCTCGTCTATTCCCATATTCCCATAATGCCGTGGGTGTCATGCCCGGCCAGCGCTGACTCGTTCCTGATCCTGACGCCTGGGCCATAGCCGGCCATGGGTAAGCACGTGCGACGACTTCGTGAACCGGATGGTGCCTTCAACCAAGGTGCCGGGCGCGGAGCGACTCAGCCCAGTATGAGATCGCCCTCCCGGCGGCGTGGTTTGAAATCCAACGGCCTCCACGGAAACCGGGGCAGTTCATGACGCGTGGGGCCCGGTGCCCATTGCGTCCTCTTGATCGCTGCAGCCGGTGGGGCTCTGGAGGGAGTCAATTCACGGGCACCGTAATGGCAGGTGCTGATCCGCCAGGAACATCTCCGGCATCGCCACTTCCACAGAAGGCGAAGCCGCTGCCGCCGAGCGGCAAGAACGAAGCCCCGACGGTCCACTCGCCGAAGGCTCCTGACAACCCTGAATCACGTTGCAGGTCTTTGCTTCCAGTCCACACCTATCGTCCGCCTGAACAGTGACCGGGATGCGCCCTCGGCGCCCGTACAGCGGTCGGTTTCGACGTCTGCTGTCAGGTGCAAGGTGCTCGCCTGCCGTGGCAGTTCTTACCATTGCTTGGTTCCTTTACATGATCTACTATATAAGATATAAGACTAGAAACTATCCGTTCCCGAAGACGTATAACAAACACGAGACTGGAAGAGACGAGTATGCGCTGGACACCCGGACGTTCTGGTTAAGCTGCTTGCCATACCGGCGACTTCAGCCCAGCCCTTTGGCCGCCCTATATTCTTCGGCTCGGGATGGTTTGATCGGTGACGACCCGAAGTGTGGTTATTGGTTCTTTGGTAATTCGTACGGAGAATGATTTCAATTCAAGGATGATCTTCGGAGGAGTAGAGAAGATGCGTATCAGAAAACTGTCAGCCCTTTTTATGGGTTTGTTCCTTGTTCTGCCTCTTGCTGTCCCTGCCTCAGACAATCTCGGCAAGGTTCGTTTTCACGAATACCCTGGTTCAATTATACATTTGGCCACCTGGGCAATGGTGGAAAATAACATATGTGAAAAACACGGTATTGAGTGTGAGCGCGTTCTGTTGGCCAATGGGCCGCTTGCCCAACAAGCCGCGGCTGCTGGAAGTGTAGACATCATCATGAGCTCCGCAGATGTCATGATGCAGGCGGTTTCCCGGGGTCATGACTTGCAGATGCTGGGGACAGAGGTCAGTAACAACGTATACTCTTTCACGGCAAGGTCCGGCCTTGATGTTCCGGAGTCGTCCTATCCCGAAAACGTTAGAGCGCTTGGCGAACTGTCCCGTCTGAGAGTCGGGGTGACAGCGCGTGGGAGTGCCACGGAAATGTACGCGCGAGCCTTGCTGGAAGGTGCGGGTGTTAACCCGGATTCGGCAACATACGTTGCTGTGGGTGCCCCCAACACCGCCTACTCAGCGCTCCTTAGTCAGCAAGTCGATGTGGTGCTCAGCTGGGATCCGATCCCGGCGTTATGTCAGGTTACGGACAATTGCCGAGTTCTCGTCGATATGCGGCGTGGCGAAGGGCCGGAAATGCTGCGCGCAATGAATGGCGGTTTTGTGGTCTGGCAAGCACGGACTCGATATATCGAGCAGAATAAGGAAAAAATCGACGCTTTCCTTCGCGCCAACGCTGAGGCCAAGGCGTGGGTCGCAGATGAAGACAACTTCGATGAAGTGATGGCTTTGGCCAGACGCAATTTCGAACCCGGTCAAGTGGGTGATGTGGATAAATTCATGGATCTGGTCGTCAGAGAATCCATTGAGCAGTTAGGCAGCACATTTGATAGGTCTGTCGTTGATGGATTCAACAACTTCCTGACGACCTATGGGTTGATTGATGAGCCGCTCGATGTAAATGCCATCGTGTACGATGACGCTCCTTGATTCGCGCTTAAAATGCATTCAGGTGTTGTAATGCCGCACGAATATGAAGTCCGCAATGAGGAGTCGGTTTTGTCGGAAAATATGGAGACGGTTGCTGCCCCCCTTTCCGGGGGGGGCGGCACGGCTAAGCCGGAGGACGCTCATGGTGCCATAGACATAAAGGCTGTCACCCATGAGTTTCCGGGAAATGTTCTCGCCGTCTCGGATGCAAACCTGAGGGTCCGAGGTGGAGAGTTTGTTTCTATTGTCGGACCCAGCGGGTGCGGGAAAACCACGTTGCTCAACCTGTTGGCCGGTTTGATCGATGTTCAGACAGGATCGATCAGTCTCGCCGGAAGCCCGCCAAAGGCAGGCCGACATGATGTCGCTTACATGCTTGCAAGGGACTGTCTCTTTCCATGGAGAACTGCGCTATCAAATGCAACCCTTGGGGGGGAGTTTCGAGGCGTACCAAAAAAGGAGCGGGTACAGCGGGCAAGGGATATGCTTCGAAAGGTTGGGCTGAGCGGGTTCGAAAATAACTACCCCAAGGCTTTGTCCCATGGCATGCGTCAGCGTGTGGCGTTGGCCCGCACCTTCTCCCTCTCGTCGTCAATCCTGTTGATGGATGAGCCTTTCGGAGCCTTGGACGCGCAAACGAAGCTCCAGCTTGAGGATGTGCTGCTGGACCTGTGGACTGAGGAAAGGAGAACCGTCGTATTCATAACACACGATCTGAATGAAGCCGTAACGCTTTCAGATAGAGTGATTGTTATGTCTGCGCGACCTGGTCGAATCATAAAGGATATACCTATTCCGTTGGAGAGACCGCGCTCGGCAAGGGCTTTGCAAAAAGATCCTCTATATCATGAAATCTACGCTGAAGTCTGGACATGGTTGGAGCAAGGCCTGAACGGAGGTGATGATGGATGAAAATAACCAGCGGTGGATGAAAGGTGACGGGCTGTACGTTCTGATTGCCCAAGTGGTGGCGTTGGCGTTGTTTCTTTTTTTGTGGGAATGGGCATCAAGAGAACGTATTATCGATCCGATATTTATCGGTCAGCCAACAAAAATATTCGCTTATCTTTATAATGGAACACTCGTTGATCCTATCCTTTTTAGGGAGGCTTTTTGGACGCTTGCGGCAACAGGAGCAGCCTTTTTTCTTGGGATAGTGGCAGGGATATTGTTTGGGTTGTTGTTTGTTGTATGGCCGGTTTCCGAAAAGTTTTTTGATCCTTTGTTTTCTGGACTTAATGCGCTTCCAAGGATTGCTCTGGCGCCTCTCTTTCTGCTCTGGTTTGGTTTGGGTCTCGGTTCAAAAATAGCGTTAGGGTTCTCGCTGACGTTTTTTATTATTTTGAATAATACCATCGCAGGTGCCAGGAGTGTTGACACCGATTGGATCGTATTATCCAGGATGCTTGGTGCGAACAAGGCAACAACCTTTTTCAAGGTTACTTTGATCAGTGCTGTTCCAACCATATTTTCAGGTCTCCGTCTTGGATTGATTTACGCGCTGCTAGGTGTCATTGCGTCAGAAATCATTGCGGCACAGAGAGGGCTTGGCCAGCTATTGACATATCTTGCGGGAACTTTCGACACAAATGGCGTTTTTGCAGTGTTGTTTTTTTTGGCAATCATGTCAGTGATTCTTATGAAATTCATGAGCTGGATTGAAGCGCGGCTTTTGAGGTGGCGTTGATGTGTTTCCTTATGGACTTGGTTTGCAGTTGTAATAAGTCTTGCATTTGATTTTGTGATCAGATCGATACTTGAGCCTAAGGGGTTTGGGTGATCGATGGGAATTTATTAGGCGATTACCGAACCCGGCGTGGGTTTATTGAATTTTGCACGCCCGTGCTTTGGCTGGGGTGTTGTGGAACGGCCCACTGGTTGCGTTCATTCCTTGGGATACTTTGTCTCTAATTGGAAAAGGGGATGTGAGGTGGGAAGATTTGACAACCAAGTCGCAATAGTTACCGGCGGTGCTTCCGGTATCGGATTCGCTGTTGCCGAACGGCTGGCGGCGGAGGGGGGAGCCGTCGCGATAATCGATCAGGATGCGCGCAAGGGACGCGGGGCCGTGGAGGCAGTTGTTGCCGCGGGGGGGGCGGCGTCGTTCTTCCCCGCCGATGTATCCGACTATGATCGTTTAGGCCAGGCCATCACGGATGCTGTTGGAGAGTTCGGCCGTTTGGATGCGTTGGTGAATGGTGCGGGCGTTATCGCGAGAGGCAATGCTGCGGAGACGACTGTGGAAGAGTGGCGGCGGGTCATTGACGTTGATCTGTCGTCAGCATTCTACGCGGCGAAGGCATCGGCCCCTCGCATGACGACGTATGGTGGCGGCTCCATCGTCAATATCGCTTCTCTGGCCGCCCACCGGGGCGGGGTGAATGTTGCTTACAACTCGGCGAAGGGCGGGTTGGTCTCGCTGACGCGTCAGCTTGCTGATGAGCTGGCCCCTTATGGCATTCGCGTCAATTCAGTCTCACCTGGGTTCACGGCCACCGCGTTGAATGCGGAACTGCGACGGACGGGTGCCGAAAAAAGCTGGAGCAGTCGAATTCCCTTGGGCCGCTATGCGGAGCCCTGGGAGGTGGCAGCGGCTTGCCTGTTTTTGCTCTCGAGTGACGCTGCCTACATTACCGGTGCCGACTTGGTTGTTGATGGTGGTTTGTCGGCGGTGGTGCGGCCAGCGCCTGCCCATCCAGGTGATGGGAATCAGTCATAGATTTAGGAGAGAAAATGAATAGAGTTGTCATCGTAGAGGCGTTACGGACTCCGTTCGGAAAATTTGGGGGTGGACTTGCGAAGTATTCCGCCGTCGATCTCGGCGGGATCGTTGCGCAGGCGGCCCTTCAGCGTGCAACGGTTCCTCCAGAGGATGTGGATGAAACGTTCTTCGGTTCCGCCCTGTTAGTGGCGGCCACGTCGGTAGCCGCCCGTCAGATCAACTTCAAGGCCGGCATCCCGGCGAGCACGCCATCTCTCACCATCGACCGGGCATGCTGCTCTTCGATGACATGCATCGGCCTTGCTGCCCTCAAAATCCGGGCGGGTGAAGTAGGGGTCGCACTGGCCGGTGGTATTGAGAGCGCGAGCCAGACTCCGTTCCTGATGAAAGGCATTCGCTGGGGGCATCGCCGGGGGGACTTCACGGTGGAGGATCCCATGCAGATCCGCAACCCAATCAATGGTGCGCCGGTGGCCAGAGTCACGGGTGAAGCCGCGCTTAAATTCGGGGTTACGCGTGAGGAGCAGGACGAATGGGCGCTGCGAAGCCACCAGGCCTATTTCAAGGCATATGACTCCGGTGTCTACGACGAGGAGCTTGTGCACCTGGATGGTGCCGACCAGGAAGCACTTCGGCTGGATGAGCCGCCACGCCGGAATGTATCGATCGATAAGCTCAACAGCCTGGAGACGGTTTACGGTTCGCCAACCGTGACGCCGGGGAATGCGCCGGGCCTGAACGACGGCGCGGCCGTGGCATTGCTAATGGCTGATGAGGAGGCGAAACGCCGGGACAAGCAACCTCTGGGTGAAATCGTCTCTCATGCCCAGGTGTCGGGTGAGCTGGACTCGTCCGTGTATATGCCTGGCCTCGCGATCCTCACTGCGTTGAAGAAGGCCGGCCTCTCCACCGACGATCTTACGTGCATCGAAATCAATGAAGCCTTCGCGGCAATGCCCCTCGTGTCCACCAAATACATGGCGGACGGCGACGCCCAGCGGCTGGACAGGCTCCGGTCGATTACCAACGTCAATGGCGGCGCGGTCGCCATCGGACATCCCACCGGGGCCAGCGGCGCACGCGTGGTGATGGCTTTGGTCAGGGAGCTTCGGCGCCAGGGCGGTGGCTACGGCGCTGCTGCGATCTGTGGCGGCTACGGTCAGGCGGACGCTGTTGTCGTGAGGGTGTGACATGGTTGGCTTTGTGGACGAAACATTCCGGGATGGCCCGCAGTCACTGTGGGCCACCAGGATGCGGACAGAAGCGATGCTTGGCGCCGCTGATTGGGTTAACCGCGCCGGGTTCCGGAAGGTCTGCACGATTTCCGGGGCCTCCTTCGAAACCGCGGTCAAGTTCATGCGAGACGATCCCTGGGAGCGTTTGCGGCTGCTGAGAACCTGCATGCCGGACGCCACGATCGATATCTTGATCAGGAGTCGTAATCTGTTCGGCTGGGAGCGTTATCCCGACGAAGTCGTCGAACTGCTCTTTCGCTGCTTGCGTGACACGGGTGCCGAGTGGGTCAAGATCTTTGACGGCCTGAACGACCTTAACAATATCGCAGCGCACTTCCGAATCGCGAAGCAAGTCGGCCTGAAGGCATCGGGGGTACTGACGTTTTCACTGAGCCCCGTGCACACGGATGAGTATTTCGCCGCCAAAGTTCGGGAACTCGTCGCCTACGGGGTCGATTCCATTACCATGGGCGACGCAAGCGGCCTTCTGACGGGTGAACGAACCCGCTCGCTGATGGCCGCGCTCAACGAAGCGACTGGTGGCAAAGTACCCATTGAGTTTATGGCCCACCACTCAATGGGTTTGGCTCACGATTCGTACCGGGAAGCGATGAAAGCGGGCGTCGATACCATCGCTACCGCCAGTGTCCCGCTGGCAAACGGCGAGTCCCTGCCAAGCACCATTGACATGATGGCTTTAGCCGAGCAGTTGGGAATCGAGACGTCCCTCGATCCCGAAATGGTCAGGCGCACCGACGACTACTTCCATTGGATTGCCTACCAGGAAGGTCATCAGGTCCAGGAATCAATGAAGTTCGACCCCGTTCGGTATCAGGCCTTTGCAGGACACCAGATTCCGGGCGGCATGATGTCGAATTTCCGTCGACAGTTGCAGGAAATCGGTCTGATAGACCGTATCGACGAAGTGCTCGAAGAGGCCGGCCGTGTTCGTGAGGAGATTGGCTTCCCTGTGATGGTGACACCGTTTTCCCAGTTTGTCGGTGTGCAGGCGGCCTTTAACGTGATCCATGGTGAACGCTACAAGACCGTACCCAAAGAGCTCTACCTCTACGCGCTTGGCCATTATGGCGCCCCACCCGCTCCCATTGCCCCTGATGTGCTGGATCGAATTCTCGCAGGGAAGAGCGCGGAACCGGCGAACCCGGAGGAGGTGTTCGGCGCGAAGATTATTGAGAATTTCAAGCGTGATAAAGGGCCGTTTAAGTCGGACAAAGATCTCCTTCTTCATTTGTTTTACGGCGGTGATCATGTTGAGGGGTTGCGACGAGAGCAAACGAAGCTTAGCGCATATCCCACCGTGAGCCAGCCGCTTGTTCTACTCATTGATCATCTCGTCAAAGAGCCCAGT
Organism: Ectothiorhodospiraceae bacterium; assembly: GCA_020831885.1. Classification (GTDB taxonomy): domain Bacteria; phylum Pseudomonadota; class Gammaproteobacteria; order Nitrococcales; family Aquisalimonadaceae; genus LSCE01. The sequence continues at coordinate 14,463 of JAFIFU010000063.1, forward strand.
CTCCGGACCATAAGTATCGGAAAAGGTTCGCTGAAACTGGATCTCAATCTGGCGTAAATACGTAGGAATTATTATGGCAAAGATAAAAGACTTGAACGAAGGGGTTGAGTATAATCTGACTTATCGTGACGTTGTTGATATTCTTCGCCTAATAAAGGAATCTGAGTTTTGCGAAAGCCTGAATCTCGACGTCGGCGGAATCAAGGTTAGCTTTACTCGCCACAGCGAAGGGACGGCGCCAGTGCAGCGATCCAAGGAGCCGCCGCCTCACGCCACGCACGAGCCTGCCCCCACGTCTCCAGGGTCATCCGAAGGCCGTACGCCCGAAGGGGATCGGTACGGCGACTATGCCGTCGTGCGGGCCCCCAGCGTTGGTGTTTTCTACCGTTCACCGGAACCGGGTGCACCGCCCTACGTGGCGCAGGGCGACGTCGTGAACCCTGGGGATACGGTCGGCCTCCTGGAGGTCATGAAGTTGTACTCGCCGATTACCACCGACGTCGCGGGTGAGGTGGTGGAGATCCTGGCAGAGAATGGCGCCCTTGTTGAGAGCGGGCAGGCGATCCTGCTGGTAAACCCCGATGGTGGGGCGCTTCATGAGTAGCATCAAGCGGGTGTTCGTTGCCAACCGCGGCGAGATCGCGGTACGGATAATACGCGCCTGTCACGCACTCGGGATCGAAGCGGTCGTCGGGGTTTCCGAGGCTGATCGCGACTCACTGGCTGCGCAAATCGCAGATCGAGCGATCTGCATCGGCCCGGCGCCATCCCAGGAGAGCTATCTGCGTCCGGAGCTTCTGGTCACTGCGGCGAGGGGAACGGGCTGCCAGGCCGTGCATCCGGGTTACGGCTTTCTGTCAGAGCGTGCAGTCCTGCCGCGCGCGTGTGCGGAAATGGGCTTGACCTTCATCGGGCCCACGGCTGAGGCAATCGAGATCATGGGCGACAAGCTGAGCGCCATTCAGGTTGCCAGGAAAGCGGGGGTGCCGGTGGTTCCCGGGTCTGGACGGCTGTCCTCGTTGGAGGAAGCGCGGGCGGCGGCGCGCGCCATCGGCTTTCCGTGCCTGCTCAAGGCCAGTGCTGGAGGCGGCGGTCGTGGAATGCGGGTCGTCCGAGACGATGCAGAGCTTGCCGCTGCATACTCGAGCGCGCAGAGTGAGGCGCAATCGGCTTTTGGCGACGCGACTGTCTACCTGGAAAAGTTCGTCGAGCGGGCGAGGCATATAGAGATCCAGGTGATGGGCGACCAACAGGGCAATGTCTGTCATCTGTTCGAGCGGGACTGCACCGTACAGCGACGCCATCAGAAGCTGATTGAGGAGGCTCCTTCCCCGGCGCTGTCTGACGCGCGCCGCGAAGAGATGGCCGCCGCGGCGGTAGCGCTTGCCCGCCAGGTGGGGTATGTCAGCGCAGGGACGGTGGAATTCGTCTACGATGTTGACGCCGACTGCTTCTACTTTCTGGAAATGAATACCCGGATTCAGGTCGAACACCCGGTCACCGAAATGGCGACCGGGATAGATCTTGTTCGTGAGCAGATTCTGGTGGCCGATGGCGAATCGCTCTCCTTTCGACAGGAAGACATATGCCTGAATGGCCACGCCATCGAGTGCCGCATCAACGCGGAAGATCCTGCTCGGGATTTCGCGCCCAGTCCAGGTCGAATTGAGCGTTGGGGCGTGCCGGAAGATGAGAATATCCGCCTTGATAGTCACTGCTACGAAGGTTACGTCGTCCCCCCATACTATGATTCGATGATCGGAAAAATGATCGTATGGGGAAAGGATCGCGAAAATGCCTTACGCACGATGTCAACAGCGCTTGAGCACCTGGAAATCGGCGGCATTACGACGACCGTTTCATTGCACAAATCCCTGATGCGAAGTTCCGCATTCCAGCAAGCAGCCGTTACGACGCGTTGGCTCGAGACTGAGTTCCTGCCCGAGTGGAAAAGGCAAACCCAGGAGACAACAGCATGAACGCGATCGATTTTTTTCACCGCAGCGCCGCCTTTTACCCGGAACGGGCCATGTATCGCTTTGAAGGCGAAACGTGGACCTACGCCCAAGTGGACAGGCTTGCGTCTCAGATCGGGCATGGCCTCCGTGACGAAGGGATCACCTACGAATCAAAATGTGCCGTTCTCAGCCGGAATGATCCGATTGCCTTCACTGTGCTGCTGGGAATCCTGAAGGCCCAGGCTGCTTGGGTTCCCCTGAACGTGGGCAATGGTACTGATGAGAACCTGTATATCCTGGATTTTTTCGACGTCGAGATTTTGTTCTTTCAGAAAGAATTTCAGGATTTTGCACGCGCGGCGAAAGAGCGGATTCCGAGAATACGGCAGCTGGTCTGTCTGGACGACGAGAGTTCAATCGGATCGAGCTTTGAGGCATGGGTAGGGCATCGCTCCGATGCGCCAGTGCAACTGCCCTGGGATCCCGACGGGGTCTGCATGGTCCGTGGAACCGGCGGTACAACAGGGCGTCCCAAGGGCGTTATGAACACCAACCGCAACATCGAGGTGATGACCGCCAACTATCTCTCCAATCTGCGGTTCGACGCCCCCCCGGTGTACCTGGCATGTGCGCCGCTTTCCCACGCTGCGGGCATCTTTGCCTTCGTGATGATTGCCCTGGGCGGCACGATGGTGATTCACCGGAAGGTCGACCCGCAGAGTGTGTTGAGATCCATTGAGGAAGATAGGATCTCACTCATTTATCTGCCGCCGACGGCCATCTACAAGCTCCTTTCCGAACCGAATGTGCGGGAATTCGATTACTCATCGCTACGGCATTTCTTGTACGGTGCTGCGCCGACTTCCAGCGTCAAGCTGGGCGAGGCGATCAGCGTGTTTGGCCCGGTAATGACACAAGGGTACGGTCAGACCGAGGTTCCGTCCTCCGTCACCTTCATGGCGCCATCCGATCACCTGGATGCGGAAGGCAATATCCACGAGAAACGACTCCTGAGCTGTGGCCGGCCCACTCCCTTCGTACGAGTCGCGCTCATGGACGAGGAAGGGACGCCCGTACCTCGTGGCGAGCTGGGCGAGATTGTTGTTCAGGGCGGACTGGTCATGAAGGGCTACTACAAGAACCCGGACGCGACGGCTGAGTCCCGGAAGTTCGGCTGGCACCGCACGGGCGACGTGGCCTACCAGGACGAGGATGGTTTCATCTACATCCAGGACCGTATCAAGGAGATGATTATTACCGGTGGCTTCAACGTGTACCCGCTTGAGGTCGAGCAGGTGCTGTTGAGCCATTCGGCCGTGCAGGACTGTGCGGTGGTGGGGGTGCCGGATGAAACATGGGGCGAAGCCATCAAGGCGGCCGTGGAACTGAAAGCCGGTCAGGTGGTGACCGAGGAGGAGTTGATACAGCTCTGTAAGAGCAGGGTGGGAAGCATCAAGGCGCCGAAGGCCATCGACTTCGTCGATTCCCTGCCTCGCAGCCCCGTAGGGAAGGTGATGCGCAAGGAAGTCAAGAAGTGGTACGGCGGGTAAGGCCCCGCCAGGGATAGAGATCAGTGCTTCCTTAAAAGCGATCCGAAATCGCGGGGACCACGTCCATCGCCCGCGAACGCCGCCTTGTCAGCCCGCTCGAAGGGCTCCGCAGAGCACCGTGGGAATCGATCAGCGCTTCCTTAAGCCAAGGAGGGATGACCGTAAACGGTAAGGAGATCGCCATGAAGCTGACAGACTTTGAGAGCGCCATGCTTGCCGGCGAGTTCGGCGAGCCGCGGCGGCAGGCCATGCAGCAGCTGGTTTCGGTGGGGTCATTCTTCGACGCCGGGGATATGGTCGAGGTGAGTCAGGCGCACATTATGGGGGATACGGAGTCCCTCGGCGAGTCCGGTGTCCGCTATCTGGAAGCGTTAGCGGCTTATCCGGAAGAGCAACGCCGGGTCGCGGTGCCGACGCTAACCGATCCGCGCGGGGTGGATCAGGCGAAGTACCGGGGGCTCAAGCAGCGTTCCTCCTCGGCCTTTCTCGAGCTCCGTGCGGTGTCGGCGCTGCGCAGCCTCGGTATCCTGATGACCGACACCTGCATCAATTACCAGACGTTCCAAGCGCCAATCCCTGGTCAACACGTCGCCTTCGGCGATACCGGTGTTGTTATCTACACCAACAGCATCTGTGCCGCCCGCAGCAACTTCGAAGGCGGGCCGGCCGCCCTTGCTGCAGCGCTTACCGGCCGGACGCCTCGCTATGGATACCACCTCGACGGCAATCGTCGGGGCACCTGCCTGTTTGAGCTTGACTTCGAACCGGCAGATTTCGCGGAATGGGGCGCACTCGGCGCATTGATCGGAAGCCAGGCGGGATCATACTGGGCGGTGCCGGTCGTGCAGTTGAAGGCCACACCATCGTCTGATGACCTGAAACACTTTGGTGCGGCGATGGCGAGCTACGGCTCAGTCGCTCTGTTCCACCTGCCTGGAATCACTCCCGAGGCGCCCGACGTGGCGTCGGTGTTCGACGGACCACCACCGGGAACACACCTGCTGAGACGCGACGCTATCGAGACCTATTATCGTTCCTTTGAGCGGCATGAAGATCGCGTCGACGTCGTCGTTTTTGCGGCGCCGCAGCTCTCGCTGTTGGAGATCCAGCAGTTGGCGGAGCTGCTGGAAGGGCGGCGCGTCCACGAGCACACAGCCCTCGTGGTGGCGACAAACCCGGAAGTCAAGGCTGCTGCTGACCGCTTGGGTATCACCGGTATCATTGAAGAAGCGGGAGGCATGCTTCTGAGCGGAGTCTGTTTTTATCAAATGTATGCCCGGGAATTGGGGCAGGCAAACGGATGGGTACGACTGCTGACGAACTCGGCCAAGCTCTGCAATATTATCACGGGCTACGGCTACCGTCCGGCCATCGCGCCTATGGAGGTCTGTGTGGATGCGGCGATCCGTGGGAGAATGTGAAATGGAGGATCGCGTTTTTTATGGCCATGTCGGAATTGGAAAAAAAGTATCGGGCGTGGCTTTGGTGGCGAAAGACAACTTTAGTGCACGGTATGATCTCGACCGTGAAAAGGGCCTATTTTCCCGATCATCGCATCGCCTCCACGGAGAGAGTTACGTCGGAAAGATTGTGATTCTGGAGACCGCCAAAGGGGGAGTCGCCACCGCGTGGATGCTGGCGGAAATGAAGTCGCGGGGTATGGCGCCCGCGGGTCTCGTGCTCAACCTTAGCAATCCGGTTATTGCGCAGGGTGCGGCGTTTGCGGAACTGTCGTTTATTGATCGATTCGCGGTTGATATTACATCCGTGGTCCGCAGTGGTGAACTGGTAACGCTGAACCCACAAAGCGGTTGTTTGGTGGTGCATGCAGAGCGGACATGGACGGAATCCTCCGCTGGGATGTAACGGCGGGTGCGTTAAGGAAGCGCTGATCTATTCCCATGGTGCTCTGGCTTTGCAGCGTGTTCGGGGGCA
>JAFIFU010000126.1 GCA_020831885.1 Ectothiorhodospiraceae bacterium
TGCCCTGGGCCTCTGAGGGCATTGTTGACACTCGGGCGCGCGCCCGGGGCCCGGGGGGCATGGCTGCCGCGCGCGAGCAGTTCGCGCTGGTTGTCAAAAGCCGTGATGCGGAGTCAGTGCGTGATGCGCTGGCCGCGTTCGTTGCATCGCCGCCATCCAGTGCGGAGGTGCTTGCAGAGGTGGTCCCGACGCAGGCGAAGGAGAAGTACGACCGTTATCTGCCGCCGGCACTTCTGAACGCCGACTATGCTGCCCGCGCGTTGGACCTGCCTGGGGCGCTGCGGGTCGCGACAGGACTTCTCCCCGCCTTCGAGACGGTGATCCCATATACTCAAACCCGCTTAGAGTAAGCGCAACGGCGATCCGTTATTGTAACCGTCTATGCCGCTATCCGCGGCGTGTTGATTGAGCTACAGAAGGGTACGGGATTCGGCTTCCCTGTCTTGGGCGCCCCACAATCGATTGCTGCCATCTGGGCCTTTGCCGTGTTTTGGGTCTTGTATCCGGGAGAAGTGATCTAGGGACTCATGGTGTCCTCCTAGGCTCACTATATTGCCCGGAGGTGTCTACTGCACCGGGGGGAGTCCAGGAGGCGTCTTCTAACGTCCCAGAAGGTCAGTAACATCAAGCTCTAGTGCGTCCGCCAGTTTGCTCAGAACCAGCAGCGAAGGGTTGACGACCCCTCGTTCCAACTGTGAGACATAGGTGCGATCAATATCTGATAGGAACGCAAGTTGCTCTTGTGAATACCGGCGAGCTGATCGTGCCCGCCGTAGATTGTTGGCGAGTGATCCTCGTAGATCATCAAAGGAGCGGCCCATGGCCGAAGAATGACGATCATGAGATTGTCACTCCACGGAATATATTCTACAAACAACTGCTTCACTGCTTATTGAGGGGTTTCGCACGACTCTTGATCGTTGTCCATGTCGCCTTCCCTGAAAATTGGTCCATTGCAAACTAGAGGTCTCCGGGCAAACTAAGCCCAAGGAGGCCCAGATGCGCAAGAGCAGGTTTACAGAGAGCCAGATTGTCCAGACGCTCAAGCAGGTCGAAGGCGGCCGCAAGGTGAAGGACGTCTGCCGGGAACTCGGGATTTCCGAGGCGACGTACTACCAGTGGAAGTCGAAGTACGGCGGCATGGAAGCAGCCGATGTTCGACGCCTCAAGGAGCTTGAGGAGGAGAATGCCCGGCTCAAGCGGATGTACGCCGATTTGGCGTTGGAGAACACGGCGCTTAAGGACGTCATCACAAAAAAGCTCTGAGCCCGGACGACAAGCGCCGTGTTGTGGATGCGTTGATACAGGACCATGGCATGAGTCAGCGCCGGGCGTGTGAGGCTGCCGGGATAGCCCGGTCGGTGGTGCGCTATCGGAAGCAACCGGATCGGGACAAACAAGTGATTGCGGTGCTCCAGGAACTGGTAGAGCGCTTTCCAGAGCGGGGCTTCGGCAAGCTTTTCAAGCTGATCCGGCGTCGTGGTCTGGTGTGGAATCACAAGCGGGTCTGGCGGGTTTACTGTGCGTTGAAGCTGAACCTGCGGCGCAGAGGCAGAAAACGCTTGCCCCACCGGCCGCGCCAGCCGTTGGAGGCGGCGAGTACCTTGAACGGCTGCTGGTCTGCGGATTTCATGTCTGACGCTCTGTGGGATGGCCGACGGTTTCGAACCTTCAATGTCGTTGACGACTTCAACCGCGAGGCGCTGGCGGTGGAGGTTGACCTGAATCTGCCGGCGGCACGGGTGATCCGGGTGCTTGAGCGCATTGCCGCGTGGCGTGGTTATCCGCAGCGGCTCAGGCTCGACAATGGTCCGGAACTCATCTCCACGGCGTTGGCCGAGTGGGCAGAAGAGCGCGGCGTTGAACTGAGTTTCATTGAGCCTGGCCGACCGATGCAGAACGGCTTCATCGAACGATTCAACGGCAGCTACCGTCGTGGTGTGCTCGACATGTATGTCTTCCGCAATCTCACCGAGGTCCGCGAGCACACCGAGCGATGGCTCCATGACTACAACGAAGAGATCCCTCATGACTCGCTCGGGGATCTGACGCCTGCCGAGTACCGGCAGCTACACCAACCGGAAACCTCTAGCTTCGGCTGGGCCTAATCACGGGAAGTCGACAAATGCTTTCACCTGATTTGCAACATTTTATTCAGTATCCGGAAGGGTTCGAGGATCTAACTGACTTTCATGTCGAGTATGTGGGAATCGCATGTGGTCCAAATGGAAATAGCAATGTTTTCAAGCGGGCTTTAGCGCACGAGAAAGTTGTTGAAATTCAGGGGGATTTTCAACAACGATTTGGTAATAAAAGCCTGTTCCTATTTGCATACGATCCCGGCTATTTGATCCATGCTTCGGCTCCTGGAGGGCTCGTATTAACTGGTCCAAATATTCTACCTAGACTAGTGCATGGGGGCATGAACAGTCTATTTGAAGCGATGGAGGCAAGTTTGATCTCCTATTTTCAGCCAAAGTATAACAAGGAGTTTAGGAACTTTCCTTCGAATAGGCCGATTTGGCTCCAGGGTAAATTTGATTCTTTTGATGGATGTGTTCTAGACGTAAACCGATTCTCGGTCACGCTTTCTTCAGATAGTTCTTTTAATCCTGAAGGCCAGTGGTCGTTCGGAAGATTTTGGACTAAAAGCTGTCCTCCCACAGCATTACACTTTGTCGATATCGAGGTGGGCAAGAAGTAACATGTTTAAACTGTGGACTTTATTCTTAACAAGTGGGTGAAGCTGACCGGTACTACGCCGTGCTCCGTCCGGCAGCTTACCCAAGGCGTTATGCATAAGGAGTAAGTAGTGAGACCGTACGGAACGTTAATATTTTTCTGCGGGAAAATGGGCGCTGGCAAAAGCACCTTATCTGCCAAAATCGCTCGTGAGCGAGGGGCCGTGCTTATTTCAGAGGATGAATGGCTAGCTGCCCTTTTCCCAGGCGAGATCAAAGACTTCAATGATTACATCAGTTACTCGTCCCGTCTTAAGCCAGTGCTCAGATCACACGTTGAGCAAATGCTCGTGGCTGGTACCACTGTGGTCTTGGAATTACCCGGAAATACTAGAAATCAAAGTGCTTGTTTCAAG
>JAFIFU010000123.1 GCA_020831885.1 Ectothiorhodospiraceae bacterium
TTTTTGTTTTCGGGGGGGGGCCGCTAGCCTGCGGGAAAGCACAATCAGAAACGGCATGTATCGCGAGGAGAGTCCGTCATGAGTACCCCAGCAGTCAGTGCGCTCGATCAGAACATGATCCAGCGTGTTTGCGTTGGCGACATCGTCACCCGATCGGCGGACCTGTTTCCCGACCGCCCGGCGTTTATCCTGGACGACCGGCGGGTGACCTACCGTGAGCTGCAGGATCAGTCCAACCGGCTCGGGCACGCGTTGCTCGGCCTGGGGCTGCAGGCCGGCGATGTGGTGGGAGTGCTCGCCCGCAACATTCCGGAGCTGATGGTGGTCTATTTCGCCTGCGCCAAGGCGGGGCTGATCTGCGCGCCGGGGAATCTGGCCCTGCGGGCCGAGGAGATCGGTTACTGCTTCAAGGATTCCCGGGCGCGGGTGCTGATCGTCGAGGATGCCCTGGGCGAGCTGTTCCGGGCCCTGCCGGAATTGCCCGATCTGGAACATGTGTACTGGACGCCGCAGGTTCAGGGCGAGGGCGGCGGCAAGATCCGGGGGACGCTCCAGGAGCTCATGGCTTCCGGCGAGGAGCGGGAGCTGGAGGTGCTGATCCAGGACCGGGATCCGGTCCAGCTCCTGTATACCAGCGGCACCACGGCTTTGCCGAAAGGCGTGGTGACAAGCCACCTGGCGGTGACCCTGGCCGCCCTGACCAACGCCCTTGCCAACGAGTTCAAGGCGGGAACCACGGTGCTGGGCAACCTGCCGCTGTTCCATACCACCGCAATCAACTGCATCACCGTCTCCGCGCTGACCGTGGGCGGCACCATCGTGCTCATCAACGGTTTCGAGCCGAAACTGGTGGCGCGGCTGATCGAGGAACACCGGATCAACATGTTCGTCCTGCTCCCCATCATGTACAGCCAGCTCCTGGCGGAGCCGGAGGTCCGGAAACGGGATCTCAGTTCGGTGCGCCGCGCCCTGTATGCCATGGCCCCCATGCCCAACGAACGGCTCAAGGATATCCACGCGCTCTTCCCCAATGCCGACGTGGTGCTGGGGTCCGGCCAGACGGAGTTCACCCCCGCCACCTGCATCCAACGCCCGGAACATCAGTGGGATAAGGCGGCCTCCTGGGGGCCTGCCACGGCCCTGACACGGATTGCGATCATGGATGAGGATGGCCGGCTCCTCCCGCAGGGGCAGGAGGGCGAGATCGTCTATCGGGGCCCGCAGGTCATGAACGGCTATCTCAACCAGCCGGAGAAGACGCAGGAGAGTTTCCGGCACGGCTGGTTCCACAGCGGCGACGTGGCATGGCTGGACGAAGAGGGCGTGGTCTGGTTCACCGATCGGAAGAAGGATGTGATCAAGACCGGTGGCGAGAACGTGGCGTCCATTGAGGTGGAGCGTTGCCTGCTGGAGCACCCTGACGTCATTGAAGCCGCCGTGATCGGCCTGCCGCATGACCGCTGGGGCGAGGCGGTCACCGGTGTGGTGGTGCTGAAACCCGGGGTGGAGGAGGACGAGGCAGCGCTGTTGGAGCACTGCCGGAAACACCTCGCGGGTTTCAAGGTGCCGAAGGCGATCCGTTTTCAGGCGGAACTGCCCCGAACGGGTACCGGGAAAATCCAGAAACACGTCATGCGTGATGAACTCACCGCCTTGTACGCCGAACGGGGCGATTAGGAACGGAGAACCGGATGACCGGGCGGACACGGACGGACCGCCGCACTGTGCACCTTGCCGCCGGACATAAGCCTTAATAAACACAGCCGGCGGAGTGCAAAGGAGGGATCGGTGCCCGCGGGGTGCCGGTGCCTCCCTACACAGGCCGATGCCCTGGTGGTGATGCGGCCGACCATCGATGGAGGAGATAGCGATGTCTGTCATGAAAGGGGTTGCAAGAACCCTGGTCGCGGCCAGTCTTTGCGCCGGCCTGGTCCTCGCCGGCACGTCCCACGCCCAGCAGTTCCGGTATGCGCTCGGCTTTCCGCCGAACTCAGCGGGAGATGACGGGGCCCAGCTGTTCAACGAGAAACTGCAGGAATACTCTGACGGAGCCCTGTCATTCCGTATTTTCCCCTTGTCGCTGCTCAGTCTGGCGGAAATGTCGGAAGGCGTGCGGGATGGCATAGCGGATGTGGGCAATGTGCTCACGCCCTATTTCCCGAGCCAGTTCCCCAACACGAATATGGCGGTGGAACTCTCCATGCTGCTGGCACTGAGCGACCAGGCCCAGGGGCGCCTGGGCATGGCCTATTCCGGAGCGATCTCCGAGTACCTGATGCTGGCCTGCCCGGATTGTCAGGAGGAATTCGCCGCCCAACGACAAGTGATACTGCCCTTGGGGGCCACGCCGGAATACCAGCTCATGTGCACCCAGCCCATCCGCACGGCGGAGGAGCTGCGGGGCAAGCGGCTCCGGGTGGCCGGTGCCCAGTGGTCCCGTTGGGCGGAGCATTTCGGTGCTTCCACGGTATCCATGTCGGCCAACGAGATCCTGGAAGCCCTGGGGCAGGGGGTCGTGGACTGTACCGTTCAGTCCAGCCCGGAACTGGGTAATTTCCGGTTGAAGGAGGTGGTCACCGATATCACGGTGAATATCCCGGGTGGTGTCTTCGCCGGCGGTTCCGCCAGTTTCAACCTGGGGGTCTGGCGCGGACTGGACGCGGAGCAGCGCCGGCATATCTTGCGGGCCGCCGCTGACATGAATGCCGAAGTGACCTGGCTGTACCAGACTTACGGTGATCGTGACTTTGCCGAGGCAAAGGAGTCCGGCGTCAACATCCACGAGCCGGATGAGAGCCTTGTGCAGGCGTCGCGCGCGTTTGTGGAGCAGGACCTGGAGCGGATCGCCGAGATCTACGAGCAGCGGCATGGCATTGCCGATGCGGCGGAGAAGATCGAGGTGTTGCAGCCCCTGGTGGAACGCTGGATGACCCTGCTGGAGGAGAATCCGCCGGCCAGCTCGGAGGAACTGGCACAGCTTTACTGGGATGAGATCTACAATCGGGTGGATCACGAGACCTACGGCATGTGAGTGTGGGGCCGCCCGCCCCCGCCCCCCCCGCGCCCGG